>DATJSO010000144.1:0-2470 GCA_035504075.1 Allostellaceae bacterium | reverse complement strand
GATCTCGGCGTCGCCGAAGACGTGCGGGTGGCGGCGCACCATTTTTTCGGCGATCGCCGTCGCCACGTCGTCGAAGGCGAACAGCCCGGCCTCCTCGGCCATGCGGGCGTGGAAGACGACCTGAAACAGCAGGTCGCCGAGTTCGTCCTTCAGCGCCGCGATGTCCTGGCGCTCGATCGCGTCGGCGACCTCGTAGGCTTCCTCGATCGTATAAGGCGCGATCGTCGCGAAATTCTGCTCCCGGTCCCACGGGCAGCCGCGCTCGGGATCGCGCAGCCGCGCCATGATCGCCAGCAGTCGATCGATCGGAGTTTCCCTCATGTCAGCTTTTTCTGAAAGAAGATGCGCTGGTGGCCGGGCGGGACAGCCATGCGGGCGAATTCGCGATAGCCAAGGCGCGGATAGAACGCGGGGCCCTGGAACGAGAATGTATCGACCCAGGCCGAATGGCAGCCGAACTCGCGGCCGTGGCGCTCGGCCTCGGCCATCAATCCGCTGCCGATGCCGGTGCGGCGCAATTCCTCGGCGACCCACAGCAGCGCGATAAACAGCCAGCCGGCATAGCAATGGCCGACCAGCCCGGCGCGGATCGGCGCGTCGGCGTTGTCCGCCTCGCCGCGCACAAAGATCCCGAAATAGGACCAGCGCGCATCTCCGAGGAATTGCGCGTTGTAGCGGCCGAGCGCCGCGTCGATGAATTCGCGGTCGGCCCAGCTCGGATTGTTCTCAAAGCTGAGGCGCAGGCCAAGCGGCAGTTGCATCGCGGCGCGCTCAGGCCTTGCCGTACGGCGAATCCGGCGCGAACGGGCCGCTGTCGACGACAACCTCCTCGATCCTGCCGGAATAGCGGAAGACGCCGTGCCGCTCGTGCAAGTCCCAATCAACCGGGGCGCGGCGGTCGAGGCCGATGTCGAGGCCCTCGTGCATGCCGTTCATCAGCGTCGGCGAGAGATCGGCCCAATCGCTGCCGCGCTGGTCGACGATCAGCCGGCCGCGGCCGCGGCGCTGGCCGAGCGCCTCATATTCGAGCGACGCGCGCTGCGCGCCGGCCGGCACCGGCGGGCCGTCGAGCGTATGGTATTCGCCAAAGCCGTTGTAGCTGAGCCGCAGCCGGCCGCCCTCGATAAAGACGACGAGGCCGCCGGTCACATCGCCGATCGCAAACAATACGCCCCGGTCATCCGCGCCATGCGTCAGGCGCGCGGTGATCGTGAAATTGCGGTCGGCGACGAGCGGCGTGACGACGCCGCGATGCACGGTCTGCGACCCCGGCAGAAAGCGCCGCCGACCGCCGGAAGGCGGCCGCTGGTGCGGCGGCAGCTCGTTGAATTTCTGCGTCGGCGTGCGGTTGTCGAGCGGGTAGACCATGTTTTCCCAGGCGGCTCGGTCGAAGGCTTCAACCAATTCCTCAAGTTTTTGCGGGTGCTGGCGGCGCAGATCGATGCTCTCCGAAAAATCCTCGGCGTGGGCGTGCAGCGTCCAATTGTCGAAATCGATCGCATCGCCGCGCTTTTGCAGCGACACGGCGACCCAGCCGTCGCGGTAATAGGCGCGGTTGGCCCAGCATTCGTAATATTGCTCGCGGCGCGGCGCCGGCGCGGCGGCGTCGCGCAGGACCGGCGCCAGACTCTGGCCCTGCATCGGCTTTGCCGCCGCGCCGTGCGACAGCTGCAGCGGCGCGACGCCGGCGAGATCGAGCAGGGTCGGCATGACATCGATAACATGCGCAAACTGGCCGCGAATTGCGCCGGTGTCCTTCAACTGGTCGGGCCAGGCGACGATAAACGCGACGCGCCGGCCGCCGCCACCGGTATAGGTTTTGTAGGACGGGAAGGGGGCGTTCGAGACCTGCGCCCAGCCCATCGGGTAGACCGCCGAGGCGCGGCCGGTGCCGATCCACTCCTGGCGCGCCACATCCGTCGCGGCGGGCAAGGCGGCAAGCCCGGCGAAGCGGCGGTTGAAGTGGATATTGCCGCCGGGACCTGCGGAATTCGTGCCGCCATTGTCGGAGGAGAAGACAAAGATCGTGTTGTCGAGTTCGCCGAGGCGTTCAATTAACGCGACCAGCCGGCCGATATTCTGGTCGGCGCAGTCGAGCATCGCGGCGTAGGTTTCCATGTGGCGGGCGAACAGCGCCCGTTGGTCGGCCGGTACCTCGTCCCACGCCGGCACGAGCGGGTCGCGATCGGCGAGTTGTGTCCCCGGCGGCACCATGCCGAGCGCCTTCTGCCGCTCGAGGCGCGCCGCGCGCATCGCGTCCCAACCAGCGTCGTACTTGCCGCGATATTTCGCGAGGTCGCTTTCCTTTGCCTGCAGCGGGCCGTGCACCGCGTTGTTGGCGACATAAAGAAAGAACGGGCGGGCGGGGTCCTGGTTGCGGATTTCGCTGACGAACTCGATTGCCTTGTCCATCCAGTCGTCGGTCGCGTAATAGCCCGGCGGGTACTCGTCGATCGGCGCGACGATGTTG
>DATJSO010000143.1:0-9071 GCA_035504075.1 Allostellaceae bacterium | reverse complement strand
GGATGAGGACTTGCAGGGGTGCATCTTACCGGCAAAACGCGGCGCTGCGGGCGGCGAATTTGCCGGACGCGGAACCGCGGCGAGGGCGGCGGGTTTGCGGCTTGGAGCGAAATCACGGGGCGGCATTGATGGATTCCTTGGATCAGATCGAGCCGGCGCGCGCGGCGGATGCTGCGGCGCCCGCTTCCGTCGCGGCCGACCGCCCGCTTCCCGCGCCATCGTGGCCGGCGGTCGCAACGTTGGGCGCGCTCGCGCTGGGGTTCGGCGCCGGCGCCGCGATGCGCGCGCGTCAAGGCCCGGTAGCGCGGGGATCGCGCCCGGCGGCGCGCCTCGCGCCGGCCGGAAAGACGCTGGCCGCCGCCTCGCCGGCGGTGCTTGCCGGCAGCCCGAGGCGCCGCCTCTATGCCGGCATGAACCCGGAACGGGCGGTCACGATCGAGGATCTGCGCGCGATGGCACACCGCCGGCTGCCGGATTTCGCGCTCGACTACCTGGAGGGCGGCGGCGAGGACGAGGCGTCGCTGGCGGGCAATATCGCCGCCCTCGCGGAATGGCGGTTCCGGCACCGCTCGCTCGTCGATGTGTCGCGCCGCGATGTCTCGACAACATTGTTCGAGCGCAAGATGGCGATGCCGGTCGCGATCGCGCCGACCGGCCTCAACGGCGTCTTCTGCCCGCACGCCGATCTGCGCCTCGCCGAGGCCGCCGCCGCCGCCGGCGTGCCGTGCGCGCAAAGCACGATGTCGAACGACGACATGCGCCGCGTCGCGCAGGTGCCGGGGCTGCGCTATTGGTGGCAGCTCTACGTGTTCGGGCCGCCCGAGGTGCGCGAGACGCTGATCGACCGGGCGCGCGAGATCGGCTGCGAGGCGCTGATCGTGACGACCGACGCGCAGATCTACGGCAACCGCGAGTGGGACAAGCGCAACCGCGCGAGCCAGGACCGTCTGAGCTGGGCCGCGCTGTTCGACGCGGCACTGCACCCGCGTTGGCTCGCCACGCGCCTCGGCCACGGCATGCCGCGGTTCCGCAACGTCCAGGAGTTCGTGCCGGCGAACCGGCGCGGCCTGTTCGAGAGCGCCCATTGGGTGCGCTCGCAGATGGACCGGGCGCTGACGTGGGATACGGTGGCACGGATCCGTGAGCGCTGGCCGCGCAAGCTGATCGTCAAGGGCCTCCTCGACGTGCAGGACGTCGTCCGGGCGCAGCAGGTGGGCGTCGATGCGGTGGCGCTGTCGAACCACGGCGGGCGGCAGCTCGATTGGGCGGTGGCGCCGATCGACGTTCTGCCGGCGGCGCGGCGCGCGGTCGGCGACCGTTTCGCGATCATCTGCGACGGCGGCGTCCGTCGCGGCACCGACGTGATAAAGATGATCGCGCTCGGCGCTGATGCGGTGTTCGTCGGCCGCGCCGCATTGTACGGCGTCGCCGCGGCCGGGCGGGCGGGGGCGCGGCGGGCATTGGCGATCCTGCGCGAGGAGATCGACCGCGACCTCGGGCTGTTGGGCGTGCGGTCGTTCGCCGATCTCGACCGCTCCCTCCTCGTCCGCGCGAGCGACCGCGGCGCGGAATAGCCCTGTCGGGTTTGCCGGGCGGCTGCGCCGGAGCATACTGGCGGCTGCACAGGGAGAGCCGCGCCATGCCAACGACATTGCTGATCATGCCGCCGCAGGACGCCAAGACCCGCGGCTGGGCGAACCGGCTGGCGGCCGACAATCCGGGTCTCGATGTCATCGCACCCGAGACGATGGAAGGCGCCGAGCAGGCAATCGCGCTGGCCGAGGCCGCCTATGGCACGATCCCGCCGGCCCTCCTCGCCCGCGCCGAAAAGCTGCGCTGGCTGCAGGCGCCGCAGGCGGCGCCGCCCGCCGGCTATTACTACCGCGAGCTGGTCGAGCATCCTGTCGTCGTCACCAATTTCCGCGAGATCTACAACGACCATATCGGCGCGCATGTGATGGCGTTCGTGCTCGCCTTTGCCCGCGGCATGCAAATCTACCTGCCGCAGCAGCAGCGCCGCGAATGGAAGAAGATGCCGCCCGATAGGGGGATCGTGCATCTGCCGGAAGCGACGATGCTCGTTGTCGGGGTCGGCGGCATTGGCGCCGAAGTGGCGCGGCTGGCGAGCGCCTTCGGCATGCGCGTCATCGGCATCGACGAGCGGCGCGACGAGAAGCCGGCGGGCATCGCCGAACTCCATCGCGCCGCAGCGCTCGACGAATTCCTGCCCGCGGCCGATTTCGTGATCCTGACCGTGCCGCACACGCCGGAAACCGAGGGTTTTTTCAATCGCGCCCGCTTTCAGCGCATGAAACGCGGCGCGTTTTTCATCAATATCGGTCGCGGCATGACGACTCGGCTCGACGACCTGGCCGCCGCGCTCAGGGCCGGCGAGATCGCCGGTGCCGGGCTCGACGTGTTCGAACAGGAGCCGCTGCCGGCCGATCATCCGCTGTGGACGATGCCGGGCGTGCTGTTGACGCCGCACACCGCCGGCTATGGTCCCTATCTCGACGATCGTCGCTTCGACGTGCTGAGCGACAATGTGCAGCGCTTTCTCGCCGGTCAGGCGCTGCGCAACGTCGTCGACAAGCCGCGCTGGTTCTGACGCCGCATCGGGGATGGTGCGGCGATTCTCCGTCTATCATTCGTCGGTGTGGCCGGGTATCGGCAGGCGCTACCGGCGCACCCGGCCTCGGGACGCTGCAACCGGGAGAATTTGGCGATGCCGCCATCGCATCTGACGTCTCGCGGGCGCAATGCCGGCGTCCGCTCGGCAATGGCGCTGGCTGGATTGGCTATCGCGCTCGCGGCGGCGCAACCGGCCGCGGCACAGCAATGGCGACACGACCACGCGTGGCATCGCGGCTGGCGCGGCGGCGATTTCGCGCGCTGGCGCGGCGGCGATTTCGCGCGCTGGCGCGGCGGCTATTGGCACCACGGCTGGCACGGCGGCCGTTTCGGCTGGTGGTGGGTAGCACCGGGTCTCGGCTGGACGTTCTACGCCGCGCCGGTCTACCCCTACCCGGAGCCGCCGCCCGCGGTGCCGGTCGTCGCGCCGCCGCCGGCCGCGCTGCCGCCGCCCGCGCCGGCGACGTGGTTTTATTGCGCGAACCCGCCCGGCTATTACCCCTATGTCGCGAACTGCCTGGCGCCGTGGCGGCCGGTCCCGGCGCATTGATCAGGCCGCGGCGAAGAACCGGCGCAGGTTGCCGCGGATCCGCTCCAGCACCGGGATGTCCGGCTCGGCTGCCGCGAATGTCTCGCCGGTGATCCGCTCGCAGGCGTCGATATAGACCTGCGCCGTCGCGGCGATGACCTCGCGCGGAATCGGCGGCAGCGGATCGCGGTAGGGGTCGCAGCGCGCAGCCACCCAGCGGCGCAGCACATCCTTGTCGAAGCTGTCGGGCGGCGCGCCGGCGGCAAACCGCGCCGGATAACTCTGGGCGAACCAATAGCGGCTGCTGTCGGGCGTATGGATCTCGTCGGCGAGCAGAATATTGCCGGCCGCGTCGCGGCCGAACTCGTACTTCGTATCGACGAGGATCAGGCCGCGGCGCGCCGCCAGTTCGCGGCCGCGGGCAAACAGCGCCAGCGCCTTGTCCGACACCTCGCGCCATGCCGCGGCGCCGTGCAGGCCGGAAGCGACGATTTCCGCCGGCGTCATCGGCGCGTCGTGCCCGCCGTCGCTTGCCTTTGTCGTCGGCGTGATGATCGTCTGCGGCAGCCGCTCGTTCTCCCGCAGGCCGTCCGGAAAGCGGATGCCGTAAATGTCGCGGCGGCCCTCCCGGTACATCGACCACACCGAGGTCGCCGTCGTGCCGGCGAGATAATCGCGCACGACGATTTCGACCGGCAGGATGTCAAGGCGGCGGCACAGCAATACATTGGGGTCGGGATAGGCGATGACGTGGTTCGGGCACAGATCGGCCGTCCGGTCGAACCAGAACCGCGCAGTCTGCGTCAATACTTGGCCCTTGAACGGGATCGCCGCAATCGCCCGGTCGAACGCGCTGAGCCGGTCGGTCGCGATCAGCAGCCGCGTGCCGTCCGCCAGGTCATAATTGTCGCGCACCTTGCCGCGGTAATGGCGCGGCAGTTCGGGGATCGTCGCATCGTCGAGAGCGCGATCGACGTGGCGCAGGATGATATCGGGATCGACCATTCGGGCTTGACAAATCCGGGCTGATCTGGTACAAAACAAGTACGCTACGATGTTGATGTCGGCTCGTCAAGCCGGCCGGTCGGCTGCTGCCGCTTCGAGCGCCGCGGTTGCGGCCTCGATGCGGCATTCCAGTTCCGCCATCAATTCGCGGCGCGGCAGGCCGGGCGGTATCGCCGGCAGAAACTGCATCCTGATTTGCCCCGGGCGTTTCAGAAAGCTGCGGCGGCCCCAATAAAGCCCGGAATTGACCGCCGCCGGCACCAGCGGCAGGCCCAATGCGTGATAGAGCGCCGCCACTCCCGACTGGTACGGCGCCTGCGTGCCGGGGGCGGTGCGCGTCCCTTGCGGGAAGATGACGACCGGCCGACCGATCGCGGCAGCCCGGCGCGCCGCCGCCGTCATGCGCCGCAACGCCGCGGCACCGCCCTTGCGGTCGATGAAGATCGAGCCGGCACGCGCGGCGTACCAGCCGTAGAACGGCACAAACAGCAATTCCCGCTTGATGACGACGGCCGGATCGCCGAGCACGACTGGCAGCATCAACGTGTCCCACATCGACTGATGCTTCATCGCAATCAGACACGCGCCCTTCGGCACGTTCTCGCGGCCGCTCACCTCGCCCGCCAGGCCGGTCAGGGTGCGCAGCAGAAACAGCACGCACAGGGCCCAGAGGCGGCCAAACCGCATGACCGCGCGGCGCGGCGCCGGCAGCATCGGCAGGCCCGCGACGCCGATGACAACCGTCACCGCATAGAACGCAACATTGAAGGCGAGCGAGCGCAGCCAGGTCATGCGGCTTAGAGCAGTCTCACATTGCTCGGGATCGATCCACTTCCTCGTCACCCGCTTGATTGATTCGCCGGTCTCAAGATGGCCAGGTCACGCCCCTCCATGCCCGAATGACGGGCAGCCTGCCTCTTCATCGCGGGGGCAGCGACGCCACCCCGTGCCGTATTCCGTTGGTTTCCAGCGTCGGCAACGGCGGCGATGGCGATGGCATCACCTCGCCGAGCGCCGGCCACAGCCAGGAAGCCAGATATTTCTCGTACTCGCCGAGCACGAGCAGCACCGCGCCGTGCCGACCCCACCAGCCCTCCGGATCGACATGCGTCGCGAAGACTGGCTGTGGAATGATCCTCACCCGCGGCATCGCTCGGCGGAACTCGAGAAGGGCGCGTCGCATGTGATACCAGCTCGTCACCAGATGCAGGCTCGTGTAGCCCTCGCGGCGCATCCAGGCCGCCGTTTCAACGGCGTTGCCGAAGGTATCGTCGGAGCGTCGCCCGAGCACGATGCAGCACGCCTCCCGCTCCGCCGCCGGCCCGAGGATCCGCAGCAGCATGCCGCGATCGACCCGCGGGTTGACGCCGGAAATGAACAGCCGCTTGCCCTTGCCGGCGGCGAGCAGCGCGAGACCAGCTTCGAGGCGCAGCCGGCCGCCGGTAAGTACGACGATCGCGTCGGTCGGGGTCGCGCTGGTGTCCGACATCGCGATGCTGCTCGCGACAAACCAGCCGAGACCCGCGAGCCAAAGGGCAAACGCCGCAACCGTCAGGAAGGCAAGGGGGCGCGCGGGTCCAAAGCGGCGCAATGCGGTTCACGGCAATGCCGCAAGCCGGCGATGCAGGCCGGCTTGCGCGGCGAGCGCCGCTGCGATCCCGGGTGCCGCCGCAACCGCGGCGAGGAGCAGCCAATTCGGCCAGCCGGCAAACCCGCCGGCCGCCGATTGCGTCGGCAGGAAGGCCGCAGCGGGCCGCGCCAGCGCAACCAGCACCCCGGCCGCGGCGAGCGCACCGATGACGCCGCCGGCGAGGCCAAGCCGCAGCGCCCGCACGACGAACGGGCGGACGATGTCGCGATCGGCGGCGCCGAGCAGATGCGCGACATCGATCAACTCGCGGTCGGCGTGCGCCGCGCTGCCGGCGGCGAACAGCGCGGCGGGAATCATCGACACGAGCCCGGCGGCGATGCATGCCGCGAACGCGATGCGGAATGCGCGCGCCGTCCGCTGCGGGCCGGCGAGCGGGGTGCGCTCGTCATCCAGCTTCGCCTCCGGCGCGACCGACGCGAGTTCTCTGTGCAACGTCGGAAAATCGATCGCGACGGCCGGGTCGGCGCGCAGGTCGATCAGGTGCGGCAGCGGCAACCCATCGAGTTGGGCGCCGGGGCCGAGCCAAGGCTGCAGCAGCCGGGCAGTTTCCGCCGGCGTCAGCAGTCGCGCCGCAACAATGCCGCGGGTCTGCTTCAGCAATGCCAGCACCGTTGCGAGCCGCGCCGGCGTCGCCTCGGCCGGGATCTCCAGCGTCATCGTCGCGCCGGCCGCGCGCCGCCAGGCCGCTTCCGTCCGGGCGACGACGCGCAGCCCGACGGCGCCGAGCCCGGCGATGAAGGACATCAGCGCAAACACCCAGACCAACAGGCGCAGTCCGCGGTCCCGCCGCACCGGCAGGCCGCGCGCCGCGGCAGGCGCGGCCCCGATCACGGCACCGCCGCTTCGGTGGCGGTCGCCGCCAGCCGGCCCTCGTGCAGGCAATAGCGCCGTTGCGCGATACCGGCGGCGAAGCCGATGTTGTCGGCGGCGATCAGCACGGTCGTCCCGAGCCGGTTGACCTGCTGGAAGACGCGCATCGCGAGCGCGATCGCATCGGCGTCCAGATCGCCCGCCGGCTCGTCGGCGACCAGCAGGCTGGGGCGACCGACGACGGCGCGGGCGAGTGCGACGAGCCGCCGCTCGCCGCCGGATAGCGCGGCCGCCGGCCGGTCGGCGCAATGCGCGAGGCCCATCCACGCGAGCAGCTCGCCGACATCGTCCGCGATGCGAGTCGCCGCCGCACCGCCCAGGCGCAACGGCAGCCCGACATTCTCGCGCACGGTCAATCGGCCGATCAGGCGCAGGTCCTGAAACATGATGCCGATCCGTCGCCGCAGCGCGGTACGCGCACCGCGATCGATCCCGTAAGGGTCGCTGTCGAACAGCCGCAACCGGCCCTCGGAGGGAGGCTCGACGAGCGTGATGATGTTGCACAGCGTCGTCTTGCCGGCGCCGGCGCCGCCGGTCACGACATGGAAGCCGCCCGTCTCCAATGCGAGCGAGACCGCCTGCAGCACCGTCGCGCCGCTGCCGACGCGCTTCCCGATGTGGTCGAGCCGCACGAGGTCGCTCAGGTGCGCACCCGGTCGTAGCGGAAATTGTCGGCGTAGCTTTTCGCCTTGGGCGTGCGCGCATGCGGCGCAATGACGGTGTAGTCGAGGTCGTGCTTGGCGGCGAAGGCGATCGCTTCGTCGAGCGTGTCAAAGCGCAATTGCACCTCGTTGAGCGTATCGAGCGCGCTCGACCAGCCCATCAGCGGGTCGGGGTCACGCCGGCTCGCCGGCTCGTATTCGAGCAACCATTTGCGCGATCGCTGCCCGGATTGCATCGCCGTCTTTGGCGGTTGATGAATTCGCGCCAGTGCCATCGCGCCTCGACCCCCGCCTTTGCTCCGCTCGCCGCATTGCTGCGGCCCGCGATGGTCGGGGCGAGAGGATTTGAACCTCCGACACCCTGCTCCCAAAGCAGGTGCGCTACCAGGCTGCGCTACGCCCCGCGCCAACCCCGCCGGTATTTAGCGGCTCCGCCCGCCGCGCGCAACGCCCGCTCATTCGGCCGCCTCGGCGGTCTCGGCGGCACGCCAGCCATGCAGCACCGGCAATACCTCGCGGGCGAACAATTTGAGGCCGCGCTCGGCGATGTCGTATGGCACGCCGCCGAAGCGGAATGCGACATTCAATTCGAAATCGCCGAGCACGCCGCGCCGCGCTTCCAACTCGCGCAGGATGCGCTCGGGCGTGCCCCAGATCGCCGCCTGCATGAAGCCGTCGACCGCTCCATCGAGGCCGCCCTTGCGGGCGATCGCGGCCTTTTGCGCGTAGGCGTCATAACCTTTGACGGCAGCGAAATGGTCGCCGAGAAACTCGTAGTGATGAAAGTTGCTCTCGACGAACTTGCCCATATAGCGGCGGGCGTGGCTTTCGGCCGCGGCGAGGTCGGGGCCGCAGATGCAGAAATCGGTGATCATCATCGCCGGCGCGGCGCGGCCGTGGAACTGGCGAAACAGCGCGCGGTTGCGCTCGATCGCCGGCAGCCGCATGGGCCACGGGCGGTCGGAGAACATGACCATGTGGGCACCGAGGCGGGCGGCGGCCTCGACCGAATCCTCGCTCGACGCGACGGCATAGATGCGGCCGGTAAAATCGTGTTTCGGCCGCGGCCGGATCTCGATTCGCGGCTGCGGGTAATGCTTGCCGTTGCCCTCGATAACGCCGGTGCGCAGCGCCGCGACGATCATCGGCGCCGCTTCGTCGAAGCGCTCGCGCGATTCGTCCATGACGCCGCGGAACGCCGCGAATTCGCGGCGTGCCAAGCCGCGACCGAGGCCGAGCCGCAGCCGCCCGTGGCACAGCAGGTCGAGCACGGCCGCCTGCTCGGCGACGCGCAGCGGGTCGTGCCACGGCACGATGACCGCCGCGGTGCCGAGCCCGACCCCCGGGCACACGCCCGCCAGGTAGGTCATCAATTGCAGGTTGTCGGGGCAGAACGAGTAATCGAAGAAATGGTGCTCGGCCGACCACAGCACGTCAAACCCGCTGTCGGCCGCCAGCCGCGCCAGCCGGATCTCTTCGTCCCATACCCGATCGTCGCCGGTGTTCTCCCAGCCGTAACTGGCGAACACCATCATCATGCCGACATCCATGGCTCCCTCCGCGCTCTGCTCTGCACCGGAGTGTTTCACGCGCTGTAACGGATGACAACCACTACAGGGGGGCACTACAGGGTGGCGCTTTAGCCGAAGGCGTGCGGGCCCTGACTGCTCTGTCAGAACCCTTTCGTTGCGAAAAAGCGGTTTTCGGGGCGCGGCAGGCCAAG
>DATJSO010000142.1:0-16681 GCA_035504075.1 Allostellaceae bacterium | reverse complement strand
GAAGAGTGTTGACGACCGTGCTCTGATAGATCGGATCGGAAAACAGCGTCGTATACAAGCCCGGCTCGCTGCCCATCCAGGCGCCGAAGCCGATCGGATAGGCCACGAACACAACAAATATCGTCACGTACGGCACAAGGAACGCCAGCGCCCAGGCGTATTCCGAACCCTGCAGGTTGCCGCGCCAAAAGCGATTGCGCAGCCGCGCAACTGCCGCCCGGCCAGCCGCCGCATGAATGCCGGGGAGAGCGGTTGTGCCGTCAGCCATGACTTCCCTCTCAGGCCTTGATTACCGGTCGCAGGATCGACCGAGCGCCGCCAACCCCGGCACCCGCTCGGCACGACGCGCCGTCACGACGCGCTGGCGCAATATTCCGACACGCTGCGCGGGTAACCCACGGCGGAGCCTGCTGGCATGGCGTTCTCCCTTTGCTGCGCGCACCTGACCGACGGCACCGATTCGCGCACCGCCCAGCAAATGGCAGCTTCGGCCAGTCGAGTCAATGGCCCCGATTCGCCGCACAAATGCCGGCGCTGCCGCGTCGCGCGGCAGCCCGACATCCCGGCATGCGGCTGTGCGGCCGCTCAGGCCGTGATCGGATATTTCGAGAAGATCTGTTCGAGCCGCTTCAGCGCCTTGTCGACGGCCTGGTCGGGCGCCATGCCGCCGCGCGTAATATCGGCCCACGCGACGTTCCAGCTATGGTCGGCCATGACTTCGGCATAGGCCGGGTTGTATGCAAAGAAATACGGCACCGTCGGGTCGAACAGACCTTCCTTGACATAAACCGGCACGTGCGGGTCGCGCTTCGGATCCGTCCACCACGGGTCGTTTTTGGCGATTTCCGTCATCGGCGGCAGCCAGCGCCCGAGGCCGCCTTTCAGATAGCTATTGAGGATTTCCGGCTGGATCAGGTACTTCATGAAATCCTTGGCGACCGTGATATTCTTCGCCTGTTTCGGGATCATCCCGGTCAGAATGCCGAACTGCGCCGGCATGGGCTGCCCCTCGTCATTGAGCGGCAGTGGCAGCGTCATCATGTCGTGGTAATAGGCCTGCTTGTCCTTGATCATCGCCAGTTCGGTGGACAGCGTGCCGTCGAAATCCATGACGATCAGTTTTGCATGGAAGGCGTTGTTGTCGTCGGCATCGTTCCAGTTGACCGATTCCGCCGGCACATAGCCATCCTTGAACGCCTTGCTGAGCTGCGTCAGCGCCTTGATCGCCGCCTCCTTGACCTGCGGATCGTCGGTATGGAGCTTGCCGTCTTTTGTGACAAGCCCGAGGCCGCCATAGGCGATCAGCCATTGGTGAAAGGTGTTGGTCGGATCGTCACCGACCGTGCTGACCTCCAGCCCGAGGCCATAGACGTGGCGCATTCCCTGGGCGCGCAACTTGTCCTGCACCGGGCGGAAGAAGTCGAGGAACGGTGTCCACTTGTTCGGAATGTCGGTCCGCTTGAACCCCGCCTTTTCGACCAGATCGCCCCAGACATGGAACGGAATGACCGCTGCCTTGTGCGGCACGCCGTAGAAGCTGCGGCCCTTTTTTGCCTTGTTGAAGCACAGGCCGCTGAGGATCGCGTTGGGATGATAATGCGACTTCTGCGTTTCCACGACGTCGCTGACGTCGACGAAGTAATCGTCCCACGCGAGTTGCGAGTTCATCTGGATCGCGGCCTGCTCGATCAGATCAGGCGTCTCGCCGCTGGTCAGCGCTGAAATCGTCTTTTGGCGCATCGGGGCGAACGGGATGATGCTGAGATCGATCTTATTGCCGCTCTGCTTCTGGTAATCGCTCACCGCCTTCTGGATCGCCGCATCCTCGTCGGGAACAAAGCCCTGCACCCACCAGACTTCCGCCGTCTTAACCTGCGCGTTGGCGACAAACGGCCGCGCCAGCGCGCCGGCGGCCGCGAGGCCGATCGAACGGTTGAGCAGCGAACGGCGAGTGATGCCCGGCATTAATCCTCTCCCCCTTGCAGGCGCCCCAACTGTTTGTTCGGGCAATGACCAGAATGCAAATTTAGCTGTCGCATCCCGACCGCTGGGTGTCAATCCCGCGGTTGACAGCCGTGGCCCCACTCGGTGCGCCATTGCGCCGCGCCGGCTGGGCCGCGCCGGCTGCGCCGCCGGCGGCGAGGGCCGACGGACGCGGCGGTCTGCCGGACCGACCGGCGGGCATCGTCGCGGAAACCGGGTGCGGCGGGCGCTGGTGCTGCCGGAAAGGATTGAACTTTCGACCTCTCCCTTACCAAGGGAGTGCTCTACCACTGAGCTACGGCAGCAAGCCGCTGCGGCGGCGGGAATACACGAGGCCTTGGCGGTTGGCAACCGGCCGCAAGCGGATCCGCCGGGGCGCCGCGCCGGCGGCCGGAACCGGGATCGGCGCAAGCGTGTTCTCTGTTGCACCTTGGCAAGAATTCGCCCGCCGCGCGCGGCGTTTATAAATCGATTATTGCGAGACCAAGATGGTATGGCGCGGCTTGACAATTGACCCGATGACCGACGTGGCGGCGAAGGCGGTGCTCGACGCCTTTGAAGCGGCGTGCGACGCCGGGCTTCCGTCGGTCGAATGTTATCGTGCCGGGGTCGATGCTTGGCGGCGCAACCACCCCGACCAGTCGAGCGAGTATGCGGCCAAGCAGGCTGTAGCGGTGATTCTCGCCGCCAAAGTCAGCCTGCGCGTGGATGACTGAGCGGCGCCGCGATTGACACGCCGCCCGGTACCGGCCATGCCTGCACGATGCACAGCCGCCAACCCGGTCCGATCGCGGCCATGCGGCGCGAGGAAACGCGGAAGGACCAGCGCCAAGCCGAGGCGTTGCGCGAAAATCTGCGCCGCCGCAAGGCGCAGGCGAGGGCTCGCGCGCGCGCCGCGGACGCCGAGCGCAGCGCCCGGCCGGAGGAGCCGGCATGCGCGGGCTTGAGCGGCGCCGAGGTCTCGCCTAAAAGCAACCGCAACGATTGAGGACGCCGCCGCCGTCGCGCGGTGCGACCGGCGCCCTCCGGGGCAGCAGTGATGGACAGAATACTGATCCGCGGCGGGGTGCCGCTCTCGGGCACGATCAAGATCGGCGGCGCCAAGAATGCTGCGCTGCCGCTGATGGCGGCCAGCCTGCTCAGCGCCGAGCCGCTGGTGCTCGCCAACCTGCCGCAGCTTGCCGACGTGCGAACGATGGCCAACCTGCTGGCACAGCACGGCGTCGCGATCGAGGCCGCCGGCGGGCAGAGCGCCCTCGAACTGTCGGCCCGGCGCATCACGTCGACGACCGCGCCTTATGATCTCGTGCGCAAGATGCGCGCCTCGTTTCTCGTGCTCGGCCCGCTCGTTGCGCGCTGCGGCCACGGCCGCGTGTCGCTGCCGGGCGGCTGCGGCATTGGTGCCCGGCCGGTCGATCTTCATCTCAAGGGGCTGCAGCGCCTCGGCGCCGAGGTTGAGCTGGACGGCGGCTACATCGAGGCGCGTGCGCCGAACGGGCTGCGCGGCGCCGAATTCGTGTTTCCGAGCGTTTCGGTCGGCGCCACCGAGAACCTGTTGATGGCAGCGACGCTGGCCAGCGGCGAAACGCGGCTGATCAATGCCGCGCGCGAACCGGAAATCTCCGACTTGGCGAATTGCCTCAACGCGATGGGCGCAGCGATCGACGGCATCGGCAGCGACCGGCTGACGATCCGCGGCGTCGCGGCGCTGCACGGCGCCCGCCATACGGTCATCCCGGACCGGATCGAGACCGGTACCTATATGATGGCGGCGGCGGCGACCGGCGGCGAGGTTCGGCTGCAGGGCGCTCGGCTCGAGCATGTGGATGCGGTACGGCGCATCCTCGACGCAGCCGGCGTATGCGTCAGCGAGAGCGACGGTGCGATCGCCGTCAGGCGGCGCAACGGCCGGCTGACCGGCACCGACGTGATGACCGAGCCCTATCCCGGCTTCCCGACCGATCTGCAGGCGCAGATCATGACGCTGATGGCGATTGCCGAAGGCGCCTCGATGATCACCGAGACGATCTTCGAGAACCGCTTCATGCACGTCCTCGAACTGGCGCGGATGGGCGCCAACATCACTGTGCACGGCGCCTCGGCTTTGGTGCGCGGCGTGCCGCGACTGACCGGTGCGCCGGTCATGGCAACCGATCTGCGCGCGTCGGTATCGCTCGTCCTGGCGGGCCTCGCTGCCTGCGGCGAGACGATCGTCAGCCGCGTCTATCATCTCGACCGCGGCTACGAGCGGATCGAAGAGAAGCTGTCGGCCTGCGGTGCACGCGTCGAAAGGCTGCGCAATTGATGCTGGCGCAAGGGGCCGGCGAGCCGGCGCCGCCCCGTCGCGGATTACGGCTGCGCGCCGAGGATGCCGAGGATCTTGCCGTCGTTTCGGCCTGTTTGCAGGACGCCCTCGTCACAGTACGCGATCTTGTCTACGATCGGGAGGCCGCCAGATTCGTGCTCGCCGCCAACCGTTTCTGCTGGGAGGGCGGTGGCCACGGCGGGGCGCCGTTCGAGCGCAGCTTGTGCCTGATCGCGTTCGATGCGGTCAGCGGCGTTGTCTATCGTGGCTTTCAGCGCAGAGAGGAACAGCGGATCTTGTCGCTTTTGGCAATCCGCTCGACGTGCGGGCGAGCGTCCGGTTGCGCTCGGGGCGAGGTGTCAAAAGGGCGCGAAGCCGGCGTCACGATCGATCTTGAATTTGCTGATGGGGCGACGCTTCGGCTCTGCGCCGCTGCGATCCGTTGTCGCGCCCGCGATTTCGGCGATCCGTGGCCGACCCGACGGCAGCCCGGCCACTCGCTGGACGGAACGCCGTGAGGTCGCGCGACGACGGCGGGCTTGCTGTGCCGCCCGCTGCCGGCGAGTCGCCGGCCGATCGGCTGATCATGGCATTACCGAACGGCCGCATCCTCGGCGAGGTCATGCCGATGCTGCGGCGGATCGGCGTCGTGCCCGAGCCGGCCTTCGACGACCCGCAGAGCCGCCAATTGCGCTTTGCCACCTCCGATCCGCGGCTCGACCTGATCCGCGTGCGCAGCTTTGACGTTGCGACTTTTGTCGCCTTTGGCGCCGCCCAGCTTGGGGTTGCTGGCAACGACGTGCTGATGGAATTCGATTATTCCGAGATTTATGCGCCGCTGGACCTCGACATCGGACACTGCCGCATGGCGGTCGCGGCGCCGGCCGATTGGGCGGCAACGGAAGAACCGCGCAGCTGGAGCCACCTGCGTATCGCCACCAAGTACCCGGAAATCACGCGCCGCCATTTCGCCGAGCGCGGCGTTCAGGCCGAATGCATCAAGCTGAACGGCGCAATCGAGCTGGCGCCGCTGCTCGGCGTGTCGCGGCATATCGTTGATCTGGTGCAGACCGGCGCAACCCTGCGGGCAAACGGCCTTGTCGAGATCGAGCATATTGCCGACATCACGTCGCGGCTCATTGTTAACCGCCCGGCGCTGAAGACGCGACCGGAAGAAATCGGCGAGTGGATCGAGCGCTTCCGCGCGGTCGTCAACCAGGGCGGTCGCCCGCCGGCCCGCGCCGCGGCAGGATAGAGATGGCCGTCACGCTGACAACCCGCGATCCCGGCTTTGAGACGGCGTTTCGCGCCCTCCTCGCGATGAAGCGGGAAAATGCCGCCGACGTCGATGGCGCTGTCGCGGCAATCATCGATGACGTGCGGGCGCGCGGCGATGCCGCGCTCGTCGAGTATACGAGCCGCTTCGATCGGCTTGGGTTGTCCGTCGATCGCCTGCGGCTGTCGCCGGACGACATCGCCGCCGGCGCCGAGCAGGCCCCAGCCGAAACCGTCGCCGCACTGCGCCTCGCGGCCGAGCGCATCGAAAGCTTTCATCGCCGGCAACTGCCGTCGGGCATCGATTACGTCGATGCGGCAGGGGTACGGCTCGGCCAGCGCTGGCGGCCGGTCGGCGCCGCCGGGCTCTATGTGCCCGGCGGCACCGCAGCCTACCCGTCATCGGTCCTGATGAACGCGATCCCCGCGCGGGTCGCCGGCGTCGAGCGCCTCGTCATGGCCGTGCCGGCGCCCGACGGCGTGCTCAACCCGCTCGTGCTGGCGGCGGCGCGGCTGACCGGGATCGACGAGATCTACCGCATCGGCGGAGCGCAGGCGATCGCCGCGCTGGCCTACGGCACCGCGACGATCCCGCCGGTCGACAAGATCGTCGGGCCGGGCAACGCCTATGTCGCAGCAGCCAAGCGCCGTGTTTTCGGCGCGGTCGGCATCGACATGATCGCCGGGCCTTCCGAGATTCTGGTGTGGGCCGACCGCGACAACGACCCGGTGTGGATCGCCGCCGACCTGCTGTCGCAGGCCGAGCACGATACGGCGGCGCAGGCGATCCTGATCACGAATGACGGCGACTTCGCCGCCGCGGTCGAACGGGCGGTTGCCCGCCACCTGCAGCGCCTGCCGCGCGCCGAGATCGCGCAGGCAAGTTGGCGCGACAACGGCGCGATCATTATCGTCGGGGATTGGGCGGAGGCATTGCCGCTGGTCGATCGCATCGCCCCGGAGCACGTCGAACTGGCAGTCACCGACGCCGACGCGATCGCGCGCCGCATACGCAACGCCGGCGCGATCTTTCTCGGGCGTCACACGCCCGAGGCGATCGGCGACTATATCGCCGGTCCCAACCACGTATTGCCGACGGCGCGCAGCGCGCGGTTTGCGTCGGGCCTCGGGGTGCTCGATTTCATGAAACGCACGACGCTCGTCGGCTGCGACGAGGTGAGCCTTGCCGCGCTGGCGCCGGCAGCGATCCGGCTGGCCGCCGCCGAGGGCCTCGACGCACACGCGCTGTCGCTGGCGATCAGGCTGGATCGGCATGGCTGACGCGGCGCAGCGCATCGCCGAGATCACGCTCGACGAACGCACGGTGATTCGCCGCAGCCCCGACATCGAGCGCGAACGCGCGGCGGCGATCGCCGACCTGGTGCACGACAACCACTTCGCGCCGGCCTCCGGTCTGGGCGGGCCGTACCGGGTGCATCTGGCGACGCGCGAGGGCCGGCTGGCGATGGCGATCCGGCCGGTCGCCGACGCGCCGGGCGAGACGGTCGTGCTGCCGTTGCGGCCGTTCGCTCGCATCATCAAGGATTATTTCCTCGTGTGCGAGAGCTACTCGAAGGCGCTGCGCAGCGCCAATCTCGGCCAGGTCGAGGCGATTGACATGGGCCGCCGGGGGCTGCACGACGAGGGCGCCGAGCTGTTGCGGGAGCGGCTCGCCGGCAAGGTGGCGATCGACCGCGACACCGCGCGCCGCCTGTTTACGCTCATCTGCGTCCTGCATCTGAAAGCCTCGGCGCACGGGCTGGGGCCGCATCCGCGCTCGTGACCGCGACGCTGGTGCTCGCTTCGGCATCGCCGCGCCGGCTCGACCTGCTGCGGCAGCTCGGCATCGAGCCTGATATCGTCGAACCGGCCGACATCGACGAGACCCCGATGAAAGGCGAGTTGCCGGCGCCGCATGTCGTGCGGCTGGCCGAGGCGAAGGCGCGCGCGGTGGCGCCGCGCCATCCCGGCGCCTTCATCCTTGCCGCCGATACCGTCGTCGCCTGCGGTCGCCGCATCCTGCCCAAGACCGAGGATCCAGCGGCCGCACGCGCCTGCCTCGAACTGCTGTCGGGCCGGCGTCATCGCGTCTATGGCGGCGTCGCGTTGATCGCCCCAGAAGGGCGTATCGCGATCCGCCGCGTCGAGAGCCGGGTGGCAATCAAGCCCCTCAGCGACGCGGAGATCGCCGGCTATCTCGCCGGTGGGGAGTGGCGCGGCAAGGCGGGCGCCTATGCAATCCAGGGCCGCGCCGCCGCGTTCGTATCATGGATTTCGGGGTCCTATTCGAATGTCGTCGGGCTGCCGCTGTTCGAAACGGCGCAACTGCTCGCCGGCCGCGGTTACCGCGCGAATTGCGCCGCGACCTTTTGATTGCCGCCGGCCCCGGCGAGTGGCGCGCCGCCTGGCTGGAGGACGGCGTGGCGGTCGAACTCCATGTCGAACGCGGCGACGGCCCGCCGCCCGGCAGCATTCACCTCGGCCGGGTTGTGCGACGCGTCGGCGGGCTTGGCGCGGTGCTTGTCGATATCGGCGCCGAGCGGCCGGGTTTTCTGCCACTGCGGCAGCCGCTTGACGAAGGCGCGCGCGTCATCGTCACGGTTCGCCGCGAAGCGCAGCGCGGCAAGGGCGCGCTGTTGTCGCGGCAGATTGCCGAGTCCCGCCGGGTACCGCTCGCCGAACGCGCGGCCCGGTACGATCCGCCGGCGCCGCTCGATCCGCCGCCGGGTTTGGCGGCGGCGCTGGCGTTGCGCCTGCCCGGCACGCCGGAGCGCATCGCTGCAGATGATGTCGCCGTGCTGCCCGAATTGCGCGCGGCTTTCGCCGATGCCGAAATCGTCGCGCAGGCACCGACCGATTGGCCCATCGATCTCGATGCGGCGTTCACGGCCGCGCTGGCGCCGAGCCTCGCGCTGCCCGGCGGCGGCAGCCTGCATCTCGAAGAGACGCAGGCCGCAGTCCTGGTTGATGTCGATACCGGCAGCGGTGACGGCGACTCGCAGCAGCGGAGCGTGCTCAGGACCAACCTGGAAGCCGCCGCGGCGATCGCGCGCCAGGCTAGGCTGCGCCAACTCGGCGGCGGCGTCATCGTCGATTTCGCCGCGCTCGAGGGGCGCGGGCCGCGCGCGCGGGTGCTTCAGGCGACGACCGCCGCGCTGGTCGGCGATCCGGCGGCGCCGCAAGTGCTCGGCTGGACCCGGCTCGGTCATCTCGAAATCGTGCGGCCGCACCGGCTGCGCCCGCTTAGCGAGGCGATGCTCGATCGCCCGGGGCCGCAAAAGAGCGCCGTTGCGCTCGCCTTCGAATGCCTGCGCGCCGCCTCGCGCGAGGCGCGGGCACAGCCGGCGGCGAATTGGCGGCTGCTCATCGCGCCGGCCGTCGCGGCAGCGCTGCGCGGCCCGGCGGCGGCGGCGCTGCGGGCGCTCGAAAGCCGCCTCGGCCGGCCGTTCGCGATCGAGATTGCACCGGCGGCCGATGCGCACCCTTTTGACATCGCACCGCTGTGAGACGATATCGAGGGCATGGCCAAGTCAAATGTCGGTGCCCCGGCACTCCCGAGATCGGCCGCGCCGCGCCGCTGCCCGATCTGCGGCCGGCCGGCATCGCCGCTCCATCAGCCGTTCTGCTCGGCGCGCTGCGCCGACATTGACCTCGGCCGCTGGCTCAAAGGTAATTACCGGGTCGAAACGGAGGACGCCGCGCCGGAAAGCGCCGACAGCGAGGGCTGAGGCTCAGTTCGCCGCGAGCGGCGGCAGCAGCGGATGCGTCAATGCGCGCGGCAGGATGCCCGCAATCCGCGGATCTTCGAAACGCAGCGGGCGGCGGGCATAAACCTCGAAGCCGGCGCGCTGGTAATAGCCCAATGCTTTCGGATGATCGAACATCCGCGTGTGCACCCACAACCGCTCGATCGGCCGCCGCCACGCCTGCTCGATGGCAGCGCGCAGCAGAAACGGCCCGAGCCGACGGCCGATGAATTCCGGGATGAGACCGAAATAGCGCAGTTCCGTCTCGTGCGGCGGCGCCGCGTCGAGTTCGAAATAGCCGGCCGGCACGCCGCCGGCGTAGAGTACGAAAATCTCCGTCGACGGCCTGCCGATCTCGGCGCTGAGCGCGGCATCATCCCACAGTCGCCGTTCGTACCACAGCCACGGCGTGCCGACCGTCTCGTAGAGATAGCGGTAGAACGAAACGGTGCATGCCTCGGCTCGCAGCAGCGCCAGCATGCCGAGCGGCGCCGGTGCCGGCGGGCTGCTCGGCCGCTCGCGCATCTCGAGATAGGTGATCACGTCGTCGAGCATCGCCATCACGCGAGCCCCTGGCGTTGCGTGCCGTCCAGCCAGCGGCTCATGACCAGCACCGGTTCGCGCGCATAGCCGATGCGCTCGTAAAACCCGGCCACCGCTTCGTTGCTGTCTCGCACCATCAATTCCAATTTGCGCACGCCGCGTGCGGCAGCCCACGCTTCCGCCATCCGCATCAGGCGGCGGCCCAAACCGCCTCGCCGCAATGTCGGCGCAACCGCGAGGTAATAGACCCAGCCGCGATGCCCGTCATGGCCAACGACGACGCTGCCGACGATCTCGTCGCCATCGGCGGCGACGAGGATCTCGCCATGACCGGTGCGCCGGATCAACGCGATATCGCCGGCCGGCGGGTTCCACGGCCGGCTCAAACCGCAGGTGTCCCACAGCGCGATCAGCGCCGCTTCATCCCGATCGCGCCAGGAACGGATTTCAATCATCGCCGGGCAGGGCCGGTCTCGATCGGGGTGTCACCCGGCAGGCCCCATTCCGACCACGACCCGTCATACACCGCGACGCCCGGATGACCGAGGAGATATGCCGCGAAAGCGAGCGCGCAGGCCGTCACGCCGGAGCCGCAGCTCGCCACGATCGGCCGATCGAGCCGCACGCCGGCGTCCTCGAACAGGCGGCGCAGTTCCTCGGCATTCTTGACCCGGCGGGTGCTGCGGTCCGTCACCAGGTCGAACGGCAGGTTGAGGCTGCCGGGGATGTGGCCGCGCCGCCGCCCGGGCCAGGTTTCATCGGCGCTGCCGTCGAAGCGGCCGGCTGCGCGCGCATCGACAACCTGCTCGTCAAGCGCGGCGATATTGGCGCGAACCGCTTCCTTGTCGCGCACCAGCGCCGGATTGAACCTAGCCGTGAAATGCCGCGGCGGGATCGCCGGCGGCGCGGTTTCGACCGCGCGGCGCTCGGCCTTCCAGCGCGGCAGGCCGCCGTCGAGCAGCGCGACATTGTCGTGGCCGAACAGGCGCAGCAGCCACCACGCCCGCCCGGCCGACGACAGCCCCACCGTGTCGTAGACGACGACGCGGTCGGCGTCGCCGATGCCGCGCTCCGCCATCTTCGCGGCGAAGCGGCCGGCCGACGGGATCATGTGCGGCAGGCTGGTTCCCGGCTCGGCGACGTCGTCGATGTCAAAGAACACGGCGCCCGGAATGTGGCCGCCGTCGTAATCCTGTCGCGCCGTCGGCGTCACGCCGGGCTGCTTGTAGGAGGAATCGACGACCCGCACGTGCGGGTCGTTGAGGTGCGCTGCAAGCCATTCGGTCGAGACGAGCGCCTCGGGGCGGGCATAAGACATCGGCACTACTCGGCGAATGCGACGTTGACGCGGCGGTTCTGGCGGCCCTTGTTCTCGATCTTGCCGATCGCGACCGGGCCGATCTCGGCGGTATTGCGAATGTGCGTGCCGCCGCACGGCTGCAGATCGATGACCCCGTTCGGCCCGGCGATTTCAATCAGCCGCACGCGTCCCATGCCGACCGGAGGCTTTACCGACATCGTGCGCACCAATTCGGGACGCGCCGCCAGTTCCTCGTCGCTGATCCAGCGCGGCGCCAGCTCGTGGCCTTCGCCGATCAGCGCATTGAGCCGGGCCGCGATCGCCTCCCTGTCGAGGCTTCCGCCGGGCACGTCGAAATCGAGCCGCCCCTTCCCTTCCGATACCTGGCCGCCGGTCACCGCTCCCGGCACGACCGCGCACAGCAGGTGCAGACACGTATGCATGCGCATCAAACGGTGACGCCGCCGCCAATCGATTTCGGCTTCCAGTTCACTGCCGAGCCGCGGCAGCGGCGCGCCGGAAGCCGGCACATGGACGACCTCGTCGGGGCCGGCGCCTTTTATCGTATCGACGATCGGGATCGCCTCGCCCGAGCCCAACCGGAGAACGCCGGTATCGCCCGGCTGACCGCCGCCCGTCGCATAGAACACGGTCCGGTCGAGGCGGATGCCGCGCGCGTCGACGGCAACAACCCGCGCCGTACAAGAGCGGGCATAAGCGTCATCGCGGAACAAAAGGTCGGTCATTGCATGCCTCGCCCGTCTGTCGCAGCGCTCGAGACGATGGGCGGCCGGCCCGATGCGCTCGGCGACTGCCGTCCAGACTGATACCAAGGCCCGCCCGCGGTCCAGCGGCTATTTTCGGCCGCCGCATGCGGCAGGTGGCGGTGATGCGCGGTAACCTGGTGACCCGCACGCCGATCAAAATCGGCCTTGGGTAGAGCGAGTCGACGAGCCGGAAAGCAAAAGGCCGGCCCAAGATCAGAATATCGTATTGGCCTTGTTAAATTTTGAATCGGTCAGCATATAAATCGCGCATAATCCTCGCATGAGCGGGGGAGTGATGATCCGCCTCACGGCGAAGGGTGCGCTGGCGCAATGCGGCCGCGGTTATTCTATCATTACGGGAGTTTTTGTATTTGGCTATCGAACTACGCGTGTCGCACCGGCCGGTCAGTTCTCTGGCCGCGGCGGGTCGATCGCTTCCCATTTTGTCAGACGCGCATCCGCGACATAGACGCCTGGACTAGCGGATGCGACCACCACAACGATCGGACATGCCGATGGGACAACCCCGACAACCTCCAGACCCGCCGCGCATGACGTATGTCGATCGGCCTGAAATCGCTGACACATTCGTGGATTCCCTCCGGCGGGCAACATTCGACGGCGTGAACGTGCGAATTGAGTTCACGGTCAACCGGCTTGACGATCCGCAGCCACCCTCTCGCCCAACCGGGCGGGCATTAACCGCGTGCCGGGTTATCATTCCGTTAACGGGGTTCTTGGCGATGACCAAGCAGCTCGACGCGCTTGTCAATACCCTTCGTGGGCAAGGCGTGCTGCGCCACATGCAAAGCCCGCCGAGCGACGGAAAGCCGAATTAAACCCGCGATGGTCCCGGCCGGTTGCCGCGGTGGCCGCTCATGTGTCGAGCCACGGCGGGGTCGGCAGGCCCTTCCCGCTCAGGAATGAGGGGTTGAACAGCTTCGACTGGTAGCGTGTGCCGCTATCGGCGAGGATCGTCACGATCGTATGGCCCGGCCCCAGCAGCTTCGCCAGCCGGATTGCACCGCACACGTTGATGCCGGTCGAGCCGCCGAGCACCAGCCCCTCCTCCTGCACGAGGCCGAACAGTACCGGCAGCATCTCCGCGTCGGCGATCCGGAATTGCCCGTCGGGCGCGAAGTCTTCGAGGTTCTTCGTCTCGCGGTTGTTGCCGATGCCCTCGGTGACCGAATCGCCCTCGGGCTTGAACTCGCGCCGCGCGTACCAGCTGTAGATGCCCGACCCCATCGGGTCGGACAGGTAGATTTTGATGTCGCGGTTGCGCTCCTTCAGCGCGATGCCGACGCCCGACAGCGTGCCGCCGGTGCCGACCGCGCACACGAACCCGTCCACCTTACCCTCGGTCTGCGTCCAGATCTCGGGGCCGGTCGTTTCGTAGTGGCCGCGGCGGTTGGCGAGATTGTCGAACTGGTTGGCCCAGATCGCGCCGTTCGGTTCCTGCGCCGCGATCTCTTCGGCAAGCCGGCCGGAGTAGCGCACGTAATTCATCGGGTTCGCGTACGGCACGGCCGGCACCAGCCGCAGATCGACGCCGCACAACAGCAGCATGTCCTTCTTTTCCTGGCTCTGCGTCTCCGGCATGACGATGACCGTGCGATAGCCCCGCGCATTGCCGACGAGCGCGAGGCCGATCCCGGTGTTGCCGGCGGTCCCCTCGACGATGACGCCGCCCGGTCGCAGCCGCCCCCTCTCCTCGGCATCCTTGACGATCGCCAGCGCGGCGCGGTCCTTGACCGAGCCGCCAGGGTTCAGGAATTCGGCCTTGCCCAGTATCGTGCAGCCGGTCTCCTCCGATGCCCGGCGCAGCTTGATCAGCGGCGTGTTGCCGACCGCACCGACAAAGCCGTCGCGTATGTCCATGCCGCCCTCCCGCCGCCTCGCCGTGCCATCCGCCGGCGACACTATCGGCCGATGCACAAAATGAGCAAGCCGGGCATGATTTACGGGCGGCGCGGCATCGCATAGAACGAATGGATGGCGACGACTGATGCCGTTTGTGATTGACCCTGCGATGGGCCCGCTGTTCCCGGCAGCGCCGAGGGAGCATGCGACGGGAGAATTGTTCCCGCCGCCCGAACCGCGCGAACTAGAACACGCGACCGGCATCCTGCCGTATCAATTGCTGCACGACGCGATCGACCGGACGCACGAGATCCAATCCTTGGAGCCGATCCTGAAAGATCAGGTCCAGCCCGCCAGCCTCGATCTGCGGCTCGGCGACACCGCCTACCGGGTGCGCTCCAGCTTTCTGCCCGGCCCTGGTCATACGATAAAAGAGCGGCTGGACAAGCTGACGTTGCACACGTTGGATCTGCACGACAGCGCGGTGCTCGAGAAAGACTGCGTCTACATTGTGCAGCTGCTGGAATACCTCGACCTGCGGTACAGGACGTCAGGGTCGGCGAACCCGAAAAGTTCGACCGGACGCCTCAACGTATTTGCGAGAGTGATAACCGACCGGTGCATCGAATTCGACAGCATAAGGTCGAATTACGCGGGACCTCTTTACGCCGAGTTGTCGCCGCGCTCGTTCAGCATCCGGGTCAGGCGGGGTTCCCGGCTGGTTCAGCTGCGCGTCAGGCGCGGCCGGCCGACCTCCAGCAACGCGGCGCTTCGCCGCCTGCACGATGAGGTCGGCTTTGGCGTCGTTCCGGCCGGCGAGCCGATCCGGCGCGAATTGATCGAAGGCGGATTGGCCGTCACCGTCGATGTCGCCGGCACGCGCCGCGACGGCTTTGTCGGTTACAAGGCGCGACGGCATGCTCCGGTCGTCGACGTTGACAAGATCGAATACTACGATATCGAGGAATTCTGGGATCCGGTTTTCACCCGTCGCGGCGAAGGGATAATATTGGATCCGAATGATTTCTATATTTTAGCGTCGCGCGAGCCGGTGGCAATACCGGCCGATCAGGCAGCGGAAATGCTGGCATACGATACGCTGGTGGGGGAGTTTCGCGTCCATTACGCCGGTTTCTTCGATCCCGGATTTGGCATGCCCGAGACCGGCGGCGCCGGCAGCCGCGCCGTACTCGAAGTGCGCTCGCACGAGGTGCCGTTTCTGATCGAGCACGGGCAGATCGTCGGCCGGCTCGTGTACGAGCGCCTGATCGCCCGCCCCGAGCGGCTCTACGGCGGCGCGATCGGCTCGTCCTACCAGCGCCAGGGCCTGGCGCTATCGAAGCATTTCAAGAAGGCGGATTGGGGCTGAGACGCTCCCGGAAGCCTTCGCATTCCACCCGAAGCGCTTATTCGCCTTCGCCCAGCCACTCGCGGCGCAGCCGATCGCGGTGGCGCAGCAGCCAATAAAGCAGGATCAGCGTGTGCGAACTGCTGATCTCGCCCGCCTCGAGCATCGCTGCGACCTCTGCCACTGTCTTCACGACGACGCGGATGTCTTCGTCCTCGTCGGCCAGGCCGTGGACACCGCCGGCCTGTCGCGCATCGACGCGGGCGCAGAACAGCCAGACAACCTCGTCGAGCGTGCCGATTGCCGGCATGACCCGCTGGATCGGCAGCAGCGGCCCCGCAATATCAAGTCCGGCCTCCTCGCGCACCTCGCGCCGCGCGACCGCCTCCGGCGTCTCGTCGCTGTCGATGAGGCCGGCGACCGCCTCGATCTGCCATGGCGAGCGGCCGCCGTAATGCGCCGCCAGCCGGAACTGCTCGACCAGCACGACGCTGTCGCGTTCGGGGTCATAGAGGATGACGGTCGCTGCCGCGCCGCGCCGCACGATGTCGTACACCTTCTCGCCGCTCCATCCGCCGTCGAAGCGGCGATGGCGGAAGCGTACGACATCGACGCCGAGATGACGCGAAAACCCGCTTCTGGCCTCGACGATGTCGAGATCCGGATGCGGTGCGGGCGCTGCCGGCAGCGGGCGCGCATTTCTCGCCATCATCTCTCCTCTTGCGCTCAGGACAGTATCGGCGCGTCGATAACGGCGTCGGTCGCAGCGCTGTCGATCTCGACGACCCACAAATCGGGGTCGCGGCCGCGCTGGCGCAGGATATAGGCGTCCGCGTCCGCTTCGGCGACCGGCTCGGCGCCGGTCGCCCGCAGCCACACCGCCGTGCCGTCCGGCCGACGCGCTTCTGTCAGAACGGTGCAGCCGGCGTCGCGGCCATTCAGCTTGACGAGGATGGCGCCGGCGTCGGCATCGCCTCTCGCCACGACGACGACCCCGATCGCGGCGAGATCGCAGCGCCGGATCAGCGCCTTGACGCGAATGCCGCTCTTCAGTCGTGCCTCCATGCTAACGCCGCCGCCGTCGGAGATGCGCGCGCAGCGACCGATCACAGCCGGTCAAGCGTCCCCTCCAGCCAATATTGCCGCGCCAGGGCGCGCTGGATCTTGCCGCTCGTTGTCTTCGGCAGAGCGCCCGGCCGCAGTAAAACGACCTCGTAAGGCGCGATATCGTGCGCGCGGACAACGGCGTCGCGGATGCGGCCGACGAGCGCTTCGGCATCGATGCGGCGGCGCCAGGTGCGCTCTACTTCGTGAACGACGACGAGCCGCTCCGCGCCGCGTACGTCTGCCGCCGCGAACGCCGCTCCGCCGTGCCGCTGCAGCGCCGGATCGCAGCCGGCGACGGTGTATTCGATGTCCTGGGGATAATGGTTGACGCCGCGGATGATGATGATCTCCCTGATGCGGCCGGTAATGAACAATTCCCCCGTCTCGTCGAGAAATCCGAGGTCGCCGGTGCGCAGCCACCGCCCGCTGTCTTGGCCGGCGATG
>DATJSO010000141.1:0-21623 GCA_035504075.1 Allostellaceae bacterium | reverse complement strand
GCTCTGCTGTGTTGCGAGCGGCGCGGCCGGTGGGATCGCGGCGCCCGCGGCCGGCGTGGTCTGCGCCCATGCCAGCGGTGACAGCGCCAGCGTCGCGCCAAGACCGAGGCCGACGGCCGCACCCCGCGCCTTTGCGAACCGCGCCGGCCTGACGCCCGTCGAATGTTCCGTCATGAGTCGTCTCCCGCAGCAAGGATCACTGATCGCATTATCGCGGCGGCGGATAACAAGCGCCTTTCAGTCGCATTAATTCGCCGTAATGCTCGCCTGCATGGCCGGGCGCGGGCTGCGGCGCGCGACCGGCGATGTCTGATGTCGGTTATTGCGGCCGTGCCCGGTGCAGGATGTCGCGCAGCGCGGCCCCCAGTTCGCGGGCCCGGAACCATTGCCGCGCCAGCGCCGTGCGAAGTTCATCGACGACCTCGCCCGCCGGGTTGGCGCGCGCGAATTTCAGCAGCACGTTGCGTGCTTGTGTCCCATCCATGTCGCCGAGCGCATGCACGCACCAGCGCTGCACCGGCTCCGGCTCGCCATGCTCGAGCAGTTCCGACAGCAATTTTACGACGCCCGGCGCGTGCAGGCGGGTCAGTGCGGCCGCCGCATGCCGGCGGCATCCCTCGCTGTCGTTGTCATCGGCAGCGACCCCGGCAAGCGTGCCGCTCGCGACCGACCCGTCGTCGGTAAACCCCAGCGCATAAAGCGCGACGATTCTGGCGGCGTCGGGGTTTTTCTTCTCGATCGCGATGTCTCGCAGCCGCGCTGCATCGACCGCTTCTGTCGATATCAGCCGCTTTGCGGCCGCCGTCGCCGCCGCCGGTTCGCCCGACAAAATCAGGTCGTAGTCGGTCATCGGGGCGAAGGGTCGATACTCGCTCTCGCCCCGATATCGCACCCTCAGGGGCGCTGGGAAGGCCCCGCTGTTCCCGCCGTCATGCATGGCTCGGCTCGGCTTGTTCCGCCCCTTTCGGGAAGCTCGCGACAGGCCGAGAGATTATAGTTTATTCCTTACTACTTTCTTGTCGGCGGGCTCATCGGTCGGCGTCCTGCGCCAGCCGCGACAGATGATGCGCCGTATCGCCAAAGCTGTGCTCGATGACCATGCAGCGCCGGAAATAATGGCCGACAGCGTATTCCTCGGTCATGCCGATGCCGCCGTGCAATTGCACCGCGTTTTGCGACACAAAGCGGGCGGCCTGGCCGACCCCGACCTTGACCGTCGAGATCGTCCGGGCCCGTTCGATGGCATCCGGCTCGTCCACCATCATCGCCGCCAGCATTGCGAGGCTGCGGCCCTGTTCCAGCGACATGAACATCTCGCTGGCGCGATGTTGCAATGCCTGGTTGTCGCCGATCCGGCGGCCGAACTGCACTCGCGTCTTCAGGTATTCGAGCGTCATTGCCTGCATCGCCTCCATTGCGCCGACCGCCTCGGCGGCGGTCGCAGCAATACCGGCCTCGGCGACCCGTGCGATGACCGGGAACGCCTCACCGACCCGGCCCAGCACCGCGTCGTCGCCAACCTCGACGCCGGCCAGCGCGATCTCGGCGGCGCGGGTGCCGTCGCGCAGCGCATAGGAGCGGCGGGCGACGCCGCTCGCGTTGCCGTCGACGAGAAACAGCGTGATGCCGGATGGGTCGTCGCGCGTGCCCGCGGTGCGGGCACTGACGATCAATCGGTCGGCGCCGTCGCCGTGCGCGACGACACTCTTGCCGCCGTCGATGACCCAGCCCGAGCCTTTCGGCGTTGCCGTCGTCAGCACATCCGGCAGGTCGTAGCGGGCCTGCTTTTCGCCATGCGCGAAGGCGAGCACGAGTCCGCCTTCGGCGATCTGCGGCACCAGCGCCGACAGCTGCGCCTCGCTGCCGGCCAGCCGCAATGCGGTGCCGGCCAGCACGGCCGTCGCCAGATATGGCTCCAGCACGAGGCCGCGCCCCAATGCCTGCATGACCAGCATCATCTCGATGCCGCCGCCGCCAAATCCGCCGTGCTGCTCGGCAAACGGCAGGCCGAGAATGCCGAGTTCAGCATACTGCGCCCACAGCGCGCGGCTCCAGCCGTCGGGTTCGGCGAGGTAAGTCTTGCGCTTGTCGAAGGCGTACTGGTCGGCGATCAGCCGCTCGACGCTGTCGCGCAACAGGCGCTGCTCTTCGGTCAGGTCAAAATCCACGACGAGAGTCCTTTTCCGGGCCGTCATTCCCGCGCCAGCGGGAATCCAGGGCCGTCGCTCTGTCGCTTGCCCTGGGTCCCCGCTTTCGCGGGGACGACGGAGGGTTTGGTTAGAGGCCCAGCACGGCCTTCGACACGATGTTCTTCATGACTTCGTTGGTGCCGCCATAGATCGACGCGGCGCGCAGGAACAGGTAGCCGCGCGTCGCCGCGGTCGCCCACATCGGGCCGATTTCCGGCTCGTTCGACAGGATTTCCATCTCCTCGTCCCAGTACGGCATCGCCAGCGGCCCGCCGACATCCATCGCCAGCTCGGTCGAGGCCTGCAACAGTTCGGTGCCCTTGACCTTCAGCACGGAAGACAACGGATCGGGCTTTCTGCCGCCCTCCTTGTCGTAGGCCGAGATGACGCGCAGCTGCGTGATCTCCAACGCCTTCGCCTCGGTTTCCAGCTGAGCGATGCGGCGACGGAATTCCGGGTCCTCGCTGAGCGGCCGGCCGCCCTCGCGCATCTCCTTGGCCTTCTGCTTGGCGAACTGGATGCGCTCCTTCGACTTGCCGATGCGGGCGATGCCGGTGCGCTCGTTGCCGAGCAGGAATTTCGCGACGTCCCAGCCCTTGTTTTCCTCATAGACCCGCATGTTTACCGGCACCTTCACGTCGTCGAAGAAGACTTCGTTCAGGTGATGATGCCCGTCGATCGAGATGATCGGCCGCACCGTGATGCCGGGCGTCTTCATGTCGATCAGCAGGAACGAGATGCCCTCCTGGCGCTTCGCCGCCTGCGGGTTGGTGCGCACGAGGCAGAAGCACCAATCGGCCATATGGGCTGTCGAGGTCCAGATCTTCTGGCCGTTGACGATGTAGTGGTCACCCTCGCGACGCGCCGCGGTTTTCAGCGCTGCCAGATCGGAACCGGCGCCCGGCTCGGAAAAGCCCTGGCACCACCAGTCGTCGAGATTGCGCATGCGCGGCAGAAAGCGCTCCTTCTGCTCCGTTGTGCCGAACTGGATCAGCACCGGCCCCAGCATCGTAATGTTGAACGGATTGACCTCGGGCGCAGGCGCGGTCTGGATTTCTTCCAGGAAGATCATGCGCTGCACCGCGGTCCAGCCCGGCCCGCCGTGTTCCTTGGGCCAGCTGTAGGCCGCCCAGCCCTTTTTATTGAGGATCCGCTGCCAGGCGACGATGTCTTCTTTCGCGGCCGAGTCGCCGTCATCGAGGCGCTCCTTGATGTCGGCCGGCAGGTTGTCGCGAATGAAGGCGCGCACCTCGTCGCGGAACGCCAGTTCCTCGGGGCTGAAGCGCAGGTCCATATCCGGTCCTCCGAATGCGTGCTGACAAACTTCTTAGCATGCGATCCGGCTTCCGCGCATGCGCATTTTCGCTTGTGTCCGGCGCTGTCACGGCGCGATGCTGCGCCGCGGACAGCCGAGGGCGCAGCATGGCCGAGCTTCCGGGGAAAGCCCTGGCACAGGAGTTGATCGCGGAAAGCCGCGCCGAGGCGCGCACGACGCCGGTTGAGGACATCATTGTGGCGACGCGAGCGCGCGGCCTCGATCGCGACGCGGCCAACCGGCTCATCGGCCGGCTGTGGACGCTCGAGCGGATGTTTTATTACATTTATGGCGGCTGGGGCCAAGGCCTCGAAATGAACGATTTCCCGCCTTCGGTCAAATACCTGTTCTCAAAGCAGATCGTCGACGAATCGACGCATGAGATGCTGTATATGGACGCGCTGATTCGACAGGAACTGGCACCGACGCAAAAGCAGGTCTTCCGGCATCCGTACGGGATGTTCTCGGTCGATTCGGCGCTGGCGTATTATGTCTTTTCGCTGCGCAACCTGGCGACCTACGCGCATCCGATCCGCATCGCCGCCCTCAACCTCGGGCCTAAGATTGTCGAATTCGCCTGGATGGAAGCGCTCACCGATGCGATCGGCGACGCGGCGCTGAAGGAAACATTCGCCGGCCAGAAGGTCGAAAACCAGAGCCACATCAACATGGGCCGGCGCATCGTCGAGGAATTCGTCGCCAAGCCGGTCGATCAGGAAATGGCGCGCTGGGCGTGTCGCGTCGCCCGCCGCGACTATCGCCGCTTCCTGCACGAACTCGGCGATTTCGTGTTGCAGCGCGAAACCCCGCCACCGCCGCCCGAGCGCGTGCGGGTGACGGATTGAGGAGCGCGGCAATGCTGAAGGTCGATCACGAGCGCTGCACCGAATGCCGCATGTGCTATATCGTCTGCCGCGAACTCGACATCAACGCCGTCTATGTCGCGCTCGACCCGCTGCATCGGATCGAGATCGACGTGAACGCGTGCACCTACCCCGGCTGCACGGCGTGCCTGATGTATTGCCCCGCGGAAGGCTCGATCGTCGAGGCGGCAACCGGCCGCTCGGTCGTGCCGCCGCCTCCTGAGGCTTGGGCGGAACAGCCGTAAGCGCTGCCGCCCTTTATCGCGGGCCGCCCTGGAGGAGCGGGCCCGAGACGGACAGAACGCGAACAGTGCAAAACCTGATGGTCGATCCTTGAACCGCCGGACGGCGGCGCGAAGGCGGCGATCGAAAAAAACCGACGACTGAACAGCAGCTTCACCACAGGAGACCGATGATGAAGGGTTTGACCCGCCGCACGCTTCTTGCGGCTGCCCCGGCAATTGCGTTTGCCGGCCCGATTGCCGCGCCCCGGCCGGCCCGCGCCAAACAATACGGCCCCGGCGTCACCGACACGGAGATCAAGATCGGCAATTGCGGTCCGTATAGCGGGCCGCTGTCGAACGCCCAGACGTTCCCGATTTCCCAGGGCCGCTATTTCAAGATGATCAACGATCAGGGCGGCATCAACGGCCGCAAGATCACCTTTATCTCGTATGATGACGGTTATTCGCCGCCGAAAACCGTCGAGATGACGCGCAAGCTGGTCGAGGAAGACGGCGTTTTCCTCTTGTCCGGCTCGATCGGGACGCCGACCAATAGCGCGGTATGGCATTACCTGAACGAGAAAAAGGTGCCGCAATTATTTCCAGGCACCGGCGCGACCAAATGGAACGACCCGAAGGGCCACCCCTGGACGATCGGCTTCTTCGCCAGCTACCGCGCCGAGGGCGGCATCTACGCCGCTTACATCTTGAAGCATAAGCCCGAAGCCAAGGTCGGAATCCTTTACCAGGACGATGATTACGGTAAGGACTATGTGAACGGCATCCTCGACGGTCTGGGCAGAAAGGCCGACTCGATAATCAAGGTCAAGGCTTCGTATGAAACCACCGACACCACGGTCGATTCCCAGATCGTGCAGATGCAGGGTGAGGGTTGCGATACTCTGATCACGATCTGCATCCCGAAATTCGAGGCGCAGGCGATCCGAAAGGTGGCAGAGATCGGCTGGAAGCCGCTGTTTATCACCAACGGCATCGCGGCGTCGGTCGGAATCGCTTTCAAGCCGGCTGGCCTGGAAAATTGTAAAGGCATCATTACCGACAACTCGTTCAAGGATCCGACCGATCCCGAATGGAAAAACGATGCCGGCTACAAATGGTGGGTCGCGTTCATGGACAAGTATTATCCGGAGGGCGACAAGACCGACAACGGCACCGTTTACGGCCCCTCGGTCGGCGCCACGACCGTACAGGTCCTGAAGCAATGCGGCAACGATCTGACCCGCGAAAATGTTATGCGGCAGGCGGCAAACCTCCGCCACTTCAAGCTGCCGATGCTACAGCCCGGCATCACGGTCAATACCAGCCCGACCAATTTCGACGCCATCAACCAGGTCCGGATGGAACGTTTCGACGGCGAGCGTTTTGAGGGGTTTGGCCCGGTGCTTACGCCGCAGATCGGCTGAAGACCCGGCGAGCCGGCGGCGGTCGCGACCGGCTCCATAAACGTGTGACCGCGCGACCGCGCCTTCGCGTTCGGCGGCGATCGTGTATAGTCGGTATGCCGCGCGATGGAACATCGCGCGGTGTGCCGGCAATCGCGGTCAGGAGGCAGGCGATGAACCCGATCCTCGAAGAATTCTGCGATAAATGGGTGTGGCCGACGATGCCGGGCGCACCCGGCGCCGAATTCCGGCTGAAGCTGACCCGCGAGAGGTGCCTGAAGGGCTGGGAGGCGCTGCTCGAACGCAACATCCGCGACATCGAGCAGGAGCTTGCGTCGAACGACGAGGAATGGAAGAAGGAGCATGCGCTGCGCGGCTACGCCGCCGAGGGCGTGCACATGTCGATTAAGCAGATGTCGGCGCAACTCCTGTCGGTCGATATCGGCGAGCAGGAAAACTATATCGATCTGCAGCGCATGCGGGCCCGCCAGATTTGGGACGAGTGCAAGCATTCAAAGCTGCACGCCGACGTGTTGCTCGGCAAGGGCTGGGTCAAGGACGAGCGCGAATTGATGGAGATCGCCGAGGCGAACGTGCAACCCTTACCCGCCTATTTCGGCCTGTCGATGATGTTTCCGCACATCCATCCGTTGGCGCGCGCAGCACAGAATTATTATACCGAGGCCAATGCCTGCCTCGGCATCATGGCCTATATCAAACTGTGCGGCGACGATCCGCTCGTCGTGCACGAACACCTGTCGCAGCGCGACGAAGAGCTGATGCATTTCATGGAGGGCAAGTATCAGCTTGATTTTTATTGTACGACGCCGGAAGCGCAGCATCACGTCGAAGAGGCGCTCGGCTACCTCCTGCACCAGCTCGGCGGCTTCGGCCGCTCGCCGCAGCCCGGCGCCCCGGTCCGGTAACGGTGCATCAGCTCGGAGGGGGCGATGAAAGTGCAGATCGACTACGCATTCTGCAATTCCTGCGGGCTGTGCCGCGAGGTCTGCCCGGAAGCGGCGATCCGCCCGAAGCTGTTGGAGCCGCGCCACCTCTACGAGATCATCCCGGAGAAATGCACGGGGTGCGGCGAATGCCTCGACTATTGCCCGGCGCCGGCTGCGCTGGTGCAATACGCCGAAGCAGCGCCGATGGTGATCTGACCATGGACGAGGATCGCGCGCCGCCCGGCGTCGTCTTTCGCGTGCGGTTCGGCCGCGAGCAGTTTACCTGCAGGGGTCATCTCGAATGGGACGGCGGCATCTCCTACGCCGTCGTCGATGAAATGCCCGACGACTGTCCCTTTCCGCCCGACCGCGTCCGGATCGAGGAGAGCGACCTCGAATTGAAGCATGACCCGGACGGTGGCCCCGACTGGTACCAGTATCACGGCTTCATCATGCTGTATTGAGCTGCGGGCCAGCCACACCCGGCCTGACGCGCACTGCAGCCGGCAGAACGCCCGGCGCCTGCAAGAATTTCCCCTCGTCAGGGCCGGGCTTGACCCGGCCATCTCCAGACCCGCGGGTCAAGCCCGCGGGTGACGAGGAGGCGAGTTGCTTCCGATCAATGTGAGGCTGCTTGGCCTAGCGTTCGTCCTCGCTCGCTTCGTCTGTCCGCTTGCCTTCTTCGACCGCGATCTCGGTGTGCCGCTCCTTGCTTTCGTCCGGCACGTCGCGGCCGACGATCGGCTGTTTGCTGCTGTCGCGTTGCGGGGTCTCGGTGCGGTCTCGATCGGGCATCACAAAAACCCTCCGGATGGATCGATAGTCACTGAATCAAACCCGCGCCACCGCGGTGCGGTTCCGATCGAGCCTTGGCAATCTTGCGGCCGGCACCACATCGGGAGCCTGGAGCAGGAGGCGGCGGATGGCCGATCTTTGGAACAACCCGATGGGGACGGACGGGTTCGAGTTTGTCGAATACACCGGCCCCGATCCCGTGGCACTCGGCGCGTTGTTCGAGCGCATGGGTTTTGTCAGGGCGGCACGGCACCGCTCGAAAAGCGTTTCGCTGTACAAGCAGGGCGATGTCAATTTCATCCTCAACGCCGAGCCCGAAAGCTTCGCGCAGGCCTTTGCGCGGCTGCATGGGCCTTCGGTCTGCGCGATCGCATTCCGCGTAAAGAGCGCCAGCAGGGCCTACGAACGCGCCTTGAAGCTCGGCGCCAAGCCAGTCGCCGGCAAGGTCGGACCGATGGAACTCAATATTCCGGCGATCGAGGGGATCGGCGGCAGCCTTATTTATCTTGTCGACCGCTACGGCGAGCGCACGATCTACGATGTCGATTTCGTGCCGCTCGTCGGCGATCCGGCGCCGGCGGGCGTCGGGCTGACCGGCATCGACCATCTGACCCACAATGTTCACAAGGGCCGCATGCGGCTGTGGGCCGAGTTTTATGAACGGCTCTTCAATTTCCGCGAGATCCGCCATTTCGACATTGAAGGCAAGTTGACCGGGCTGCGCTCGCAGGCGATGACCAGCCCCGACGGCAAGATCCGCATTCCGATCAACGAAAGCGCCGACGACAAGTCGCAGATCGCCGAATACCTGGAAGCCTATCGCGGCGAGGGCATCCAGCACATTGCGCTGGCGACCGGCGATATCTACCGCACCGTCGAGGCGTTGCGCGCCGGCGGCATCGGCTTCATGGCGGTGCCTGAGACATATTACGAGGCCGTCGAGGCGCGGCTGCCCGGTCACGGTGAGGACGCGGCGCGTCTCAGCCGCGACCAGATCCTGATCGACGGCGCACCGGCCGCGGGCCAGGGTCTGCTCTTGCAGATTTTCACCGACACGGTGATCGGTCCGATCTTTTTCGAGATCATCCAGCGCAAAGGAAATGAGGGGTTCGGCGAAGGCAATTTCCGCGCCTTGTTCGAGTCGATCGAGCGCGACCAGATCCGCCGCGGCGTCCTCGCCCCTCCGGCCGGGTGATGGCCGGCCGGAAAGGCGCTTGCTCCAGGCGGCCGAGATGTGATCTCTCGCCCCAGGTCCGCAGGCCGCGGCATCAGCAGGGCAGCAGAAGCCAATGTTTATCGCGATGAACCGGTTCAAGGTGATCCCCGGCGCCGAGGCGGCATTCGAGCGGGTATGGACCTCACGCGATACGCACCTGCACGACGTGCCGGGCTTTGTCGAATTCCACCTGTTGCGCGGTCCCGAGCGCGACGACCACGTTCTCTATTCGTCGCACACGATCTGGCGCAGCCGCGCCGATTTCGAGGCCTGGACCCGTTCAGAGGCGTTCCGGCTCGCGCATCGCTCGGCGGGCGACAACCGGCCGCTCTACCTGGGCCATCCCGAGTTTGAGGGGTTTGAGGTCATCCAGACCGTCCGGTAGCGGCAGCGCCACGCGCGGCTGCCATGCGGCGATTGCGATTTCACGACACTGCTCTCATCGCCGGCTCTGCGGGGCCGCTCGCCTCCGCCTCGACGCCGGGCTTGCCGGCCGCATCGCGTTCGAGTTCGGCGACGCGGGCACGCAGGCTGGTGACCTCGTCGACCAGCCCGTTCAGCGCGCGGGCGATCGGATCGGGAATGTCGCCGGTGACGCCGTACGGTTCGAAGGCCGGCCGCGGCTCCAGCGACGGGGTGCGCCGGGCGACCTGGCGCGCCGGGTTGCCGACCATCGTCGCGCCCGGCGGCACTTCGCGCAGCACGACCGCGGCGGCGCCGATACGAGCGCCGTCGCCGACCTTGAACGGCCCCAGGATCTGTGCGTTGGAACTGATGATGCAGCCGTTGCCGATCGTCGGATGGCGCTTCTGCCCGGCCTGGTCGGCCGAGGGCCGCGTGCCGCCCAGCGTGACGCCCTGATAGAGCGTGCAGTCGTCGCCGATCTCCGCGGTCTCGCCGATCACGACGCCGATGCCATGGTCGATGAAGAGCCGATTGCCGATGCGGGCGCCGGGGTGGATGTCGATCGCCGTGAGAATGCGCCCCAGATGCGCGACAAAGCGGCCGGCCAGATGCCAATGGCGTTGCCACAGCCAATGCGCCGCGCGATGAAACAGCAGCACCTGAAAGCCCGGATAGCACAGCACCACTTCCAACCGCGACCGGGCGGCCGGATCGCGGGCGAGGGTTGCGTCGATTTCCTCGCGAAGGTTTTTGAAAAGCATAGGAGTCACTATATTATAACCGCGCGCTCCTGCGATGCCGGGCCGGCGGCGGTCGCGGCCGCGCAGCCCGGCAGCGAGCATATAATTGCCCGACTTGGCAGATCAAGTATTGCGGACCAAGGCAGGCAGATTGCAGTCGACACACGGGGCGCATATTTGAGTAGATCGGTTGGAATTAGGCCCGGTCCATCATGCCTGACGTGATTATCAATGGCCCGGAAGGGCGCATCGAGGGCCGCTATCATCACGCCCGCGGCGGCACCGCGCCGATTGCGCTGGTGCTGCATCCGCACCCGCTGCACGGCGGGACGATGAACAACAAGATCGTCTACACTCTTTACCAAGGCTTTGTGCGTCGCGGATTTTCGACGCTGCGTTTCAATTTCCGCGGGGTCGGACGCAGCCAGGGCAGCTTTGACCGCGGCGAGGGCGAACTGGCCGATGCCGCGGCAGCGCTCGACTGGCTGCAGGGCTACAACCCGAATGCGGTGTCCTGCTGGGTCGCGGGTTATTCGTTCGGCGCCTGGATCGGCATGCAGCTGTTGATGCGGCGGCCGGAGATCGAGGCGTTCATCTCGGTGGCGCCGCCGGCCAACAACTACGATTTCAGCTTTCTTGCGCCATGCCCGTCGTCGGGCCTCATCCTGCACGGCGACCAGGACACTTCGGTGCCGCCGGACTCGGTGCAAAAGCTCGTCCACAAGCTGTCGCATCAGCGCGACATCAAGATCGAGTTCCGCAAGATCCCCGGCGCCGACCATTTCTTTATCGACAGCGCCGAGATGCTCTCCGGCCATGTCGATGCCTATATCGCGGCGCATGCCCGCGCCGCCGAACCGGCCGAGCCGGCGGCCGCGCCGGCCCGCGGCCGGTAATCTGCGAACCGCGTGCCGCAGTTCTGCTGCGCCGCCGCAACCCTCGACGCGTCACGACCGTTGAATGAGCGGCGCAACGGCCGCGGAGGGATTGTCATGGCGCAGAAATTCGTTGTCGGCTTGTTCGAATCGAAAGGCACCGCCGAGGATGCCGTCAACCGGCTGAAGACCGAAGGGCTGCCAGCACGCGATATTACATTGATGATGTTGCGCGAGACGGCGCCGAAGCCGGCGGTCGTCACAGCCGAACTGGCGGCTTTCGAGGTCGATCCGTTCGTCGTCGGCGATGTGCAGCGCACCTATGCGCCGTACATTCACAACGGCGAAACGGCGGTCTTTGTGCGGGCACATGAGGAGCGCGAAGCCGACCTGGCGGTCAGCACGATCCGCCAATACGCGCCGATCAAGATTCGCGTCGTGTCACCCGAAGAGGGCACCGCGCTCGGTCACGACGTGCTTTAGCGGGCGTTGACCAGGAGAGGCCGGCGAAGGCGGCGGTTTCATTGCCCGCCGGCCGCAACCCGGGATGGGAGCTGGTCCATGTACTTGGCGCGTTTCTCCTATGATGTACAGCCCGTCGATCGGCGGCGCGCGATCGACTTTATCCGCAAGGAGGTCGATGCGGCGCGCGGCCAGGGTCTCGCCGCCCGCCTTCTCGTGCCGTTGACCCGCGGCAAGGGTGACGGTGCTGCACTGCAATTCGAGGTCGAACTGCAGAAACTCGATCAGCTCGATCAGTTCCGCCAGCGGGGCATCGGCTCGCGCGAGGAGACCGGCGACTGGATGCACGCGTTCAGCGAGGTATTGACGGCACCTCCCTGCATCGAAATCCTCAATGTCGACGACGGCAAGGCTTCTTAGGCGATTTAGGTGATCCCGCCGGCGGCCTCGTTCAGCAGGGTCCAGGCGGCGGGGTCGCTCTTTGCCTGCCAGCGCCGATAGAAATCGCCGAGCGCCCCGCGAAGCTGCACGGCGTCGGCGGTGTTGACGACCATGCCGCGCTCGGTCAGCGCGGCAGTGCCCGTGGCGTTGATCTGCTCGATGTCGGCGCGCTGCAGCAGCGCGAATTTCTCGGCGTTGCGTTCGACGGCCTCGCGGATCGCCGTCGGCAGCGCCTGCCACCTGCCGCCGTGGGCGAGCAGCGTAAAACCCGTCCACCAGTGCTCGGTCAGGCTCAGGTAACGCTGCACCTCATCGAGGCGCAGCGCCAGCACGACGCCGAGCGGATCGCTCTGGCCGTCGAACCTGCCGGCCTGCAGCGCCGCATACATGCCGCTGAACGGCACCATGCCGGGTTCGGCGCCGAGGGTGCGGAAGAAATCGGCGGCGATTTCGCCGCCCGGCGTGCGGATCTTCAAGCCGCGGAAATCGCCCGTGGTTGTAATGGGTCGCGTCGCGGTCGTGATGTGGTGAAAGCCGTTCTGCCAGGTATGGCGGAAGGCGTGGAAGCCGCCGGCGGTGATCTCGCGACGGATCGTGTCGCCAAGCGCGCCGTCGAGCGCCGCGAATACCGTCCCGCTGTCGCGGAACACGAACGGCATCAGCGGCAGGGCGCTGGTCGGTGCGATGCGGTCGAGCAGCGCGCCCGACAGGTAAAACTCGAGTTCGCCCCTCGTGAGGTCGGCGAACATCTGCGGATCGGGGCCGAGCCGGCTCTCGGGATAGACATCGAGGCGGAACTCGCCGTCGGTTTCGGCCACGATCGCCGCCGCCATCTCGACGAGCCGGCGCGCCGTCGGACTGTGTACCGGCTGGTTCGCGCCGAGACGGTAATGAAAGCGGGCGGATTTGCCGATGGCCATGATTGCGGGGACCTCCTGTCAAGCCGAGCCGAGGATGGCCGCTGTGCCGCAGGCACCGGCTATGGGATCGCGCGAGAGGCGCTTCATTGCTCTGCCGCGGGCAACCCGATGACGCCGTCGCGGGCGAGGGCGGCGAGCGTCTCGGGCGCGATGCCGAATTGGCCCAGGATTTCTGCCGTGTGTTCGCCAAGGCGCGGCGCCGGCAGGCGCAGCCGGCCGGGCGTATCGGCAAGGCGCGGGATCACATTGTGCATTGCCACCCGGCCGGTCTCCGCGTCCGGCATCTCGACGACGATGCCGCGCGCGCGGACATGCGGGTCCGCAAGGAACTGATCGATGTCGTAGACGGGCGCCGCCGTGATTTCGGCCGCCTCGAACAGGGCCATGTTTTCAGGCAAGGTGAGCGCGGCGATGAATTCGGCGATCGGCGCCTCGCATTCCTCGGCGTTCTTCACCCGGTCTGTATTCGTGCGAAAACGCGGGTCGGCGATCATGTCGGGCCGGCCGATCGCGCGGAACAGCCGTTCGGCCATCGCCTGGATCGAGGCGGAAATGCCAATGTAGCGGCCCTCCTTCGTGCGAAAGACATTGCGCGGCGTCGTGATATCGGAGCGGCTGCCGGTGCGCGGCCGCACCTCGCCGGTCAACTGATAGATCGGCGCCTCGACCGCGACAAAAGAGAACAGCGGGTCGAGCAGCGGCAGGTCGATGACCTGGCCGGCGTCGCCGTCGACCTCGACGCGGCGCAGCGCAACCATGACCGCAAACGCGCCGTAAAGCCCGGCCACCATGTCGGCAAGCGCGGTCGGCGGCAAAACCGGCTCGCGCTCCGGGAAGCCGGTCCGCGCGGCATAGCCCGACATGCTCTCGACCAGGGTGCCGAAACCCGGGCGGTCGCGGTACGGTCCGTCCTGCCCCCAGCCCGACACCCGTACGATGACGAGGCGCGGGTTGCGTGCGAGGAGTACGGCGGGGCCGAGGCCCATGTTTTCGAGCGTGCCGGGGCGGAAATTCTCGATCAGCACTTCGGCCGACGACGCGAGGTCGAGCAGCAATTCGCGACCCGTCGGCTCGCGCAGCGAGAGCGCGACGCTCTTCTTGTTGCGGGCATAAAGCTTCCACCACAGGCTGACGCCATTTGTCTGCCAGGCGCGCAGCGGATCGCCTTTTTGCGGGTCTTCGATCTTCAGCACCTCGGCGCCGAAATCAGCAAGCTGCGAGGAAACCGCGTTGCCTGCGACGAGACGCGACAGATCGAGAACGCGCACGCCGTCGAGCGGGCAGGGCGCTTCGGGCGCGAATTTTTGCTGCGGCAGCCTCATCGGCGCCCAATCTACTCGGTGAGCTTGCTCCTGAGCAATTCGTTGACGAGGGCGGGGTTGGCCTTGCCCTGGGTCGCCTTCATGACCTGGCCGACAAAAAACCCCAGCACTTTCGGGTTCGTCCTGTATTGCACGACCTGCGCCGGGTAGGCGGCGAGCGCCGCATCGACCGCAGCTTCGATCGCGCTCGTGTCGCTGACCTGCCGCAGCCCCTTCCGTGCGACGATTGCGCCCGGCGCCTCGCCCGTTTCGATCATGTCGGCGAACACATCCTTGGCGATGCGGCCGGAGATCGTGTTGTCGGCAATGAGATCGAGGAGTTCGCCGAGCCGCTCGGGCGCAAGCGGGCAGGCCTCGATGCCGCGGCCGAGACGGTGCAGCGCGCCGAACAGATCGCCCAGAACCCAGTTGGCCGCGGCCTTGGCGTCGCGTCCCCCGGCGACCTGTTCGAAATAATCGGCGGTCGCGCGCTCGGCCACGAGCACGTCGGCGTCTTCAGGCCGCAGCCCGTATTCGGCGACAAACCGCAGCCTTTTCGCGTCCGGCAGTTCCGGCAGTTCCGCCTTCAGCCGCGCCACCCACTCGGCATCCAGTTCGAGCGGCAGCAGGTCGGGGTCGGGGAAATAGCGGTAATCGTGCGCATGCTCCTTCGAGCGCATCGGCCGGGTTTCGCCGCGGCTGCTGTCATAAAGGCGGGTCTCCTGCGCGACGGCGCCGCCGCCTTCGAGCAGCGCGATCTGGCGGCGCGCCTCGTACTCGATCGCCTGCATCACAAAGCGCACCGAATTCAGGTTCTTGATCTCGCAGCGCGTGCCATAGGGTTCGCCCGGCCGCCGCACCGAGACGTTGCAGTCGCAGCGCAGCGAGCCTTCCTCCATGTTGCCGTCGCAGGTGCCGAGATAGCGCAGCAGCGAGCGCAATTTGCGCAGGTAAAGGCCGGCTTCCTCGGCGCTCCGCAGGTCCGGCTCGGAGACGATCTCCATCAGCCCGATGCCGGCGCGGTTCAGATCGACATAGGTGTCGTTCGGGTGCTGGTCGTGCAGGCTCTTGCCGGCGTCCTGTTCGAGGTGCAGCCGGGTGATGCCGATCGTGCGGGCGCTGCCGTCGGGCATGGCAAGGACGACGCGTCCGGCCCCGACGATCGGCTGCTGGTATTGCGAGATCTGATAGCCGGCCGGCAGGTCGGGATAGAAATAGTTCTTGCGGTCGAAAACGCTGTGCAGGTTGATCTGCGCGTCGAGGCCGAGGCCGGTCTTGACCGCCTGCTCGACGACATGCCGGTTGATGACCGGCAGCATGCCGGGAAAGGCCGCATCGACCGGCGAGACCTGCGTGTTCGGCGCGGCGCCGAACACGGTCGCGGCGCCGGAAAAGAGTTTTGCCTGGGCCGTCGCCTGGGCATGCACTTCGAGGCCGATGACGACTTCCCACGCGCCGCTGCGCCCTTCGATCAGCGCCGACATCCGATCCTCGCAAAAACGCGCGGCCCGACCGCCGGCCGCCCCGGCATCGCGCCGTTCCTATCCCGCCAGTTGCCGCTGCAGCGGCAGGTCGTCTTCGATGAAATTCCGCACGACCTCGTCGATGCCGCTGTCGCAGGCAAAGCCGAGCGCCTCGGCGCGTGGGGCCTTGAGCGCCGGCGGCACGCCGCCGACGATCGCTTGGACGAGCGGGTCCGGTTGCCAGCGGATGCGGGCGTAGGCCGCCTCGCCGCCGGCGCGTCGCACCGCTTCCGCCATCTCGCCGACCGACACCGAAAACCCGGGCAGCTGCAGCGAACGGTTCCAGCCCAGCGCGTCGCCCGGCAGGCCGAGCGCATGCACGAGGCCATTGACGACGGCACGCGGCGAGGCCAGCGCCATGACCGTCTCGGGCGATGCCGGACATACGGCGACCCGGCCGCACAGCGGCTCGCGGATGATCGAGGAGGCGAACGTCGTCGCGGCGCGGTTGGGCAGGCCGGGCCGCACGACAACGGTCGGCAGGCGCAAGGCGCGCCCGTCGACGAAGCCTTTGCGGCTGTAATCATTGACCAGCAGTTCGCCGATCGCTTTCGTGACGCCGTACGAATTCTGCGGCGTCAGCTTTGTATCGTCGCCGGCCGCCGGCGGCAGGTCGCCGCCATACACGGCGAGCGAACTGGTGAACACAAGGCGCGGTCCACCACCGTTCATCGGGCCGAGCGTGCGACAGGCGTCAAGCACCGCGCGGGTGCCGTCGATATTGACGCGGTAGCCGAGATCGGTATTCGTCTCTGCTTCGGCGCTGACGACGGCGGCAAGGTGAAACACCGCGTCGGTGCCGGGCGCGATGAGCCGCGCAACCGTGTCGCGATCGGCGATGTCGCCGGTCACGACCGAGAGGCGGCGGTCCTCCGGCAGCGGCAATGCGGGCGCGGCGTTGTCGAACAGCACGAGTTCGTCCACCGGGCCCAGGGCGCTGCCCCGATCGAGCAGCCGGATCGCCAGCCGCCGTCCAAGAAACCCGCAGCCGCCGGTGATGACGATGCGCATCTGCGGCCGCCCGGCGGCTACGCCACCTCGAACAGGCCGGCCGCGCCCATGCCGCCGCCGATGCACATCGTGCAGACGACGAGCCTGGCGCCGCGCCGCTTGCCTTCGATCAGCGCGTGACCGACCATGCGCGCCCCCGACATGCCGTAGGGGTGGCCGATCGAGATCGCGCCGCCGTTCACATTCAGCTTGTCGTTCGGGATGCCGAGCCGGTCGCGGCAATAGACAACCTGACAGGCGAACGCCTCGTTCAATTCCCACAAATCGATGTCGTCGATCTTGAGGCCGTGCTTTTGCAGCAGTTTCGGCACCGCGAAAACGGGGCCGATGCCCATCTCGTCCGGGGCGCAGCCGGCCACCGCGATGCCGCGGTAGATACCGAGCGGGGAGAGGCCGCGGCGCGAGGCTTCGCCTTCCTCCATCAAGACCGCGGCCGAGGCGCCGTCCGACAATTGCGAGGCGTTGCCGGCGGTGATGAAGCGGCCCTCCTTGACGCGCTGGCCGTCCTTGAACACCGGCTTCAGCCCGGCCAGGCCTTCGAGGTTGGTGTCCGGCCGGTTGCCTTCGTCCCTGTTCAGCGTCACCGGCTTCATCGCGCTTTCGCCGCTGTTGCGGTCGGTCACCTTCATGACCGACGGCAGGGCGACGATCTCGTCGTCGAAGCGGCCGGCCTGCTGCGCCGCCGCGGTGCGCTGCTGCGAGCGCAGCGAATACTCGTCCTGCGCCTCGCGCGAAATATTGTAGCGCTCCGCGACGATCTCGGCGGTCTCGATCATCGTCATGTAGAGCGCCGGGATGCGGGCCATCAGATCGGGGTCGTCGCCGCGGGTGCGCACCATCTTGTCGCCCTGCACGAACGACACCGACTCGACGCCGCCGCCGATCGCGATCTGCATGCCGTCGTCGATGATCTCCTTGGCCGCGGTCGCGATCGCCATCATGCCGGAGGAGCACTGCCGGTCGATCGACATCGCCGGCACGCTGTCCGGCAGGCCGGCCCGGAGCGCGCTCTGGCGGGCGACGTTGAACCCCTGGGCGCCCTGCTGGATCGCGGCGCCGATGATCACGTCGTCGATCTCGGCGGGATCGACGGCGGCGCGCTTGACCGCCTCGGCGATCGCGTGCCCGGCCAGCGCCTGCGGCTGGGTTTCGTTGAAGGCGCCGCGGAATGCGCGGCCGATCGGGGTGCGGGCGGTGGCTACGATGACGGCCTGGCGCATGGGCATGGCTCCTCTCGGGGTTTTGGCGAGCTTACGCGTATCGGTGCCGCCGAGCCAGCGGCGAAGGGCAGATGAGCGCGGCGCAATTCGCCGTAGTCGCGTGGCGCGATGGCGGACGGGCCCCGGCTTTTGCCGGGATGTTCGCCCTGCTCAGCTTCGCGCCATCGCGGCGGCGCGCAGGTCGAAGCCGTCGTCGGCGGCCTCACTCGGGGTTACCTGCCGGCCAGAGCCGAGCAGCCGGCGGGCGTGCGCATGGTCGGCCGGGCGGTTGATCGATTCGATGCCGAGCAGTTCGCCCTTCCTGTAGCAGAATACCGAAAACGCGCCGCTGGCGAGATCGCCGCGCAGGACGTGCTGGTCGTGCCCTGTCGTCAGGCCGGCAATCTGCAGGCGCAGCGCGCCCTGTTCGCTCCAGAACCACGGCAGTGCGCTGTAGGCGTGCGGCTTGCCGACGATGCGGTCGGCGACGCAGCGGGCGTGATCGGCTGCGTTCTGCACCGCTTCGAGGCGGGTCGGTCGGCCCTCGGCGTGGCCGCACGGAAAGGACGCACAATCGCCGATCGCCGAGATCGCCGGGTCGGCGGTCAGCAGTTGCTCGTCGACGACGATGCCGTTCGCGACCTCGAGCCCGGCCGCCGCCGCCAGTTCGCCGTTCGGGACGACGCCGACCGAGACCAGGACGAGATCGGCCGCTAGCCGCGCGCCCGACGCCAGCTCGACGTGATCGACCCGGCCGGCGTGGCCGCCTATGCGCATCGCCGCCGCACCGAAGCTGAATTCGACGCCGGCCGCGCGATGCGCCGCGGCGAAGAAATGCGATGTCGGCACCGAGACAACGCGGCCCATGACCCGGTCGGTCAATTCGACGATGTGCACCTGTCTGCCGTGGGCGCGCGCGATGGCGGCGAATTCGAGGCCGATGAAGCCGGCGCCGATGACGACGATCCGCTCGGCGCCGGCGAGATGCCGGCGCAGCGCATCGGTCTCGGCGAGGGTGCGCAGATAGCAGACGCCGTCGAGCTTGACGCCGGGCACCGGCGGAACGCGGTTCCTTGCGCCCGTTGCGAGGACGAGATGATCGTAGGCGAGGTGCTCGCCGGTCGCCAGCCGCACGCGGTGCTCGCCGCGCTCGATTGCGGTGACGCGGATGCCGGGCAAAAACTCGATGCGGTGTTCGCGATAAAACGCTTCCGGGCGCATCAGCAGGAGTTCGAGGCCGATCTTGCCGTCGAGGTAATCTTTCGACAATGGCGGTCGCTGGTAGGGCAGCACCGGCTCGTCGCCGACCAGCGCGATCGCGCCGTCGAACCCATGCTGCCGCAACGAGGCGGCGACCTGGAAACCGGCGTGGCTGGCGCCGACGATGACGAGGCGGTCGGCCGGCATCAGGTCTGCGTCTCGGGGGTGTAGACGACCAGCCCGTCCATTTCGGGCGAGACGACGAGCTGGCAGGACAGCCGGCTGTTGGCGCGGCGCGGACTGGCGGTGCCTTCCAGCATCGCATCCTCGTCGGGCTGCATCGCCGGCGTCATCGCCAGCTGGTCTTCGCGCACATAGACATGGCAGGTCGCGCACATGCACGAGCCGCCGCATTCGGCGACGATGCCGTCGATGCCGTGCAGCACCGCGGCCTGCATGACGCTGGTGCCGACCGGGATGTCGAGCGTCGCTTCCTTGCTCTGCGTGTCGATATACGTCACTCGCGGCATCGTGCTGATTGTCCTTCCTTCTCGCGGCGCGCCAGCCTTACGCAATCCGCGCCGCGCGGTCGAGCATTTTCAGCCATGCGCCGAGGCGCGGTTTTCGCAATGCCGCCGCGGGTGTATAAGCATCGCACGGCACCAGTGACGGAGACAGAAAATGAAAAACGGGTTGCGCGTATTCGACGCCGATACGCATGTCGAGCCGACGGCCGAGGTGCTCGACAAATATGTTGACCCCGGCTTTCGCGCGCGCCTGCCCGATCTGGCGCCCTACCGCCAGCCGGTGCGGGCGGGCGGGCCCGGCAGTTCGGCCGGGCGCCACGTCTACCGCTTCGGCCAGATCTCGTATAAGCGGATCCTCGGCGAGGCGGCGCCGCGCGAGGCGCACAGCGGGCGCGAGACGCATTGGATGGGATCGAAGCAGCCGCGCCCGGGCGTGCAGGACGACCAGGCCGCGGCCCGCGTCCAGGACATGGACGATGAGGGAACCGACGGACATTTCCTGATCCCGACCTCGTGGACGAGCCTCGTCGGCCACGAGGATCCGACGATCGAGGTCAACATCATCCGCGCCTTTCACCGCCATATGGGCGATTTCAGCAGCCAGTACCCCGATCGGCTGAAAAGCATGATCGTCGCCTCCGCCCGCGACGTCGATGCGGCGGTCAAGGAAATCCGCGAATGGGGCAAGTCGCGCTGGGCGGTGGCGGTGATGCCGCTGGTGACCAAGGATATCCCCGCCGATCACCCGACGCTCGAACCAATCTGGCGGGCGGCCGTCGAACACGATCTGCCGATCGCCCACCACAGCTTCACGTGGACGCCGCCCTATTTCCCCGGCGTGTTCGACCTGTGGGACAACATCTTTCTCGGCCGGCTCGCCTCCCACCCGTGGGGGGCGATGCGCTTTATCGCCTCGGTGATCGGCGGCGGCATCATGGACCGCCACCCCGATCTCCGGGTCGGCACGCTCGAATGCGGCTTCGGCTGGCTGCCGTTCTGGGGCCGTCGCATGGACGAGCAGTACGCCTATGTCGGTTCGACGGCGCCGCTCAAAATGAAGCCGAGCGAATACCTGAAGAGCGGCCGCTATTTCTGCAGCGTCGAGCGGCATGAGGGGCCGGACATGTTCGACATGGTGCGCAGCTTCGTCGGCGACGACGTGTTGATGTACGCGTCGGACTACCCGCACTCGGAATGCCAGTTCCCCGATACAGTCAGCAATTTTCTCGCCTGGGACATGAAGCCCGAGGCGCGGGCGAAGCTGATGGCGGGGAACGCCGACCGGTTCTTCAAGCAGGCGTGATCAGCGCCTCGGGCGGCAGCGCCGGTGAGCGCCGGCGGCGCCGCCCGATGAGGCCCAGCAGCGCGGTGCCGAACAGCGTCATCGAAGCCGGCTCGGGAACGAGCGTCGCGTAGCTCTGCTGCCCGTCCAACCCCTCCAACTCCACGGCGCTGCCCATCAGCGACGGCGCCAAGCCGTAGATGTCGTTCGCCTCGTCAATCAGGTTCGCGGAAGCCCCGGAGTAGGAGAGCGTCGGGTACTCGACCTCCCAGATCGCCAATTGCACCGCGGCCGAGTCCTGGTCGGGGTCGGCGGTCGGGTCTGTCGCGTCCGTTTCCAGCAGGTTGTCGCCGTAGGCGATCAGCCCGGCGATCTCATCGATCTGCGTCGTCGTCAACGGTGTTCCGCTGCTGTAATTGGGATCATTGTTGGTCACGATCGGTTCGATCGCGTAGACCGAATCCTGATTGCCGAGGGAGCCGTCGTGAAAGAGATCGATGCACCATGCGTCGATCGTCGCGCCGGTCGAGGTCGTCAGCACAAGTTGGCCGACATAGCCCTGCGTCGGCGAGATCGGGCTGTCGATCGTCAACATCTCCTCATAGGGCATCGCAATATTGGTGACCGTGATATCGTCAGCCATCGCTCCGGTTGCCCCGACGACCAGCACAGTTCCCAACGCCGCAAAGCCGATTGAAAGCTTCATAATGTCCCCTAACCGCAACGAACACCGATTACGGAGCGAAATATTGCACGCCCCGTGGCCCTGGACAATTAGGATATAT
>DATJSO010000140.1:0-14250 GCA_035504075.1 Allostellaceae bacterium | reverse complement strand
AGTGCCGAGATCGCCCCCGACCGGCGCTCGGTCTTGTTCACGCTGCGCCCGGACGCCCGGTTCAGCGACGGTTCGCCGATGACGCCGGCCGATGTGGTCTGGACGTTCAATACGCTGCGCGACAGGGGCTCGCCGACCTATCGGGCGTACTACGCCGATGTCGTCAACGCGGCGCCCGAGGGCGCGCGTGGCGTGCGCTTTGCGTTCAAGGACGCGACCAACCGCGAATTGCCGGTGATCCTCGGCGAACTGCCGGTGTTGTCGCAGAAATATTGGACGGCCAACGACTTCACGAAGACGACGCTGAAGCCGCCGCTCGGCAGCGGTCCCTATGAAGTGCACACGGTGCAGCCCGGCCAATCGATCACCTACAAGCGGGTCGCCGATTATTGGGGCGCCAACCTGCCGGTCAACAAGGGCCGGTACAACGCCGATACGATCCGCTATGACTATTATCGCGACCCGACGGTGGCGCTGGAAGCGTTCAAGGCCGGCGACTACGACATCCGCCAGGAGAATTCATCAAAAGCCTGGGCGACCGGCTATGATTGTCCGGCGCTGCGGCAGGGATTGATCAAGAAGGTCGCGATCCCGAATCAATTGCCGAGCGGCATGCAGGGCTTTGGCTACAATCTGCGGCGGCCGATCTTTCAGGACCCGCGGGTGCGCGAAGCGCTGGCCTATGCATTCGATTTCCAATGGTCCAACAAGAACCTGTTCTACGGGCTTTACACGAGAACCCGGAGCTATTTCGACAATTCAGAGCTTGCCGCGACCGGCATCCCGCAAGGCGAGGAGCTGCAAATCCTCGCACCGTTCCGCGGCAAGATCCCCGACGAGGTGCTTACGACCGAATACAATCCGCCGACCTACACCGCGAAATTCACATTGCGCGACGGGTTGATCCGGGCGATCCAGCTGTTGCGGCAAGCCGGCTGGAAGTTCGATGGCGGCAAGCTTGCCAACGACAAGACCGGCCAGCCCTTTGCCTTCGAATTCCTGCTCAACGATCCGCAGATGGAGCGGATCGTGCTGCCGTTCACCGACAATCTGAAGCGCATCGGCGTCACGGCGACGGTGCGTCTCGTCGACACCGCACAATATCAGCAGCGCATGAACACGTTCGATTATGACATGGCGGTCGTCGTCTTTCCCGAATCGCTGTCGCCCGGCAACGAGCAGCGCGAATACTGGGGCTCCCGGGCGGCCGATCAGGAGGGCAGCAACAATCTTCTCGGCGTCAAGAATCCGGTCATCGACCAATTGATCAGCGAACTCGTCAACGCCCCGAACCGCGCCGGCCTCGTCAGCCATGTGCATGCGCTCGACCGCGTCCTGCAATACGGCTATTATGTCATTCCCAATTTCCACAACACGTCGTTCTGGGTGGCTTATTGGGACAAGATCCGCCGCCCGGAGACCTCGCCGAAATACGGCCTCGGGATCAGCACCTGGTGGGTCGACGAGAAAGCCGCCAAGGCGATCAGCGGCAAAAAAGCTGAAGCGAATAAGTAGGGCCGCCGGCGCGGATTGACGGCGGCGCCATCGTTCCTCATCTGTTCATCATACGGGGCGACGCGTGCTGCAGAGGCTTCACCGTTGAGCGACGAAGACACCCTTTCCGGTCGTGTCCGGCGATATGCGCGGGTCGGCAGCGCGATGGCGGGATTGGGCGCCCGGCTCGCCGGCGAACGCTATCTCGGGCTGACGATCGACCGCGAACGCCACGCCGCCGATCTCAAGGCGGCGCTGGGTGGCATCAAGGGGCCGTTGATGAAGGTCGCGCAGCTGCTTGCGACGATTCCCGACGCATTGCCCGAGGAATATGTCCGCGAACTCGTGCAATTGCAGGCCGACGCGCCGGCGATGGGCTGGCCGTTCGTCCGCCGCCGCATGACCGGGGAATTGGGCCCCGACTGGCAGCAGCGCTTCAAGAGCTTCGAGCACGAGGCGGCGCACGCCGCCTCGTTGGGCCAAGTGCATTGCGCCGCGGCGCTCGACGGCACGAAACTCGCCTGCAAGCTGCAATACCCGGACATGGCATCGGCCGTCGAAGCCGATCTGCGCCAGCTGCGGCTCGCGATGGGCCTTTACGAACGCTACGACCGCACCGTCACGACCGGTGAGATCCACACCGAGATCGCCGCCCGCCTGCGCGAGGAACTCGATTACGAGCGGGAAGCGGCGCATATGCGGCTCTACGGGGCGATCCTGGCGGACGAGCCGGGAGTCGCGGTGCCGCGTCCGATCCCCGAGTTGTCGACCAGGCGTCTGTTGACGATGACGTGGCTCGACGGCGCGCCGCTCCTCGAGGTTGCGGCGACGGCGCCGCTCGCCGTGCGCAACGAGATCGCATTGCGCATGTTCCGCATCTGGTACGTGCCGTTCTATTACTACGGCGTCATTCACGGCGACCCGCATCTCGGCAATTACACGGTAGCGCACGATCGCACCGTGAACCTGCTCGATTTCGGCTGCATCCGCATTTTCCCGGCGCGTTTCGTGAAAGGCGTCATCGATCTTTACCATGCGCTGCAGCGCAACGACCGCGAACTCGCCGTCGAGGCCTATCGCGCCTGGGGTTTCGGCGACCTGTCGAGCGACATGATCGCGGTGCTGAACCGCTGGGCGACCTTTGTTTACGGCCCGCTGCTCGACGACCGCGCCCGCATGATCCAGGAACGGCGACGGCGCGGCGAGGTGGATGATGGCCGCAGCCTTGTCGATGACGTGCATCGCGACATCCGCCGCTTGGGCGGCATCGCGCCGCCGCGCGCCTTTGTGTTCATGGACCGCGCCGCGGTCGGTCTCGGCTCGGTGTTCCTGCACCTCAAGGCCAAAGTCAATTGGCATCGCCTGTTCCACGAACTGATCGACGGTTTCGACGAGCGGCGGCTCGCGCAGCGGCAGGAGCAGGCGCTTGTTGCCGCCGGCGTTCCGCCGCCGGCCTGACACGGGCGCGGCAGCGCCAGACGCGCGCATCCCGTTGAATCTAATGGCCGGGCGCGAGGCCCGGCCATTCGTTAGGGTGAGCGGGTGCCGCCGTCAGTCGCGGCGCGTGCCGAAGAGCTGCAACAGGAACATGAACAGGTTGATGAAATCGAGGTAGAGCGCCAGCGCCCCCATGATCGCCGTCTTGCTGGCGGTCTGACTGTCGGCGTACTGGTAGGAGAAATACATCTCCTTGATGCGCTGCGTGTCCCACGCGGTCAGCCCGACAAATATGAAGACGCCGATGACCGAGATCGCGAAATACAGCGCCGGCGAATGCAGGAACATGTTGACCAGCATCGCGATGATGATGCCGATCAGTCCCATGAACATGAACGCGCCCATGCTGGACAGGTCGCGCCGGGTCGTATAGCCGTAAAGGCTCATGCCTGCGAACGCGCCGGCGGTGATGAAGAACACACGAGCGATGCTAGCGCCGGTGTAGACGAGAAAGATCGTCGATATCGACAATCCCATGATGCCGGCGAAAAGCCAAAACAGCAGCTGCGCGGTCGAGGCCTGCATCCGGTTGATGCCGTAGCTCAGCGCCATCACGAAGCCCAGCGGCGCCAGGATGACCAGCCACATCAGCGGCGTGCGGTAGATGTGGGCGATGAAGCTGTCGGCGCCGCCGGCGGCGGCAATGTATGCAACGATGCCGGTCAGCGCCAAGCCGGAGGCCATGTAGTTGTAGACGCGGAGCATGTAGTCGCGCAGGCCGACATCGATCTCGACCTGGGCGCCGGCCGCCGGGCGCACCGTCCAGCGGGGTTGCTCACCCAAAGCCATAGAACCCCTCCAAGGAGAGAATGAGGCTATTCCTCGCGCTGGGATATTGGCGCCCGATAACGGCATTTCAATGACGCGCGACCGCGCTACTCCTGCCGCAAATACCGGGCGGGCTTGGCGCCCAACGCATGCCAGGTGCCGGCCAAGCCGAGCGCCAGGGTCAGCGCCACCGCCCCGGCGGCGGTCAGCAAGAGCGGCCCGGGCAGGAAGGTCCAGGCCATTTTCATCGGCCCCGTCACCAGCGCCCAGGCGGCCAATGTGCCGACCGCAGCGGCGACCGCGGCGGCGGCGAGCCCGAGCAGCAGGTATTCGATCACGAAGCCGGCGGCGATCATGCCGCGCGTCGCGCCGAGCACCTTCAGCACCACCGCGTCGTTGATCCTTTCGCGATGGCTCGCCGCCACGGCGCCGCCGAGCACTAGAATGCCGGCGACGACAGTTGCCAGTGACACGACGCGCACGGCGCCGCCGATCGCTGCGACGAGGCGTGCGACTTCGGCCAAAGCGTCGCGCACCGGGATCGCCGAGACGTTCGGAAGGCGCCGGGCCGCCTCCTCGACGATGCGGTCAGCCGTGCCGGGCGGGGCGTAAAGCGCGGCGAGCCGGGTTTGCGGCGCCGCCTCCAGCGTGCCCGGCGCGAACACCATCGCAAAATTGATGCCGAGCCGGGTCCAGTCGATATGCCGCAAATTCGCGATCCGCGCGGTAATGTCGCGGCCGAGCAGGTTCACGGTCAGCGTGTCGCCGACCTTGAGCCCCATGCCACGCGCCAGCCCGTCATCAAACGAGACGAGCGGCGGCCCGCTGTAATCTGCCGGCCACCAGCGCCCCGCCACCAGCCGCGACCCTTGCGGCACATGCGCCGCGTAGGTGAGGCCGCGCTCGCCGCGCACCGCCCATTCGGCATCCGGCGCGATCTTTGCGCGCTCGACCGGCGTGCCGTTCAACCGCACGATGCGGCCGCGCAACATCGGTACCTGGTCGAAGCTGGCGTCCGGTGCGGCCCGCACGATGGCGGCGAAGGCAGCCATCTGCGCCGGCTGCAGGTCGAGAACGAAGTCGGCCGGCGCGCCGGCGGCGAGACGGCCTTCGATCTCGGTAGTGAGATTGCCTTCGACCAGCGCCACCGCGATCATGACGCTGAGGCCGATCCCGAGCGACAGCACGATCCGCGCGGTCGGTGCACCGGGCCGGTGGAGGTTGGCGACGGCGAGGCGCAGCAGCGGTCGCGACGGGTGCGGCAACGCGCGCGCCGCAGCAACGACAAGCGCACCGGCCAGCCGGAACAGCGCAAAAGAAGCGAGCGCGCCGCCGACATACCACAGCGCGACGCGACGGTTGGGCGCGGTCAACACGACGAGGCCGGCCAGCGCAACGCCCGCGGCAAAGCCGGTCGCCAAGGCGATCGGCGCGAGGCTGCGCGGCTGCGGTGCGATCCGGTCGCGCCACAGCGCGCCCGGCGTGATGCGGCCGATCGCCGCGAGCGGCCAGGCCGCGAACAGCAATGTGATCAACAGGCCGCACAGCGCCGCCGTCGCGAGCGGCGACGGGTAAACGCCCGGCGACAGCGGGAGCGGCAACAGGCCGCGCAAAGGCGGCGCGATCGCCGCGGGCGCGATAGCGCCGAGAGCGGTACCGACGGCGATGCCGGCCAGCGCCAACAGCAGGATCTGGATGAAATAGGCGGCGAACACGAGCCGTGCCTCGGCGCCGAGGCATTTCAGCGTCGCGATCGTATCGCGCTTGCTCGTGATATAGCCGGTGACCGCATTGGCGACGCCGACCCCGCCGACGAGCAGCGCGGTGATCGCCGCAAGGCCGAGGAGGAACCCGAGCCGGTCGATCAGCCGCTGCAGCGATGGCGCCGCATCGGCAGTACTGCGCAACTGCCAGCCGGCGTGCGGGAAGCGCATATTCGCCGCGGCGATCCAGCCCGCCGCGTCGCTGCCGGGCGGCAGGCGCAGGCGGTAGACATAATCAACGAGCGCGCCGGGCTGGACCAGGCGCGTCGCCGGCAATGCCGCTTGTGCGACAATGACCCGCGGCCCGAAAGCGAGGCCGCCCAGCGCCGCGTCGGGCTCGCGCGCGATGATCGCGGCCAGCCGCAATCTCGCATCGCCGACAAGGAATTCGCCGCCGACCGCGAGACCGAGGCGGCGGGCGAGCGCCGCCTCGGCGACCGCGCCGAAGACGCCGTCTTTTTCGGCGAGCGCGGCGCCGAGCCGTTGTGCCGGCGCCAGGGTCAGTGAGCCGTAGAGCGGATAGGCGCGATCGACCGCCCGCAACGCGATCAGGCTGGTTTTGCGCCCGCTTGCCGCGCGCGCCATCGCCCGCATGTTAACCGTTTCCGACACGCGGCCGCCGGCCGAAAGGAAGCGCCGTTCAGCGTCGCTGGCCGGGCGCAGCGGCAGGCGCGCGCTGACATCGCCGCCCAGCAGGGCGCGCGCGTCGCGACGAATGCCGGCTTCGACCGCAGCCTCGAGTGAGCCGATCGCGGCGATCGCGCCGACCCCGAGTACGAGGCAAGCGAGAAAGACGCGAAACCCGCCGAGGCCGCCGCGCAATTCGCGCCGCGCCAATGTCAGGGCGAAGAAGCTGCGGGACTGCGACCGTCGCGCCGGCTCGCCCGGCGGCGTCGCGTCGTCGATCCGACCCGCGACATTCATCGCATCCGCTGCGCGACGCGGCGCAAGCCCCCCGCAGTCTCCCCGACGATGCGGCCATCGGCGAGATCGAGGCGGCGGTCGCAGCGCGCGGCAAGGGCCGCATCGTGGGTGATCAACAAGAGGCCCGAGCCGAGCCGCGCTTGCTCCTCGAACAGGCAATCGATGACGGCGCTGCCGGTTGCAGCGTCGAGATTGCCGGTTGGCTCGTCGGCCAGCAGCAGCGCCGGTTCGGCGACAAAGGCGCGGGCGATCGCGACGCGCTGCTGCTCGCCGCCCGAGAGCTGGCCGGGGTAATGCGCGAGGCGATGGCCAAGCCCGACCCGCCGCAACGCCGCCTCGGCCGCCGCGCCGGCCTCGCGCCGGCCGGCCAGTTCAAGCGGGATGGCGACGTTCTCGTGCGCCGTCATCGTCGGCAGCAAGTGAAAGGACTGGAACACGATGCCGATTTGCCGCCGGCGCAGCGCCGCCAGCGCGTTCTCGCCGAGCATCGCGAGATCCTGCCCGGCGACGACGACGCGCCCGGCAGTCGCGCGTTCCAACCCCGCCAGCACCATTAGCAGGCTCGACTTGCCGGACCCCGACGGCCCCAGCAATGCGGCCGTCTCGCCGGGCATGATCGCCAGCGACACGCCGTGCAGGATCGCGACCGCGCCTGCGGCGGTCGCCAGACTGAGCGAAACCTCTTCAAGTTCCGCAAGCGGAGGGCGGCTGTCCGTCACGCGCCAATCGTGATCCGGCTGCCCGGCCCGAGCAAGGGCAGCAGCGCGAGCAGAACGTCGCGGGCGATTGCGATGCAGCCGACGGTCGGCGCGAAATCGGGGGAAGCACAATGCAGGAAGATCGCGCTGCCGCGCCCCGGCACAACCGGATCGGTGTTGTACCCGATGACGACAACAAGATCGTAAAGCCCGTCCGCCCGCCACATCTCCTCGTGATGCGCCGGATAGGGCAGCCGCACCAGACGGTTGTATTGCGGGTCGGCGGGATCATCGACCCAGCCGTCATCGGGCCGCAGCGGCGCCAGCGGCAGCCCGGTAGCAGGCGGCGGGACGATGCGGTCGGGCCGATAAAAGGCGCGGACGAGCGCAAACGTGCCGGCCGGGCTGGCGCCGTCGCCTTCGTGCTTGTCGGCGCGCACACCGCTGCGTCCGCAGGCGGCGGCGGCAACGCCTCCGGGCCATGTGAGCCGGCCGTCCGAAAATGTCAGGTCGACAAAATTGCCGTGCATTGCCGCCACCCCCCGACCGGCCGCCAGCGTCGCGCCGAAGCCGGCGAGGCCAAGAAGCGATCGGCGCGACGGGCGTTGACCTCGTTGCATCCCTGATTATACGGTCTCGGCGGCCTCTAAACCGAGCAGGTGCCGGATGGCCGTCAACAAATGCGCCGCGTACGACGGACTGGCCAAGCAACTCGCGGCATTGATCGCCGGCGAGACGGATCTGGTCGCCAATGCGTCGAATATGGCGGCATTGGTTTATCACGGTCTCACCGATCTCAACTGGGCCGGGTTCTATTTTGCGCGAGGCGATGAACTGGTGCTCGGGCCGTTTCAGGGCAAGCCGGCCTGCGTCCGCATCGCGTGGGGCGCAGGCGTCTGCGGCACGGCGGCGGCAGCCGGCCGCGCGATCGTCGTGCCCGATGTCGATGCCTTTCCTGGCCACATCGCCTGCGATGCTGCGTCGCGCTCCGAACTCGTCGTGCCACTTGTCGCCGAGGACCGCGTCGCCGGCGTTTTCGACCTCGACAGCCCGCGCATGGCCCGCTTCGACGAGGCAGACCGCGCCGGCATCGAGCACCTTGTTGCGATCTTCCTCGCACACCATCGGGATTGGCGGCCATAGGGGTGCACCGATCGGATATCGGGTTTGCATTGCCGCCGGCGCTGCGGCAGGCTGACGGGGGGCTATGGCAGGGAGGCAGATGATGGGCAGCATGATCGAGTTTGCGCGCCCCGACGGCAGCCGCTCGAAGGGCTATCTGGCGACCGCCGGCCAGGGCCGGCCCGGCATCGTCGTCATTCAGGAGTGGTGGGGCCTCAACGACCAGATCTGCGGCGTTGCCGACCGTTTCGCGCGCGCCGGCTATAACGCGCTGGCGCCCGATCTCTACAAAGGCCGCCTGACGGCCTCGCCCGACGAAGCAAACCATCTGATGAGCGGCCTCGATTTCGCCGACGCGACCGGTCAGGACCTGAACGGCGCGGCGCGGCACCTGAAGGGCAACAGCAGCAAGGTCGCGGTGATGGGGTTCTGCATGGGCGGCGCGCTGACGATCGCTGCGCTCGTGCACGTCCCCGAACTGGTGGCCGGCGTGTGCTTTTATGGCATTCCGCCAAAGGAATTCGCCGATCCGGCCAGGATTGCGGCGCCGTTTCAGGGACATTTTGCAAACCAGGACGACTGGTGCACGCCGGCTGCGGTCGACGCTATGGAAGCGGCGATGAAGGCTGCCGGGCGTTCGCCCGAGATCTACCGCTACGACGCCGCGCACGCCTTCTTCAACGAACGCAGCCAGGCCTACGACCTCGCCGCCGCCAACCAGGCGTGGGACCGCATGACGGGTTTCCTCGAACGGCGGCTGTAGCGCGGCGTTTTGCGTCAGAACTGCACGCGCTGTGTCAGCGCGCCGTCGATGACCAGGTTGGTGCCGGTGATAAAGCCGGCGCGCGGGCTGGCGAGGAAGACGACCGCGTTAGCAACCTCCTCGGGCGTGCCCATCCGCCCGGTCGGGTTGCGCGCCAGCATGGCGGCAAACCCTTCCGGGTTCTGCTGCCGCACCGTGTCCCAGACGCCGCCTTGGAAGAACACGTTGCCGGGCGACACCAAGTTGGCGCGGATGTTCTGCGGCGCGAGGTTGCGCGCCAGTCCCTTGACGTAGGGCACCAGCGCGGCCTTGATCGAGGCATAGGCGCGGCGCGGCGCATAGACTTCCGCGAGCGCGGTGCTGCCGACGACGACGATCGCCCCGGCATCAGACCGCTCGAGGAACGGCAGCGCCGCCTCGACGCCGAACACGGTGCCCATTACGTCGATCTCAAAACCGCGCCGCCACGATTCTTCATCCATCCCTTGGGCCAGCGCACTGACATTGGCGACAAAGATGTCGATGCCGCCGAGCGCATCGGCCGCCTCGGCGATCCAGCGGCGCTGCGCGGCGAGATCGGCGACATCAACGGCGCCGCCCATCGCCTTGATGCCGTGCCGCGCCAGCGCGGCAACGGTCTCCTCGACCGATTCGCGACGGCGGGCGCAGATTGCGACATCGCAGCCTTCCGCCGCCAGCAGGACGGCGACGGCATGGCCGATCCCGCGCGTGCCGCCGGTGACGAGCGCCCGCTTGCCGCGCAGCCCGAGATCCATCACGTCCCTCCCCTGTCGGGCTCGATTGCCTCGCCGCGCTCGCAATGAGGCGCAACGGCTCCTTGCGGGCATGTGCGACACCACCCACCGCGATCCCGCAAAAGACCGGCGCGGGCCGGCCGAGCGCTGCTAGACTACGCCGGCGCACCGTCCGTCAACAACCCGCCCGCGCCGACAACTGGCACAGATGCGCCTTGCTCGATCGCTCTCCGCCGCGCGCGGGCGCCGGCTCGTGCTTGCCGCGATGCCGGCCGTCGCGCCGCTCGCGGCGCGCTGGGGTTTGCTCGCCAACCGCGACTTCCGTCGCCTGTGGCTTGTCGGCTTCGTCGTCTTTACGGTGCGCTGGCTGGAGACGATTGTAATCGGCGTCTTTGTCTATCGCGCGACCGGCTCGGCTTTCGATGTCGCTCTGATGACGCTGCTGCGGCTGCTGCCGATGGCGCTGTTCGGCGCGCCGATCGGCGCAGTGGCCGAGCGCCTCGAACGGCGCCGGGCGCTGGTCGCCGTCATTTCGGCGCTGCTGACCACCGATCTCTGCCTCGCCGCCCTCGCCTCTGGCGGCCGGCTCGCAGTCTGGCACTTGGCGCTGGCAAGTTTCCTCAACGGCATCGCCTGGGCGGCCGACAACCCGGTGCGGCGGGTCATGATCGGCGAGGCCGTCGGACCCGATCGGGTCGGCGCCGCGATGTCGATCGATGTCGGCGCCAATAACGCCAGCCGCATGCTCGGCCCGACAGTCGGCGGCCTGCTGTTCGCCTGCGGCGGCATCGCCGGCGTCTTCACGCTCAGCGTCCTGTGCTACGCGATGGCGCTCGCCGCCGCGCTTGGGGTCCACCACCGCAACGCAGTGCCGCCGGCGCCGCGCGGCGCCGTGCTGGCGCGCGTGTTCGAAGGCTTTCTGCTCGTGCGCGGCGACCCGCGGCTGATCGGAACGCTGGTCGTCACGGTCATTTACAACGTCTTCGGCTGGTCCTTTACCTCGCTCATCCCGGTCATCGGCCAGGACAGCCTGCATCTGGGCGCCGGCGGCATCGGCGTGTTGGCCGGCATGGACGGCATCGGCGCGTTCTGCGGCGCGCTCGCGCTCGCGCTCTATGCCCGTCCGGCGCAGTACGCCCGGCTCTACATCGGCGGCGTCTTTCTCTACCTGGTCATGCTGGTCGGCTTTGCGCTGGCGCCGAACGTGCCGCTGGCCGGCGCCGCGTTGCTGACGACCGGCGTCTCGAACGCGGCGTTCAGCGTCATGCAGGCGACGCTCGTCTACCTCGCCGCGCCGCCGGCGATGCGCAGCCGGATGTATGGCGTCCTGGCGGTGTGCATCGGCTCCGGCCTTATCGGCTTTTTCGGCATCGGCGTGTTGGCCGATGCGATCGGCGCGCCGGCGGCAACCGCTACGACCGGCCTTCTGGGAATTGTTGCGATGATCGCCAGCCGCCCCTGGTGGCGGGCGCTGACGGCGGCCGCCTGAACCGACAAAATGCCGCAGGCAACGGGAACGCGGCACATGGCCCGGCGTTCCTGCAGTAATCGGCTGCGGGAGACGGGGGAGATGGAAGACCCACAAAAATTGCGCGAGTTGGCTGCCTGGTATCGCGAGTTCGCGGAAAAGACCGGGAACCCGTCGATCTGGGAAGCAAGGCTCCGCATGGCGGAAGACCTCGAATCGGAAGCCGCGCGACTGGAGAAGCGCCGGACGCCGGAATTGGCCGCCGACTGATTTCCGCCATCGGGGCCGCGACGGCGGCAGAATTCGTCGTCGTCGGCTGCTATAACGGCGGCGGGACTGGCGACGCCGAAAGACCGCCGTGAGCGTAAAAAAGCGCCTGGTTTTTTACTGCCACGGCTACGATCCGGAGGCCGCTACGCGCTACCGTCGCCTGTTCGCGGCCGCCTTCGCACAGTTGTCGCGGCGCTTCAAGATCGCCCGCAACATCGGCCCGGTTGTACGCGAGGAAAGCGTGCCGGCCGACCGCTGGACCGTCACCGCCGCCGGCCGCGATTGGCGAACAGAGACGGAATACGAAATCCTGCTGTGGGACGACCTCGTCAAGCGCGACTTCGGCCGCAGTTGGTTCGCGCGCCTGCCGCTGCTCGCTGCGGCGATGAGCGAGGCGCTGCGCAGCGCCGTCATGCAGCGGCTGTTTCGTCTCAATTGGCAATTCGCGCTGTTCGTGATCTATCCCTGGGCGGCGCTGTGCGCCTGCATCGTCGGCGGGCTGCTGCTGGGTGATGCGGTCGTCGCGCTCCTCTCTCCGGCATGGCCGCTCGCGCTGCCGGCGAAGGTGGCAATCGCCGGCGTCATCGCGGTGGCGGCGATGCGCGTGCTGCGGCCGTTCCTTGCGCGGGCTCACGTCTACCATCTGCTCGACGGCTGGATTTTCACCTCGCGGCAGGCGGGCGGACGCGACGCCGAATTCGCCGCCCGCTTGGACCGCTTCGCCCGCCACGTTGTCGCTGCGGTTCGTGACAGCGACGCCGACGAGGTGCTGATTGTCGGGCACAGCACCGGCACGACGATCGCCTGCGAACTGGCTGCGCGGGCGCTGGCGCTCGATCCCGGGTTCGCGCGGCGCGGGCCACCGGTCGCGCTGCTGACAATCGGCTCATGCCTGCCGATCGTCGCGTTCGTGCGCGGCGCCGAAGCGTTGCGCCGCGACCTGGCCCGGCTGGTCACGACCGATGCGCTCCTCTGGGTCGAATATCAGGCGCCGCAGGACGTGCTGAACGCGTTCGGCTTTGATCCGGTGCGCGATCTGCGGCTCGATCTTGCCGGCGCGCCGGCGCGCAACCCGCGGATCCGCTCCGCCCGCTTCAAAGAGACGGTGCTGCCGGCGAGCTATCGAAAGATCCGCTACAATTTTTTCCGCATGCACTTCCACTTCCTGATGGCGAACGAGGTGCCGGGCGAATACGACTATCCGATGATCGCCTGTGGGCCGCTGTTGCTGGCCGAGCGCATCGCCGATCCACAGGCCGCGGTCGCGGCGACCTACGGCCGATCTGCGACACGAGAAGGCGCAGCGGTCGCTTTTGCTGCAGGTCGCGACGCGGCCTGAGCCGCGACCGGACCCGCCCTGCGACGCTGCTCGACCAGCATCGGCAGGCTGTCGCCGGGGCGCAAGGTCAAGCGGCAGACTGGCGCGACGACGGCGCCGGGCGCGAGCCGCAGGCGCACCCGCTGTGCCAGCGTTGCGATACATAAAATCGCCTCGGTGAGGCCGAAGGCCTGTCCGGCGCAAACGCGCGGCCCGACGCTGAACGGGACATAGCCGTAACGTTCGCGCGCGGCGGCGTTCTCCGGCAGGAAACGCTCGGGAACGAAATGATCGGGCCGGTCCCACAGGCGGCGATGGCGATGCAGCAGCCACGGGACGACGACGACGAGCGCACCCCGCGGGATCGTGCGGTTGCGGATCGCCTGCTGCTGCGATGCCTGGCGGCCGAGCAGCGGCACTGGCGGGTAGAGGCGGATCGCTTCCTCGAAGACCGCGCGCGTATAGACGAGGCGCGGCACATGCTCAAGCGACGGGAGTTCGCCGGCCAGCACGCCGGCAAGCTCCGCGTGCAGGCGCACCTCGACCTCCGGCGCTTGCGACAGCAAAAACCAGGTCCACGCCAGCGCATTGGCGGTCGTCTCATGCCCCGCCATGAAGATGACGGCCGCCTCGTGGCGCAGCGCCTCGCGGTCGAGCCGGTCGCCGCTTTCCGGATCGCGCGCCTCCAGCAACATCGCGATCATCGATGCGTCGCCGCCTGCCAGGCGGTTTTCGCAGCGCCGGATGACATCGTCGAGCACCGCGTGGATGCGCCCCGCCGCCCGCCGCACGCCATGCGACTGATAACGCGGCCACCAATCGGGCAGACCCAGCAGGTAGGCCAGATCAAGCTGCGAAACTTGGCGCTGATAGGCGGAAAATGCCGCAACGACTTCGGCCGCGTGCGCGGCGCCGAGGCGCGGGCCGAAGATCGTGCGGCAGATGATCTCGGCCGTAAGCGTCGCCATCTCGCGCAACGCGTCGATCGGCGCGCCGTCGGGCAGCGCGGCCCAGCGCTCCGCGGTTTCCGCCGCCGTTTCGACGATCGTCGGCGCGAACGACGCAAGCCGCGATGCATGCACAATCGGCGCGACGATGCGGCGGCGTTTACGCCACATCTCGCCGTCGCTGATGAACAGCCCGTCGCCGAGCAGCGGCGCCAACGCGTGCCGCATTTGCGGCGTCTTCCGCTGAAAGCTGTCGTGAAAAGCGATAAACGCCTGCGCCACCGTGTCGGGGCTGTTGCAGACAAAAACCCTGCGGTTCAGGATGCGGGTCGAAAAGAACTGGTATTCGAAGCACTTGTCCTCAAAGATCGCAAGGAAGTTGCGGCGCGCGGCGCGGATCGTGGCGAGCGGACCCAGCGGCTCTTGCGGGCGCTCCGGGTAAGGCGGAACAAACTCGGTCATC
>DATJSO010000139.1:0-19676 GCA_035504075.1 Allostellaceae bacterium | reverse complement strand
TCGCGAGTTCCTGCAGCCGGCCGTAAATCCCGGCGCGCCGGCCGCCGCCGCGCCGGATCAGCGCGACGGCGTCGTCCGAAGTTGCACCGACGGTCATGCGCAGACCGTCATACGTCAGGATTTCCAGTTCCTCGACATTGTCGACGGTCTTGCCGCCCATGACTGTATGCGCGCCGCACGAGTTGTTGCCGATATTACCGCCGAGCGTGCAATACTTGTGGGTCGCCGGATCGGGCGCGAAGGTCAGACCGTGCCGCAGCGCCGCCTCGCGCAGCTGATCGTTGATCAGACCGGGCTGCACACGCGCCAGTTTCGCGTCGCGATCGAGCGCGAGCAGCCGGTTCATGTATTTCGAAAAATCGATGACGACCGCGACGTTGCATGTCTGGCCCGACAGGCTGGTGCCGCAGCCGCGGCCCAGGATCGGAACGTCGCGTTCGCGGCAGGCGGCAACCGCTGCGATGACGTCGTCGGCACCGCGCGGAATGACGACGCCGATCGGCACATGCCGGTAGATCGACAGATCGTGCGCATAGAGGGCGCGCGATCCACTGTCGAAGCGCACCTCGCCGTCGATCGTGCGCCGGAGCGCGGCGGCGAGGTCGCGGGCGGCCTCCTGCTGCTTTCGGGTCGGCGCTTCGGGGGCGCGCCGATCGGTCAGAGAGATATGCGACGCGGCGCGGGCGGGCGCGATATCGAGGACGGACATTGCGCGCCTACGTGTCGTCGGCCTTACCGGCGCTGCCCTGGTCGGCTCCGGCCGTCTCGCGTTCATCGCCGTCTTTGGTGGGCTTGCCGCCGGTCAGGCGATCGCGCAGCCGCCCGGCCAGGCCGAACGGACTCTGCGCGAAGGTGAACTCCTGGACCGCATGGCGCCCGATCGACAAGCCGATCGGTGTGCGGTTGGCCTCGCCGCGCGCCATCGCGGCGATCAGCTTCTTCTGCTCGTCGCCGGTGATGACGGGCGGCCAGGGCGGCTCGAGCGGGTCGACGATGCACTCGATCAGCACCGGCCCCGGCATCGCCAGCGCGTCGCGCAATTGCTCGCGGCAGCGCTGCGGGTCCTCGATGCGCACCCCTTTGGCGCCGCACGCCTCGGCCACCTTGACGAAGTCGACAGGGTGCAGATCGACCCCGTATTCCGGATTGCCGAGATAGAGCATCTGCTCCCATTTGATGAGGCCGAGCGTGTTGTTCTTGATGACGACGACCTTTACCGGCAGCCGGTAGGCGACGAGGGTGGCGAAGTCGCCCATCATCATCGTGAACGATCCGTCGCCGGTAAAAGCGACGACCTGCCGCCCGGGAAACGCCGTCGCCGCGCCGATTGAATAGGGCAGCGCCGCCATCATCGAGCACATCGTGCCGCTGAACGAAAAGCGCTGTTTGCCGCGCAATTCCATGCGCGCCTGCCACGTCGTCACCGTGCCGGAATCGCCGCAGACGATCGCGTCCTCGTCGAGCAATCCGGGAAGATGGTGCGACACGACCTGCGGGCACATCGGCCGGTGGTCCGACTCGCCGCGTTGCCGCATCAGCGCCCGCCACTCCTGCATGCGGCGCCGCGCCGTTTCGAGAAAGGCGCGGTTCTCCTGCCGCGGCAGCTGTGCCAGCAGCGCGCGCAATGTCGCCTGCGCGTCGCCGACGAGGCCGATCTCGACCGGGCAGCGCAAGCCGATATGTTCGGGCTTGATGTCAATCTGCACGCAGGCCGCCTGCCCCGGTTTCGGCAGGAATTCGATATAGGGAAAGCAGCTGCCGACGATCAGGAAGCCGTTGCACTCCTTCAGCGCCTTGACCGAGGGACGGGTGCCGACGACGCCGATGCCGCCGGTCGTGTAGGGGCTGTCGTCGGGGACGCAATCCTTGCCGAGCAGCGCCTTGACGATCGGCGCGCCGAGCCGCTCCGCAACCTGCTCCAGCTCCGCGGCGCAACCGCGCGCCCCGGCGCCCGCAAGGATGGCGATCTTGTCGCAATCGGCCAGCAGTCGCGCCGCCGCCGCGACCAGTTCGCCATCGGGCGGCAGCCGAGGCGGCTGATACGACGCCGAGACGTGGCCCTTTACGTTGCGCTTGAACCGCTTCCCTTCGCTTGCCGGCATCGCCTGCATGTCGATCGGGATTGCGATATGCGCGACGGCCTTGTTCGACAGCGCGGCACGACACGCGAGGTTGACGATGTTCTCGACATGCGCCGGACCCATCAGCCGCTGGTTGTAGACGGCAACGTCCTGGTAGAGGTAGTCCTGGTTGATGTCCTGCAGGTAATGGGTGCCGATCAGATCGTGGTAGGTCATGCCGGTGATCGCCAGCACCGGCGCGCCGTCGATCTTGGCGTCGTAAAGCCCGTTCAGCAGATGCACCGCGCCGGGCGCCGCGGTCGAGAAGCAGACGCCGAGCCGGCCGCTGAATTTGGCATAGGCGCACGCCGCCAGCGCCGCCGTCTCCTCATGTCGGCAATGGACGTAGCGGATGCGGTCTTTGGTTTTCCGGAAAGCCTCGACCAGTCCGTTGATGCCGTCTCCGGGCAGGCCGAATACCGTATCGACGCCCCATTCCTGCAGGATTTCGACGACGTGATCGGAGACGGTGGCGGGCATTTCGGCACATCCGTGTTGCAGGACCGCGGCTACGGGTGCAGTCGCCGCGGCGAAATTCATCGATCTGCCAACAGGGCCTTGTTCCGATCGTTCCGGGGCCGCGCCGGCGCCTGCACCCCCCGTACGTGCCGCGGGGAGGCCGCGGGTGACACCGTTTATCGCGTCTGCTTATCGCGTCTGCGGCGCGATTGTCGCCGCGGCAATGACCTGGGCCGGGGTCATCCCTGCCGCCCGCATCGCGCGCACGGCCGGGGCGCCGGCGCGTTTTGCCAGCCGCATTCCGGCGGCGTCGGTCAGCAGCGCGTGATGGCGATAGCGCGGCGTCGGCAGCCCGAGCAGCGCCTGCAACAGCCGGTGAATATGCGTCGCGGCGCAGAGATCGGCGCCGCGCGTCACCAGCGTCACGCCCTGCGCCGCGTCATCAACAGTGACAGCGAGATGATAGCTGGTCGGCATTTCCTTGCGCGCCAGCACGACATCGCCCAAGGCTGCCGGCTCGGCCGCGACCGGTGTGCCGTCTTCATGCCAGATCAGCGGCCCGGCCTGGGCGAGCGCCGCCGCCACGTCGAGGCGCAACGCGTAGTCGTGACCTTGCGCCAGCCGCGCGGCGCGCTCGTCCGGCGCGAGGCGGCGGCAGGTGCCGGGATAAGGGACGCCCAGATCGCCCTGCGGCGCGCCGCCGGCGCGCGCGATTTCCTCCCGGATCTCGCGCCGGCTGCAGAAGCAGGGATAGAGCAGACCCGCCGCGTCGAGCCGTGCCAGCGCGGCACGGTAATCGGCAAAGTGCTCCGACTGGCGGCGGATCGGACCGTCCCAGTCGAGGCCGAGCCAGGCGAGATCTTCGACGATCGCCCGCGCGAAATGCGGCCGGCAGCGTGCGTGGTCGATGTCCTCGATGCGCAGCATAAAGCGCCCGCCCGTCTCACGCGCCGCGCGGCGCCCTGCAAGTGCCGAGTAGACGTGGCCGAGATGCAGATAGCCGGTCGGGCTCGGGGCAAACCGCGTCACGACGACATCGGTCGCCGCGCCGGTCGCGTCTGCGATACCCAATCAGAGCTCCCAGAACCGCAGGAATTTGGGCCAGGTGTCCGATGGCGGGACGGGGCTGAAATTGAGCGGGTTCTGGCGTTCGACCTGGACCGGCGTCGGCAGCTGCGAGGTCGCCCAGCCGCCGCCCAGCGCCTGGATCAAGGCGGTACTGGCGACCAGCCGGCTCTGCCGGATGTTGACGGCGCTTTCGGCGTCGGCCAACGCGGTCTCTTCGGCGACGATGACGCTGGTATAGGCGACGGTGCCGGCAAGGTACTGGTTGTTGATGACCCGCTCGGCCTCGCGCGCCGCCGCGACGGCGGCATCCTGCACCTTGGCCTCGTCGGCCAGGATGCGCTGCGCCGCCAGTTCGTCCTCCACCTGCTGAAAGGCGGTCAGCACCGTTTCGCGATAATTGGCGACCGTCTCGTCATAGGCGGCGCGGTATTGCTGCAGCGTCGCCTGGTTGAGGCCACCGTCGAAAACGGTCTGCACGAGGTTGCCGCCGAACGACCAGGCGCGGCTCGGCGCCGTGAACAGGTTCGACAGCATCGACGATTCGACGCCCGATTGCGCCGACAACGTGATGTCGGGGAAGAAGGCCGCCGCGGCGACGCCGATCTGCGCGTTGGCAGCCGCCATCTGGCGCTCCGCCGCGGCGATATCCGGACGGCGTTCGAGCAGCGCACAGGGGAAGCCGGCCGGGATCTCCGGAATGGCGATGACCGTCGTCGTCGGCGCGATCGTCAGATCGGCCGGCGGCTCGCCGATCAAGACGGCGATCGCATGTTCGAGCGCCGCCCGCGTATTGTCTTCCCCGATCAGCTGCGCCTGCGTGCTGTCAAGCTGCGCCTGCGCCTGTGCCACCGCGGATTCGTCGGCGGTGCCGGCGCGATATTGGTTCTGTGTGATGCGCAGCGAATCCTTGTACGCGACGACCGCGGCCGCCAGCAGCCGCTTCAACTCGTCGGCGACGCGCAGCTGCAGGTAATCGCTTGCCAGCTCGCCCTGCGCGGACAGGCGGGCGCTGGCGAGATCGCCGGCGCTGGCCTGGGCGGTGGCGATATTCTCTTCGACGAGGCGATGGATCTTGCCCCAGATGTCGGGGGTCCAGCTGGCCGCTTCGTTCAGTGCAAAGGCATTCGAGATGACGCCGGAGCGGACCCCGGCGGCGGCCGCGGCGGCGCCGGACGCGCCCGTCGGCGTACGCGAGCGCGTCGCCGAGGCGTTCGCGGTGACCGTCGGGAAATATTGCGCGCGCGCCTCGGCGACGATCGCCGTCGCCTCGCGATAAGCGGCCTCGGCGGCCTGCAGATTCTGGTTCGAGATGGCGACCCGGCGTTCAAGCCGATCGAGCACCGGATCGTTGTAGATCTCCCACCAGGCGCCGCGGTTCATCGCATCCGATGGCACGGCGGCTTGCCAGCCTTTCGCTTCTTTGTAGACCGCCGGCACCACGTCCGCCGGCGGCCGGTGATAGTCCGGCCCGACAACGCAGCCGCCGAGCAGCAGCATCGTCGTCGCGGCGGCCAACCGCGCAGCCCGGCTCATTCGCCGGGCTGCGGTGCGCTGCCGCGCGGCTGCGCCGGCCGCCGCCGGCGCTGTTTGACCCGCAACGCCAGCCGATCGAGGTAAAGATAGACAACCGGCGTCGTATAGAGGGTCAGGAGCTGGCTGAGGATGAGGCCGCCGACGATCGCGATGCCAAGGGGCCGGCGCAATTCGCCGCCTTCGCCGAAACCGATCGCGAGCGGCAGAGCGCCCAGCATGGCCGCCATCGTCGTCATCATGATCGGGCGGAAGCGCAGCACCGCCGCCGTGTAGATCGCCTCGCGCGAGCTCAACCCACCACTGCGTTCGGCGCCGATCGCAAAGTCGATCATCATGATCGCGTTCTTCTTGACAATGCCGATCAGGAGAAACACCCCGATCAGCGCGATGATGCTGAAATCGGTGTCGCACAGCATCAGCGCCATGACCGCGCCGACCCCGGCCGACGGCAACGTCGACAGGATCGTGATCGGGTGGATGTAGCTCTCGTACAGCACGCCGAGGACGATGTAGACGGCGAGCAAGGCCGCGGCGATCAGGATCGGCTCGTTTGCCAGCGACTGCTGAAATACCTGTGCGGTGCCGGCAAAACTTCCCTGGATTGTTGCCGGCATGCCGAGCCGCGCCACCACAGCCCGGATCGCCTGCTCGGCCTGGCCGAGCGAGACGCCGGGCTTTACGTTGAACGAGATCGTCGTCGCGACGAACGATCCCTGGTGGTTGACCGCCAGCGGCGTGCTGCCGGCCTGATAATGCGCGAAGGCGGCCAGCGGCACCATCGTCTCGCTGGCGGTACTGACGGCGGCGCCCGTCGAGGTCGCGCTGTGCCCGGTATTGGCGAGCGCATTGTTGGCCTGGTTGCGTGCCGCGTCCGAGGCGAACTGCGCCGCCGTCGTCGTTGCGCTGGCGTTGTTCGCGCCGGGGCTTGCGGCGTTGTTTGCCGTGGTCGTCGCGGCATTGTTCGTGACGACGCTGGCCGCGTTGCCGGGTTGCGCGGCCGTGGCCGCAGGATTGGCGATGGTGCTGACGGCGCTGTTGGCGGCAGGCGGCGAGATCGTGCCGGTCAGCGCGTTCGTCGATCGCGTACCGCTGACCGGGCCGCCGGCGGTACTGACATAAAGTTGCTTCAACGTGTCGGGGCTCTGCCAATATTGCGGCGCCACCTCCATGACAACGTGATACTGGGTGCGCGGCGTATAGATGACCGAAACCTGCCGCTGTCCAAAGGCGTCGTACAGCGTGTTGTCGATCTGCGAAATCGACAGGCCGAGCCGCGCCGCGGTCGCGCGGTCATAGACAAGATCGGTTTCCAGCCCTTTCTGTTGCAGATCGGAGTTTACGTCCGTGAGCTCCGGCAATTTCTCCAGCGCGGCGGTGACTTTCGGCGCCCATTGGTAGAGCTGTTGCAGTTCGCCGCCGGTCAGCGTGTACTGGTAAAATGCATTGCTCTGTCGCCCGCCGACCGAGATGTCTTGCACGGGCACCAGGAACAGGCGGGCGCCGGCGACCTGGTTGAGCTGGCGGCGCAGCCGGCCGATAACCTGGAAGACCGAGTCCTTGCGCTGCGACAGCGGCTTCAGCGAGATGAACACAAAACCGGAATTGGTCTGACCGCCGCCCGTAAAGCCGACCACGCTGTCAACTGCCGGGTCATGGCCGATAATCCGGATAAACTGGGTCAGCTTGTGCTTCATCAACTGAAACGAGATGCTCTGGTCGGCTTGGATGCCGCCGATCATGCGGCCGGTATCCTGCAGCGGAAAAAAACCCTTTGGCACGAGAACGAAAAGGTAGACGTTGAGCACGACCGTCGCGATCAGGATCGCCGCGACGACGAGCGGAAAGCGCAGCGCTTCGGCCAGCGTCTGGCGATAGAAGTTGAGCATCGCCTCGAACACGCGCTCGGCGGCGAGCTTCCACCGCGCCGGCTTCGCCTGCATCTGCGGCATCGCGACATAGGCGCACATCATCGGCGTCGTGGTCAGCGACACGATCAGCGAAATCAGGATCGCGATCGACAACGTCATCGCAAATTCGCGGAACAGCCGGCCGACGATGCCGCCCATCAGCAGGATCGGCAGGAACACCGCGATCAGCGACAGGCTCATCGACAGCACCGTGAACCCGACCTCGCCGGCGCCGAGCAGCGCCGCTTCGCGTCGCGCCATGCCCGCCTCGACATGGCGCGTGAAGTTCTCCAGCACGACGATCGCGTCATCGACGACAAAGCCGGTCGATACCGTCAGCGCCATCAGCGACAGGTTGTCGAGGCTGTAGCCCAGCAGGTACATGACGGCGAAGGTGCCGATCAGCGACACCGGCACGGCGACGCTCGGGATCAGCGTCGCGCGGAAATTTCGCAGGAACGCAAAGACGACGAGGATCACGAGGCCGATCGCGATCAGGAGCGTCGCTTCAACATCGTGCACCGAGGCGCGGATCGTCGTGCTGCGGTCCATCGCGACGCGCATGTCGATGCTGCGCGGCAACGAGGCGCGCAGCTGCGGCAGCTCGGCACGGATGCTGTCGACCGTATCGATGACATTGCCGCCCGGCTCGCTGCGGACGATGACAAGAACTGCCGGTTTGCCGTTGGCGAGACCGGCGTTGCGGAGGTTCTCCGGGCCTTCCTCAACCGTAGAGACATCGCTCAGCGTCACCGGCGCGCCGTTGCGATAGGCGATGATCAGCGGCTTGTAGTCATCCGGCGCCGAGGCCTGATCGTTCGTGTAGAGCTGGTAGCTGCGGTCGCCCTCGGTCACCGCGCCTTTCGGGCTGTTTGCGTTGGCCGAAGCGAGCGCTGCCCGCACGTCTTCGAGGCCGATGCCGAATTTGAACAGCGGCAGCGGGTTCAGTTCGACGCGCACGGCCGGCGCGGCGCTGCCGCCGATGTCTACTTCGCCCACTCCGTCGATCTGCGACAGCGCCGGCTGCAAAATCGTTGACGCAAGATCGTAGATCTGGCCGCGCGTCATCGTGTCCGAGGTCAGCGACAGGATCAGGATCGGGAACGACGAGGGGTTGACCTTGCGATAGGTCGGGTTGCTTCTGAGGCTCGTCGGCAGATCGATGCGCGCCGCGTTGATCGCCGCCTGCACATCGCGGGCGGCGCCGTCGATGTCGCGGTCGAGGCCGAATTGCAGCGTGATGCGGGTCGAGCCGACCGTGCTCTGCGAGGTCATCTCGGTCACGTCGGCGATGATGCCGAGATGGCGTTCGAGCGGCGTCGCGACCGTCGTCGCCATCGTCTCGGGGCTGGCGCCGGGCATGGTCGCCGTCACCGAAATCGTCGGCAGATCGATGTTCGGCAGCGGCGACACCGGCAGATTGAAGAACGCCAGAATCCCGGCCAGCGCCACGCCGATCGTCAACAGCGTCGTCGCAACCGGGCGCTGGATGAACGGCGTCGACAGGCTCACTCGGCGGGCTCCTCGGCGTTGAAGGCGCCGCCAAAGCGATGCCGCGCGGCGCGGCCGAGCCGGTCGAAATAGAGATAGATGACCGGTGTCGTGAACAGCGTCAGCGCCTGGCTGAGGATCAGCCCGCCGACGATCGTGACGCCGAGCGGGTGCCGCAACTCGGAGCCGGTGCCGGTGCCGAGCATCAGCGGCAATGCGCCGAAGATCGCGGCGGCGGTCGTCATCATGATGGGCCGGAAGCGCAGCAGCGAGGCCTGATAGATCGCCTCGCGCGGCGGCTTGCCCTCGTCGCGCTGCGCTTCCAGCGCGAAATCGACCATCATGATGCCGTTCTTCTTGACGATGCCGATCAAGAGGATGATGCCGATGATCGCAATGACCGAAAGATCGCTGCCGTCGATCATCAGCGCGAGCAGCGCGCCGAGCCCGGCCGACGGCAGCGTCGAAATGATCGTGATTGGGTGGATGTAGCTTTCGTACAGCACGCCCAGGACGATGTAAACCGTCGCGATCGCCGCCGCGATCAGGAACAGCTCGTTGCCGAGCGCCGCCTGGAAGGCGAGCGCGGCGCCCTGGAAGCGCGTAATCATGCTGGCCGGCATGCCGATAGCGGCTTCCGCCTGGCGGATCGCGTCCACCGCGCCGCCGAGCGAGGCGTCCGGCGCCAGGTTGAACGAAATCGTCGCCGACGGGAACTGGCCGATATGCTCGATTTCGATCGGCGCCATCTGCTGCACGACCTGCGCGATCGCCGACAGCGGCACCTCGCCGCCAACCGCCGTCGAAGACGGCAGGTAAATCGAGCCGAGGGTCGCCAGTGATTGCTGCTGTTTGGGATCGGCTTCGAGAATGACGCGGTACTGGTTCGACTGCGTGAAGATCGTCGAGACGATGCGTTGGCCGAACGAGTCGTACAGCGCGTTGTCGATCGTCGCCGGCGTGATGCCGAAGCGCGCCGCCGTCGCGCGGTCGATGCGGATGTACGCCGAGGGCGTGTTTTCGCTGTAGCTGGTCGCAACGTCCGAAAGCTGCGGCAGCTGTTGCAGGCGCTGCATCAGGCGCGGGATCCACGTCGCGAACTCGTCGGGATTGGCATCCTCCAAGGCGAATTGGTACTGGCCGCGGCTGACGGTGGCATCGATCGTCAGATCCTGGACCGGCTGCATGTAGAGGGTGATGCCGGGTATCCCGGAGATCTCGCGCTGCAGCCGGCGGATGATGGCGCTGGCGTTGGCGCTGCGCTCGTCCACCGGCTTCAGGTTGATCAGCATGCGGCCTTCGTTGAGCGTCGTGTTGGTGCCGTCGACGCCGATGAACGAGGACAGGCTCGTGACATCAGGATCCTTCAGGATCGCGGCGGCGAGCGCCTCCTGCCGCTCCGCCATCGCGGCAAACGAAACCGAAGTCGAGGCTTCGGAAATGCCCTGGATCAATCCGGTGTCCTGGATCGGAAAGAAGCCCTTCGGGATCGCGATATAGGCGATGACGGTCAGCACCAGCGTCACGACCGCAACCGTCAGCGTCAGCGGCTGGTGGTCGAGTACCCAGGTCAACAGCTGGCCGTATCGGTGGATGACCCGGTCGAACCAGTTCCGGCCGCGGCGCGACGCCGGCGACATCCGCTCGGGCCGGCGCTGGCGCAGCAGCTTGGCGCACATCATCGGCACCAGGGTCAGCGATACGACCGCCGAAATGATGATCGTCACCGCCAGCGTGATCGCGAATTCGCGGAACAGGCGGCCGACGACGTCGGGCATGAACAGGAGCGGGATCAAGACCGCGATCAGCGACACGGTCAGCGAGATGATCGTGAAACCGATCTGCTCCGATCCGCGGAGCGCCGCCTGCAACGGCGGCTCGCCGGCCTCGATGTAGCGTGAGATGTTCTCGATCATGACGATCGCGTCGTCGACGACAAACCCGGTCGCGATCGTCATCGCCATCAAGGACAGGTTGTTGAGGCTGAACCCGGCCAGATACATGACCGCCAGCGTGCCGACGAGCGACAGCGGCACCGAGAGGCTCGGGATCACCGTCGCCGACGGGCTGCGCAGAAACACGAAGATCACCAGCACGACGAGCACGACGGCGAGGGCGAGTTCGAATTCGACATCGGCAACCGAAGCGCGGATCGTGTTGGTCCGATCGGTCAGCATCGTCACATTGACCGCGGCCGGCAGCGACGCCTGCAACTGCGGCAGCAGCGCCTTGATCGCGTCGGCGACGGCGATGACATTGGCGCCGGGCTGGCGCTGGATGTTCATGATGATCGCCGGCGTCGTGTTCATCCAGCCGGCGAGCTTCGTGTTCTCGGCGGCGTCCGTTGCGGTCGCGACATCGGCCAGACGCACCGGCGCGCCGTTGTGATAGGCGACGACCAGATTGTCGTACTGCGCCGCGCTCTTCATCTGGTCGTTTGCGTTGATCGTGTACTGCCGCATCGGCCCGTCAAAATTGCCTTTCGGCGTATTGACGTTGGCGTTGGCGATCGTCGTGCGCAGATCGTCAATGTTGAGGCCGTAGGCCGCGAGCTGCCGCAGGTTGGCCTGGATGCGTACCGCCGGACGATGGCCGCCGCTCAGCGTCACGAGGCCGACGCCGGCGACCTGCGAGATCTTCTGCGCGAGGCGCGTATCGGCGAGGTCTTCGACCTCGGTCAACGGCAACGTCTTCGAGGTCAGCGCCAGGATCAGGATCGGCGCGTCGGCCGGGTTGACCTTGGCATAGATCGGTGGCGCCGGCAGATCGGAGGGAAGCAGGTTGCCGGCCGCGTTGATCGCCGCCTGCACCTCCTGCTCGGCAACATCAAGGCTCAGCGACAAATCGAACTGCAGCGTAATGACCGACGAGCCGGCGGAACTGACCGACGACATCTGGTTGAGGCCCGGCATCTGGCCGAGCTGCACCTCCAGCGGCGAGGTCACCGACGAAGTCATCACGTCCGGGCTGGCGCCGGGATAAAGCGTGACGACCTGGATCGTAGGGTAATCGACTTCCGGCAGCGCCGACAGCGGCAGAAAGCGGTAGGCGACGATGCCGACCAGCATGATCGCCGCCATCAGCAGCGAGGTTGCCACCGGGCGCAGGATGAACTGCCGCGACGGACTCATCGCGCGAACCGGCCGGCGCCGCGGTCGCGGTGGCGCCGCCAACCCGGCCCTCGCGCGCCAACCGGAACGGGAGTCCGCCGCGCTGCCGGCGGACAAATGGAGGTCAAAACGCGAGGCATGCGCGATCGATGCAGGCGAAAAAGCCGCTCACCCGCCGGCGGGTTGGCTACGGCGGCGGTGCGGCTGGTTGCCGGCCGGCTGCTTCGCGACGGGCGCAACGCCGCCGGCCACAGTCGTCGCCTCCGCGATCCTCACCTTGGCGCCGTCCTTTAGGCGATCGGCGCCGTCGGTAACGACCAGTTCACCGGGCTGCACGCCTTTCGTCACCACCATTTCCTGGGCGTTGCCGGGGCCGAGCGCGACCGGCTGCGCCGCGACAGTCTGGTTCGGCTTGACGACGTAGACAAACGTTCCGGGTTCACCGCGCTGGATTGCCGCGACCGGCACGAGATCGGCTTTGTGCAGCGTATTGACCAGCAGCTTCACATTGACGAATTGGTTCGGAAACAAAATCATGTCCGGATTGTTGAAGACCGCCCGCAGCTTCACGGTGCCGGTCGTCGGGTCGATCTGGTTGTCGACGGTCTCGAGCGTGCCGGTATCGAGCTTTGTCGCGCCGGTGCGGTCGTAGGCGACGGCCGTCAATGTGGCACCGGCATGCAAACGCCGCAGCACCTCCGGCAGGCTGTCCTCGGGCAATGTGAAAATGACCGAGATCGGCTGCAGCTGGGTAATGACGACGATGCCGGTCGTGCTTGTCGTCTGCACGTAGTTGCCGGGATCGACCTGGCGCAGCCCGACGCGGCCGCCGACCGGCGCGACGATGTGGCAATAGACGAGGTTCAGCTTCTGTGTGTCGATCTGCGCCTGGTCGGCCTTGATCGTCGCGATGTCCTGCTGCACCGTCGCGACCTGGGTGTCGAGCGTCTGGCGGGCGATCGAGTTCTGCGCCACCAGCGTCCGATAGCGCGCGAGATCGACCTGCGCGTCATTCAGGGCCGCCCGATCCTTGGCCAGTTGCGCTTGCGCTTGTTCGAGCGCGACCTGATAGGGGCGCGGGTCGATCTGGGCGAGGAAGTCGCCCTTCCGCACCATCTGCCCCTCCTTGAAGCCGACCTCGATCAGCTGGCCGTTGATCTGGGTCTGCACCGTTACGGTGGCGAGCGGCGTCACGGTACCGAGCGCGCTCAGCTCCACCGGCATGTCGCCCAGCGTGACTTTCGCAGTGCCGACCGGCATCGGACCCGTCGTCGTAAACCGCCGTGTCCGACCGCCTTCGTGTCCATGGCGCACGACCAGCCAGGTCGCAAGGCCGGCGACGACGAGCAGCAACAGCAACAGCCAGAGCACGGAACGGCGGCCGCCCGGACGCGGTTCGTAGAGCGACGGCGCCTCGCCGTCCGGCTGCGGCGCGACGCGGCCGACCTCGCCGGGATAGCCGCGCTCCGGCAGCGGCGGCGCGAACGGGGCGGTCGGCTGGTCGTCCATCGCGGTTAACCCATTGCGTGCGCAGCCCCGTCCCGGCCGATTGCCGGCGGTCCCGCTGCGCGCATGTCGTCGTCAGGTGTCATCGTTCCTGCCCCGCACTCGACTGTACGGCGCGACGACCGCGACCGTCCCCGTTCGTTCTGTCGCTGCACCCGATTGCTTGGCACGCTGCGTCGCGGCATCGATCGAACGACCGTAGCAGATGGTCGGCAACGTCGCGACTCCGCGTTGCCGGAATCGAACACGAACGCGATCCCCTTCCGTCTGCCCGGTCAATCCTCTCAAATGCGCCCCTGCGTGCGGGCAAGTGAGAGAGACGGAGATGGCACAATATTCGCGGCAAGAATGGCAAGCGCGCCGCTATATGGCGACAGCTAATTTCGTGCCGGCGCTGGGAGCGGCCGTACTCGAATTGCTGGCGCCGCAGCCCGGCGAACGCATCCTCGATCTCGGCTGCGGCGACGGTGCGCTGACGGCAGGGGTTGCAGCTGCCGGCGCCGCCGTCGTCGCGCTCGATGCGGCGCCCGACATGGTCGCCGCAGCCAAGGCGCGCGGCCTCGACGCGCGCCTCATGTCCGGGCAGAACCTCGCCTTCGAGCATGCGTTCGATGCCGTTTTCTCGAACGCGGCGTTGCATTGGATGCGGCCGCCGGAAGCAGTGCTGGCCGGCGTCGCGCGCAGCCTGAAACCGGGGGGACGTTTTGTCGCCGAGATGGGCGGGCACAACAACGTCGCGGCGATCATGGTCGCGCTCGCAGCCGTGCTGGGCCGCCGCGGCTTCGACGCGCAGGCACTGAGCCCGTGGTATTTCCCATCGGCCGCAGCATACCGCGCGAAGCTCGAACGCGCCGGCTTTGCGGTTCTTGAAATCGGCATCCTGCCGCGCCCGACCGTGCTGGAAAGCGGCATCGACGCCTGGCTCGACAATTTTGCCGACGATTTCTTCGCACCGCTCGCCGCCGCCGACCGCACCGCCGCGCGGAACGAGGTCATCGGCCTGCTGCGGCCGGTGCTGACCGACGAAACCGGCGCCTGGATCGCCGACTATGTGCGGCTGCGCTTCCGCGCGGTGCGGCGCGGCTGAACATAGCGCAGCCGGCCCGCGGCGCCGGTCGGATTTGGGCTGGCGACGCCGCGCGGCGCGGCGCTACAGTCAGCGGGCCGCTTCATCCCGCGAGGACAGATGCAACCGATCCGCATCGGCCAGTTCGAGGTAAGCCGTATCGCCGATTTTACCGGCCCCGCCTTCGAGCCGGCGGAGTTCTTTCCCGATTTCGATCCGGAGGTGGTGCGCGCCAACCGCGACCTCATCGGACCCCGGCTGCTCGACCCGGCGACCGGCAAACTCGTCTTCAGCTTTCACAGCTTTGTCGTCAGGACCGGCCGCCATACGATCCTGATCGACGCCTGCATCGGCAACGACAAGGAACGCCCGGCTCGGCCGCAGTGGCACCGCATGAAAACCTCGTATATCGACGATCTGGCCCGGCTCGGGGTCGGCCCTGATGAGATCGACTACGTGATGTGCACGCATCTGCACTGGGACCATGTCGGCTGGAACACGCAATTGGCCGGCGGCAAATGGGTCCCGACCTTTCCCAACGCGCGCTATGTGATGGCGCGGCGCGAATTCGATCATTGGCAGGGTGTGCATGACAGCGGCGCCGACACGCCGCACGCGACCGCATTCGGCGACAGCGTGCTGCCCGTCGTGGAGACGGGCCAGGCGCTGCTCGTCGGCGACGACTACGCGCTCGATGACGGGCTGTGGTTCGAGCCCTACCCCGGCCACACGCCCGGCAATGTCGTGATCCATGCCCAATCCGGCGGCGAGCGCGGCGTTTTTGTCGGCGACGTCCTGCACCACCCGCTGCAATGCCTGAAGCCGGAATGGTCGACCCGCGCCTGCAGCGACCCCGAGCGATCACGCGCGAGCCGCACGCGGCTTGTCGAGGAACATGCCGACAGCGGCACGCTGATCATGCCGGCGCATTTCCCCGATCCGACAGCCGGCTGGATCCGTCGGCACCACGCGGCCTATCGTTTCGATTTTCGCGGGTGATCAGAGGCTCGGCTGCAGCCCGCGCAGCGCCTCGGCCAATTCCGACCCGCGGTAGGGCTTGGCGAGAAACTGAAATTCGCCGCCGACCGGCGCGCCGTTCCTGGCCGACAGCGCCGCCGCCGGATAGCCGGACGCAAGCAGGACCCGCAACTGCGGCCGCAGCTGCAGCGCCGCGCGCGCCAGTTCGACGCCATTCATGCCACGCGGCATCACGACGTCGGTGAACAGGACGTCGATGTCGCTTTCGCGGCCCAGCACATCGAGCGCGCTCGGACCGTCCGGCGCGGTCAGCACGTCGTAGCCGATCATGCGCAGGCTCTCGACCGTTACGTCGAGAACCTCGGGATCGTCTTCGACGACAAGCACACGGCCGATCGCGCGCTCGGCGCGCCGCTCCGCGCCGGCTCTCGGGTTGCGCACCGGCAGCTCGGCCACCGGGAGGTGAATCGTCACGGTGGTGCCCGATCCCGGCGCGCTGTCGATCGCGACATGACCGCCCGATTGCACGACAAACCCGTAAACCTGGCTGAGACCGAGCCCCGATCCCTTGCCGACCTCCTTGGTCGTGAAGAACGGCTCGAAGGCGCGCGCCTGCACCGCCGCCGGCATGCCCTCGCCGCTGTCGTGTACCGCGATTGCCACATAATCGTCGGGCGCCATGCCGGCCATCTCCTTGGCGCGCGCCGCATCGATCGTTTCGCGCCTCGTTGAGATCATCAGCGTACCGCCGCGCGGCATCGCGTCGCGCGCATTGACGACGAGGTTGAGCAGCGCCGTCTCGAATTGCGGACCGTCAATATTGGCGGCAATCGGGGTCGGCGAAAGCCGCAATTCGAACAAGATCGGCTCCGGGCTGGCGCGCCGCAGCACCGCCTCAAACCTGGTGATCAAGCCGTTGATCTCGTGCACCGCGGGGTGCAGCGGTTGGCGTCGCGAGAACGCCAGCAGCTGCTGGGTCAAGCGGGCGCCCCGCTCGGCCGCCCGCTGCGCGCTCTCGATGATGCGGCGCCGCCGCGCTTCGTCGGGCGACGGCACCGACACGAGGTCTAGGGCGTTGGCAATGACCGTCAAAAGATTGTTGAAATCATGCGCGACGCCGCCCGTAAGCTGACCGATCGCCTCCATCTTCTGTGATTGCGCCAGGGCGGCGCGCGCCTGCTCCAGCTCTTCTTCAATCCGCTTCTTTTCGGTCATGTCTCGGGTGATTTTGGCAAACCCGAGCAGGTTGCCCTCGCGGTCATTGATCCGATCGACAACGACGCTCGCCCAGAACCACGTGCCGTCCTTGCGGACGCGCCAGCCTTCCCCCTCAAACCGGCCTTCGTGCAGCGCCGTCCCCAACGTGCGACCCGGCGACCCGGCCGCCCGATCCTCCGATGTGTAGAACACCGAGAAATGCTTGCCGATGATTTCGTTTTCGGCATACCCCTTGATGCGTTGGCCGCCGAGGTTCCAGTTCGTAATATAGCCGGCCGGGTCGAGCATGTAGATTGCGTAGTCGGTGACGCCCTGCACCAAAAGGCGAAATCGCTCTTCGCTCCAGCGCAGCGCATCGCGCGCGCCGACGCGCTCGGTCATGTCGCGCGTCACTTTGGCGAAGGCGACGATCCGGCCGTCGGCCTCGCGGATCGCGTTGATGACGACCATCGCCCAGAAGCGGCTGCCGTCCTTGCGCACTCGCCAGCCCTCGTGCTCGACGCGGCCGGCTTCGGCAGCGATGTGCAACATGCTCTGCGGCAATCCCGCCGCGCGGTCTTCCGCGGTGTACAGACGCGCGAAGTGCTGGCCGATGATCGCTTCGGCGGCATAGCCCTGGATTCGCTCGGCCCCGGGGTTCCAGGTCGTGATTATTCCGTCCCGATCGAGCAGGAAGATCGCGTAATCGACGACGCCCTGGATCAGGATGCGGAAAAGCTGGTCGCTGCCAGCCGACGAGTGCGCCGCGCGCAACGCATCGGCGCCACCTCCATTACCAAACCGGCCGTCTTTCGCTCCACTCATCCGCACATCGCCCAGATGCTGGTCACAACAATGTGCGGCAAAGCGGTTGATCTTGCTTAAGGCTACCGATGGCATAATACGCCCTGTCGGCACAACCCGCAAACGACGCCCCACGCCGGGGCGCGGCAACTCGCCCCCACCTCCCCGCCGCGCGATTGGCGCCGCGGCGGCGGCTCGGGCATACTACGCCGATGCGCGCCACGATTTCCATCGGCACGGCTCTCGCCCTGTTCCGTGGCGGCGATGCTCATGTCGGGTTCGCCGTGGCGCGGCCGATTCGTAACAAGACCAGCGGCGCACCCGGCAAGGCGCCCACCGAATGAGCGAACCGCAGGCGCGCGACCGGCGCGGCGCGCTCCCTTCCGTCGATCGCGTCTTGCAGGAGCCCGCGACTGCCGCGCTGATCGCGCGCTTTGGCCGCCCCCTCGTCGTCGGTGCGGTGCGCTCCGCGCTCGGCGAATGCCGGGCTGCCGGCGAAGCGGCGCCCATCGCGGCCATCGTCGCGGCGAGCGAAGCGGCGCTGGTGCAGCTGATGGCGCCGTCGCAGCGCCGCGTATTCAATCTCACCGGCACAATCCTGCACACCAATCTCGGCCGCTCGCCGCTGCCGCAGGAGGCAGTCGCCGCTGCCGCCGAGGCGATGCGCGCGCCGACGACGCTCGAATACGATCTTGAAAGCGGCCGGCGCGGTGAGCGCGACGATCATGTTGCCGGTTGGCTCTGCCGGCTGACGGGCGCCGAGGCGGCGCTTGCGGTCAACAACAACGCCGGGGCGCTGCTGCTGACGCTGAACGCGTTGGCGCTCGAGCGCGAGACGCTCGTCTCGCGCGGCGAACTGATCGAGATCGGCGGCTCGTTCCGCCTGCCCGACATCATGGCTCGCGCCGGCACGCGGCTGCGCGAGGTCGGCACGACAAACCGCACGCACTTGCGCGACTTTGAAGGCGCGATCGGGCCGGAGACGGCGCTGATCCTGAAGGCGCACACGAGCAACTACGAGATCCGCGGCTTCACCGCTGCGGTCGCGCCAGCGCGTCTCGCGGCGCTCGCACGCGATCGCGGCCTCCCGTTTGTCGAGGATCTCGGCAGCGGCACGCTCGTCGATCTCGACCGGTGGGGACTGCCGCACGAACCGACCGTCGCCGACTCATTGAAAGCGGGGGCCGATCTCGTCACGTTCAGCGGCGACAAATTGCTCGGCGGCCCGCAGGCCGGCCTCGTCGTCGGCCGCTCCGACCTTGTCGCGGCGCTGGCGAGAAACCCGCTGAAGCGCGCTTTGCGGCTCGACAAGATCCGCCTGGCGGCGCTCGAAGCGGTGCTGCAGCTTTATGCCGATCCCGAACGCCTCGCCGACCGGCTGCCGGCGCTGCGGCTCTTGACGCGGCCGCGCGGCGAGATCGCCGCGGCGGCGCAGCGGCTGCTGCCGCTCGTCGCGGCGGCGCTTACCGGAACAGCGACGGCCGCCGTCGTCGAGACGACGAGCCAGATCGGCAGCGGCGCATTGCCGGCATCGCTGTTGCCGAGCGCCGGTCTCGCGCTGACGCCGCTGTCCCGATCGGGCGGCGCCGTCGAATCACTGGCGCGGCGGCTGCGCGCGCTGCCGGTTCCCGTCGTCGGCCGGATCGAGGCCGGTCGCCTCGTTCTCGACTTGCGCTGTCTAGAAGACGAAGCCGACTTCATCGAACAATTGCCGGATTTGCGCAATTACCCGAGCTGAGCGGCGACCCAGGCGGCAGCGGCGAGCAGCGCCTCGTCGGCAAACCGCCCTCCGACCAACTGGATGCCGAGCGGCAACCCGGTCGGCCCGGCGGCGGCCGGCAACGTCAGGCACGGCACCCAGCCAAGGGTCCAGATCGAATTGAACCTGGGATCGCCGGTCGTGCCGAGACCGCGCGGCGCCTCGCCGGCGGCGCTCGGGGTCAGCAGCACATCGACGTCTTCGAACAGTTCGTCGAGATGGCGGCGGAACGCCTCGGCGGTTTCCAGCGCTTCGATGTAGGCACCGAGCGGCAGTTCCCGTCCAGGCACCAGCACGGTGTCGCGCAATACGCCGCTCAGCTTGTCGTGGTGCTGCTCATATTCGTAGGCGTAATTGCGCGCCGCTTCGTAATTGAAGATGCGGCGATGATGCTCGTGGATAGTTACGAATTGCGCCGCGAATTCGACCTCCCGCACGGCCGCGCCAGCGGCAGCGAGACGCGATGCGGTGCGCTCGAGCAGCGTCTGGGTGGCGGTGTCGGCCGCCTCCCAGGCCGGGGTGCGGCAGAAGCCGATGCGCGGCGCGCCGCTGACAGCGCGATCGATCGGGCGAAACGGCCCGGCCGTCAGCGCGGCGCGCAACAGCGGCAGATCGTCGAGGCCGCGGCAGATGACGCCGAGCGTATCGAGATTGTGGCATTGCAATTTGATGCCGCTG
>DATJSO010000138.1:0-10132 GCA_035504075.1 Allostellaceae bacterium | reverse complement strand
GCGCGGCGGAGCTTTGTCGCATCGCCCTCGATGCGATCGACATCGGCAGCGATGTTGATCGTCAGCGTCGTGCCGGCCGCCGCGGCCTGCTCGCGATATTCGGCCGCAACCCCCTCGATGAGCGCCCGCACGTCGATGCTTTCGACGAACAGCTCCATCTTGCCGGCCTCCAGTTTCGACAGGTCGAGAAGGTCGGTGATCAGTCGCAGCAGGTGATTGCCGGCGTTGTGGATCTTTTTCAAATCGACCGACTGTTGATGCCGCTCGGCAATCGCGGTGTCCTCCAGCATGATTTCGCTGTAGCCGATCACGGCATTGAGCGGCGTGCGCAATTCGTGCCCGAGTTTTGCCAGAAATTCCGATTTCGCGCGGTTCGCCCGCTCCGCTTCCTTGGTTGCCTCGCGCAGCTGCGCCGCGGTTTCGAGGCGACGTTTCACCTCCCGCTCCAGATCCGACTGCGACAGCGCGATATTGGCGTAATAAAGCGCCATCATCGACACGTACACGGAAGCGCAGACGGTCGAGACAATGCCGAGACCAGACAGGTCGGCGAGCGGAATATGCACCGGAAACCCGTTGCCCAGGTTGTAAACCAGGTAAAACCCGGCGAGGTTCAACAGGATGATCGTCAGCACAAAGATGCGAACGCCCTGACCCGAGCCGAGATAGAAGAAGGCCAGCAGCGGGACGGTGATGACCCACGGGATGAGCGGCGAACTCATGCCGCCGTAATGGTAGCAACCCCACAGGATCGTGAAGATCAGGTTCTGTACCGAAAACAGCGCCAGCGGGACATACCAGCCAGTGAGCTTGAGCAGCAGCGGGAACGCCCAGAACAGCGTGATGGCGCCAAAGAAGACCCACCAGGCGAAATCCGGGTCGCGTCCAATCACCAGGATGTACAGCGAGATCGTGTGCCCAAGGAACGGGCCAAACAGGTGACTGATCAGGAACATCCGAGCGCGCCGCAGCGACTCGGCTTCTGTCTTCATCTTCTCCGGCAGAAACCAGTCGAGCAGCGCGTACAGTCGGAAGGGCGCAAGTCGGAGAGAAGCAATCATGCAGGCTCCCGGCGTGAATGTTTGCGAACGCTAGGACAAACCGGTTAACCGACAGTTGCCGGCGCGGCCGAAGCGCTCGGCGCCGAGGCGGCCGCGCGTGCCGGCAATCGTGTCAACAGATCCTGAAGCCGCTGCAGGTCGACCGGCTTTGCCAGGTCGTCGGCGATCCGCAGGCCGTGCACCCTCGCCAACCGCCCGGCCACTTTGCGCAGCCAATCGTCCTGACCGCTGATGATGATCACGTCACCGCCGAATTTGCCGGCCTGCAGCACCGAGAACAGGCTGATGCCATCCGCTTCCGGCATGCACAGGTCGAGCGTCAACACGTCCGGAGCCCATTCCCGCAGCGTCTGCGGCAGTTCGGCCTGGTCGGCCAGCGGGCGCGCGTCATAGCCGCAGCGGCGCGCTACGCGCACGACGAGTTCGGCGGAGTCGCGATTGTCGTCGATCGCCAGAAGACGGCGGGTACCGGTGGAATCCGTCATGTTCTATGCTCCGATCGCATGCGCGCAGCGCTGATCCGCCGCGACCGCGTTGTACCGCCGGTAAGAGCTGAGAGCGGCGTCGGTGGCGCCGCGCAGCGCATCGACCAGATCGTCGATATTCTCGTGCGAATGGGTTGCCATGACCTGCAGCCGAAAGCGCGCGTTACCCTTGGCCACGGCCGGGAATTCCACCAAATTGGCGACGACGCCGACCGAGGGCAGCAGGCGGCTGACGATCCGGGCCAGCGCCTCCGGCCCGACGACGGCCGGCACGATGGCGGACGGTTCGCCGATCACCTCGAAGCCGGCCGCGCGCAGTTGCGAGCGCAGGTAAACCGCACGGTCCAGCATCCGCTCGCGCAGTCGGCGGCCTTCGTCCGACTGCACGATCTCGAATGCCTTCAGCACCGTGGCGCACTGCACCGGCGACAAGGCGTTCGAAAACGTCGCCGAACAACCGTAGAATTTGAGGTATTCGCGAACCGCCGCCGACCGACAGGCGACAAATCCGCCGTTCGACGCGAATGTCTTTGAAAAGCTGCCCATCACGATATCGACCTTGCCGAGCAGCTGCTGCAGCCCGATGTGACCGCGACCGTCCGGCCCGATGCAGCCGAGATCGTGCGCCGCATCGACCAGCAGGCGGGCATCGAATTCACGGCACAACGCCTGCAGCGCCGCGAGATCGGGGGTATCCGAGTCCATCGAAAACAGGCTCTCGGTGACGACCAGGATCGCGTTTCTGGCGTCGCGCGCGCGGATCCGCCGCAGCAGGCGGCGAACGGCATCGAGCTTCAGATGACCGTGCAGGTGAACGTTGCCGGTGGCGGAATAGGCGCCTTCCTGCAGGCAGGCATGCGCCAGACCATCCATGACGATGTGGTCATCCGGCCGCACCAGGCCCTTGATGACGCCGTATCCGGCGGCCCAGCCGGTCGGATAGAGGATCGCGTGTTCAAGATCGAGAAAATCGGCGACGCACTGCTCCAGTGCCAGGGAGTATTTGGTATTGCCGGCGAGGGCCGAGGACCCGGCGCTGTGCACTCCATATTCGTCGATCGCCGCCTTGGCCGCCGCCTTGATCTGCGGGTGCGACGCCAGTCCGAGATAGTCCTGCGAGGCGAAATTGACGCCGCGAAACTGATGCCCGGCATCGTCCTTGGCGGAACAGATCGGCCGCGGCGCCTCCTCGGTCGATTTGGAATACGGCCAGCAGCCGTGGTGCCGCCGGGTTTCCTGCCAGCGATAAAACGGCGCGACGCGGTCAAGCAGATCGGAGCCGTGCAGTTTACGGAAATCCCGCATGCTCCCGGTAAGCGCCTCGCTTGGAACGTCCTCGACAAGCGGCTCGGTAAGGGAGGGCTCCATATAGGAGTCGGGCATTGGGAATACTCCCACCGCTTCTCTCAGGGGGGTTAGAGGAAGCGGCCAGTGAGCGTTGAACGCCGCCACTTAAGCGGCAGGGTCGTGAACAACTGGTAAAAAGCGCCGCGATGCCGGAATGGAGTTAGCTAAAATGCCGCTTAAAACTGCTGCGACTTGCAACAAGCACCCGATACAGCCGTCGTGGGCGCGCGGTGAAGCCTGGTAAAGAGCACACATGTTACTGACGTCGGCGTTAACCTTAATTTTCGGCGCGCGATCGGTGACAGCAGCAGGAGAGGGTCAGGCACACGCCGATATGACGTACTTCTTCACGTCATCACACCGGGTTCACGCCGATTCTGTCGCGGCATTCATCGCCTGGCGCGCCGCCGCCACTTTCTCGATCGCCTCGCGCGCTGCCGGATTGGCGGCGATGAAATGGGCGAAATCGGCCTGCCGCAGCATCAGCAGCTGGCAATAGGTCAGCGCGACAACGTCGGCCTGCCGCGGCCGGCCTGAGAGCAGCGCCATCTCGCCGAAGAATTCGCCGGTGCCGAGCCGCAACTGCCTGGCAGCAAAACGCACCTCGACCGCGCCGGAGGCAATAAAGAAGACCGCGTCGCCCCGTTCGCCGCGCCGGATGATCACCTCGTTCGGCACCGCGAGACGCGGCCGCAGCAGCCGGCAGACTCGGTCAAGCTGCTCCTCGTCGAGACCGGCCAGCAGATCGAGGTGATGCACGAGCCGGTGGGTATCGAGACCGATATCAAGGCGCGGGCGCGGCGCCGCGGCGCGGCGGCCGTCGATGCCGCGGCGCAGATCCTCGTAGATCTCGCGCGGGATCAGCCCTTCTTCATAAAGGCTCTGAAATCGCGTCATCTCGCGGCGCAGCGCCGACTGGCGCAGAAAGCGCGCTTCCAGCTCGGCCACATAATCAGGGTATTGCCGGCGCAGCGCATCGAAAGCGCCGGCAACCGCGCGGCGCCGCGTGTCGATGATGCTGCGGCAGATGCCGGCGATCCGCAGCCCGAACAACGGCGCAATCTGCCGGTCGTTAAAGCCGACCAGCCGTTCGATGACAAAGCGCATCAGCAGCAGGCGCTCGACCCGATCCGCCAGCCGTTCCGCCAGCAGCCGCACGATGCCGAGGCGGCGATAGAGAAAATAGGCGAGGCGAAACGCCGCCGAGAGCACCAGCGCTCGCTCGCTCGCGCGCCGATAGCCGAGCCTCCCGTCGCGGCGCGCCGCTTCTGCGAGCGCATCGGCATTGCCGAGCACGATCTGGATCGCCGCCGGCGCGGCAATGCGGTCACGGCGCATTTCCAGCGCCACCAGCCGCTCCTGATTGGCGAGCGCCACCAGCGCAATCGCCAACCGGTCGCGCTCGCTCAGCCCGTCGATTTCCGGCGCCGGCGGCTCGGTTGCGATGCCGCCCGGACCGTAGAGCGCGACGACCCGATCGACGATTGCCGGCGACATCTCGTGGGTGCGGGCAATCTCAGATGCCGCTTCCCTGGCCTCGGCACGCGACAGCGCCAGGATCCGGTCGCGCAGCGCGAGGTCGCGCGGCGCCAGCAGATTGAGGCCGAGCAGCCTGATCATCAGCCGCAGCGTCGTGCCGTTGACGAACAGCGTGAACAGCACAAAGCCCGTCGCCAGGACGGCGACAAAGCGCTGGACGGCGGGCGGGATTGCCGGGTTCTCCGTCACCGCCAGCGCCAGCACCAGCGTCAGCGCGCCGCGCAATCCGCCCCACACGATCGCCAGTTTATAAGAGCAGTCGACGCGCTCGGTCAGCCGCAGGTGTTCGAGCGGCGGCACGAGCACGAACAGGGCAAAGATGCGGGCGCCGAAAGCGGCGGCAATCAGTACGCCGAGCAGCACCAGGTCACGGCCGCCGATCGCCGTCAGCAGCCGCGGCACCAGCATCGCGGCGAGAATGAAGATCAGCGACCGCGACCAGAATGCAATTTGCTCCCAGAGATCGACGAGAAACGTCCAGTTATCGGGAGCGATACGGGCCTGGCCGAACGCCGCCGTCGTGAGGCTCGCCGCCAGCACCGCGACGATGCCCGACAGGTCGAGGAAATGCTGCGCAATGATGAATGCGAGATAGGCGAACGCGACGGATAGCGTCGCCTCGGCGAGCCGGTCGTCGCCGAGGTGCGGCATGATCCACAACAGCACACGGCCCAGCACAAAGCCGACCGCGCCGCCGCCGGCAAACGACACGGCAAATTCGCCGAGCCCCCAGGCAATATCGGGGCTGCCGCCGGCGAGGATCATGTTCAGCAATACGACAAACAATGCGATCGCCGCCGCGTCGTTGAGGAGCGCCTCGCCCTCAACCAGCCGGGCGAGCCGCGCCGGCGCACCGACATCGCGAAACACGGCGATGACCGCCGCCGGATCGGTCGTGGCGACGATCGCGCCGAGCAGCAGGCATACGGCCAACGGCAGCCCCGCAAACGGCCACAACGCAAAACCGATTGCCGCCATCGTCAAGACCGTGACGATGACGGCCAGGACGAGAATTGCCGCCGCGTCCTCAAGCGTGCGGCGAACGTCGGTGACAATCCCCGCTTCAAACACCAGGAGCGGCAGAAAAACGTACAGCAGCATCGTCGCGCTGACCGGCAGGCCGGCGAACAGCGTGGCCGCGGTATCGACCGGGCGGGCCAGTCCGAGCTGCGCCGTTACCGTCGGCGCCGCTCCGATGCCGACGCCGATCCCCGCCAGCAGCACCGAAGTCGGCAGCCGCAGCCGCACCGCCAGCGGCCGGCAGACGCCGACAATGACCAAGAGGCCGGCAATGACGAGCAACACAAGAGCGGTATCGAGCATCGCGTCGCACGTCACAGCTGTTCGCCGGCGCCGGTCCTCGTCGCAAATGCGAGCGGCCGGCCGACATTATCTTACCGTACCGTCCCTTGCATGAGCCAGAATAACCGGTCAACACAGGCGCGGATTTGTTCGTTCTACTCTGCTGGATTATTGCCCATCAGCGAAATTATTGGAGTTGGTCGGGCAATCAGGCGAAGCTGGCCGGGCGCGGTCGAGCGAATTTCACGCCGGCTCGGGCCGACATCAGCGCCGCCCCCGGTTCGCGCAAGCAAAGCGCGCGATGGTTTCGCTCGGCGGATTGCACCGCCGGTCGAACCAGGCCGCATCCAAAGCGTTCGTAATCGGCCAGTCGCCGCGAGGATCGGGTCGCATGTCCATTTATCGCTGTCACTTCCTCGACGCGGGAGAGCAGGTTGCCGCGGCGGAGGAGATCGATGCCGATGCGCTGCCCGAGGCGATCGCCCGCGCGCGGATGATGCTGACGCACCGCGCCCACCATCGCGCCATCGAGGTCTGGCAGGGCGCCCGCCGGCTCTACGCGACCGGGCATGCTGCGGCCGACGCGGCCGGCTGATGCGCGACACGGTCGCCTGGCGACGTGCGCCGCTGGCGATATTGTCGCTCCCTAGGCCTACAATCGGGCAACTCGACAGGACAGGTCGCCGACCGGCGGATTGCGATGGGCCGCAGCATTTTGCTTTTAGGGGCGATGGCGCTGATGCTGACGATCGGAAACGGCCGCGCCGCGCCGGCCGAAGACGACCTCGCCGCGATCGCGCGGGATGCATATGTCTTCACATTCCCGCTTTACGAGATGTACCGCATTCGGTTTCTCGCGGAATGCAGCCCGTTCAATCCGCATCACGCGACGCCGAACACATTCCGCCATCGCCGCCAGCCGGCCGACGCAAACAGCCGCGCGGTCACGACGCCCAATGCCGACACGCTCTATTCCAGCGCCTTTCTCGACCTCTCGCCGGGGCCGCTGCTGCTGCAGGTGCCGGCAACCGCCGATCGCTATTATTCGCTGGCGTTCATGGATTTCTATACGAACAACTTCGCCTATGTCGGGACACGCACGACCGGCAACGGCGCCGGGCGGTATCTGATCGTCGGGCCCGGCTGGCGGGGCGCGGCACCGCGCGATACCGCCGTCATCCATGCGCCGACCAACGCGGTATGGCTGCTCGGCCGTTTTCTCGTGGACGGACCGCAGGGTTTGGCCGCGGCGCACCGTGCGCAGGACGGGTTGCGCCTGGCGCCGCTCGACCGCACCCAAGCGGCGCCGTCGAGCTGCCGCGGGCCGGCGGTCGAGGCCGCCGATCCGTGGAACTACTTCGCCGTTGTCGATTATGCGCTGACCGAGAACCCGCCACCGGCGCGCGATGCGGGCATGCTCGCGCGCATCGCCGCGATCGGCGTCGGTCCCGGGCATCAATTCGACGCCGCGCGCCGCGATGCGCGGGCGCAACAGGCGATCCTCGCCGGCATCGCGCAAGCAAAGGCGCAGATTGCGACGGCGCCGATGCGCGGCAAGATCGTCAATGGCTGGGCGTACCCGCCGCCCGGCGTCGGCGATGCCGGCGCCGATTACCTGCTGCGCGCGGCAGTCGCGCTGAAAGGACTGGCCGCCCTGACGGCGAGCGAGGCGATCTACCTCAGCTATGTCGGCCGGCCGCTTGTCGGCGAGCATCGCTACCGGCTGCATTTCGCGGCCGGCGAGGAGCCGCCGACCCGCGCCTTCTGGTCGCTGTCGGCCTACGAGATCATGCCGGACAAGCGGCGCTTCTTCGCCGCCAACCCGATGGCACGGTATTCGATCGGCGACAAGACGCCAGGCGTCAAACGCAACGCCGACGGCTCGCTCGACATTCTGATTGAGCATGAATCGCCGGGAGTTGCGCAGGAAAGCAACTGGCTGCCGGCGCCGAACGGCCCCTTCGCCATCAGCCTGCGCGCCTATTGGCCGGAAGCGCCGCTGCTGGCCGACGCCTACGCACCGCCATCCGTCGAATCGCTGCCGTGAACGGGCCGACAGCCTCGGCGCGCCGTCAGCGCGGCGCGGTCGCAGCTTGGGCCTCGCTCTGCGGCGGCGGTACGCCGCGCACGACCAGTTGCATCAGCCCGCCGGCGGCGGCGGTCGCCACATTGTAGGCGACATCGCCCCACTTGCCGTCGAGCGAACCCTTCGGAATGTCGTTTTGTTGCACAACCGTGCCGATCTCGACGCCGTCGGCACGGCGCACATGCCAGACGATCTTGATGTGCTGCATTCCCGACGCGGCCGCCGACAAGGTTATGTCGACTCCGATATGCAGATCGGCCTTGCCGCCGTCGGTGGTGATCGCGAGGTCCTGCCGTTGCAGCACAGCCGCAATCGCGTCCTGCAATGCCGTCGCGCCATCGCCCGGGGCGCCGGCGATCTTGTCGATGGCGATGCGGACGCGGCCCGCTGCCGGCAGCGTCGGCGCGCCGGCCGGCGCCTTGTCCTCGAGCAGCGGCGCGAGTTGATCGGCGCTGAGGTCCGCCAGCCGGTCGATCGGTGCATTGTCGGCAGACTGCCATTCGGCCGGCGCGGCTGCGACATCGGCGCTGCGCCTGCCGACCAGCCGGCCTTTGGCGTCATAGAGCGACCACTGCGCCGCGACGCTGGCCTTGCCGTCACTCGGCGGCGCTTCGATGATCCGCCCGTAGAGCTGGTAGCTGTCGAGGTTGGCGGTTCTGTCGCTGGCCGGAATGTCGTGTTTCAGCAATGCCTTGGCCATCGCATCGCCGAGCTTCTTGACGACCGGAGCCGGCCCGCCGACGAGCGGCGCGATCGAGACGCCGGCGGTATCGCGGACCTGCAGCAGCGCCGCTGGCGGCTTGTCGTCGGCAAAGGGGTGCGGCAAAGGCTGGCAGGCCGCGGCGGCAAGCCCGAGCAGGCATGGCATCAGCCGCGCGCATTGCCGCTTCGCCGCAGCGGGTCCGATCATCGCAAGGCGCAGGTCGCGACGAGGCCGATCAGGCAGAACAGGCCGAACAAGATCAGGTAAGGCATCGCGGGTCTAGGTCGCGACGGCGATTGCCGCGAGCAGGCGGCCGTAATCGCCCTCGCCGCGGCGGCAGGCGCGGCGATAGCTGAAGAACAGCGCCTCTTCGGCAGCAGTATCGTGTGCCGTGCGCTCGACCGCGGCCAGGCCCAACCGCGCCAGGCGATGCGCGATATAGCCCGGCAGATCGAACAGGAAATGGTCGCGGCGTTCCGCCGGGCGGAAAAAGCTGTCGCTCGTCGCATCGGCGGCCGCGAACGCGGCGGCGAATTCAGGCCCGACCTCGTAGGATTGCTGCGCGATGCACGGGCCGATGCCGGCGCGGATACGCCCCCGACACGCGCCCGCGGCGATCATCGCCACAATTGTCGCCTCGACGACACCGGCCAGCGCGCCGCGCCAGCCGGCATGCGCCGCACCGACGATCCGCGCTGCCGGATCGGCCAGCAGCACCGGGGCGCAGTCGGCCGCCAGCACGCCGAGAGCGATCCCCGGCACGGAGGTTACCATGCCGTCGGCGCGCGGGTTGCCGTCGCGCCGCCACGGCTGCCCGACGGTGACGACCGCCGTGCCGTGCACCTGGTAACAGCTGACGAGCCCATTCGGTGCGACACCGAGGTGGGACGCGGCAATCGCCCGGTTCTCGGCGACTGCGTGCGGATCGTCGTGCGAACCGTAGCCGCAATTGAGCGACGCGTAGATGCCGCCGCTGACACCGCCCTCGCGGGTAAAGAAGGCGTGGCGGATGGCAGGATCGGCGAGTGCGCGGAGAGCGATCATCGTTCGCCCCGTCATGCGAACCCGGCAGGCACCGGCAGCCCCGGCGAGATCAACGCCAGCGCCTTGAACAAGGTGCCCATCTGCTCGGGCGCGATCAAGCGCTGAAACCCGCTCTGCAGCCGCCGCCGCTGTTCGGGCGTTGCCTGCGCGGCCAGCCCGGCGAGGCGCTGCACGCCGCCGAGCGCCAGCAGAAACTCGCGTTGCGTCGTCGGCCCATGAACGGCCGCGCCGGCGCCGCGCGCCGCGGCTGCAAACAGCGCGAAATCGACATGGGCGCTGAGGTCGCACCCGCCCGGATCATCCAGCACTGCAGCCCGCTCGTGCCGGCGCACCGCCGCCAGCGTCGGGCCGGTCCGGCCCGCGACATCGCCGTAGTCGATAAACAAAGCCAGACCGGGCTGCCGCGCGAGGCGGTCGCCGAGCGCGGCGGCGAGTGCCACGGCCGCCGGGCAGATCTCGACGATCGTGCCGGCCGGCGCGGCGCGCACCGTCGCCGGCACGAGCAGCGTCGCCGCCCGGTTTTCCGGACCGTCGGCAAAGGCCAGGTGGCCCGCCGCATCCAGCA
>DATJSO010000137.1:0-26233 GCA_035504075.1 Allostellaceae bacterium | reverse complement strand
CCGCAAACTGCCGGACAAGGCGATCGACGTCATCGACGAGACCGGCGCGGCGCAGATGCTGGTGCCGGAGAACAAGCGGCGCAAGACGATCACGGCCAAGGAGGTCGAAGCCTGCATCGCGACGATGGCGCGCATCCCGCCGAAGAGCGTGTCGCGCGACGACCGCGAAGTACTGAAGAACCTCGACCGCGACCTGAAGACGATGGTGTTCGGCCAGGACAGCGCGATCGAGGCGCTGGTCTCCGCGATCAAGCTGGCGCGCGCCGGCTTGCGCGACCCGGAAAAACCGATCGGCTCCTATCTGTTCTCGGGGCCGACCGGCGTCGGCAAGACCGAGGTGGCGCGGCAATTGGCGCGCACGATGGGCATCGAGATCACCCGCTTTGATATGTCGGAATATATGGAGCGGCACACGGTGTCGCGGCTGATCGGCGCGCCCCCGGGTTACGTCGGTTTCGACCAGGGCGGCCTGCTGACCGACGCCGTCGACCAGCACCCGCACAGCGTGCTGCTGCTCGACGAGATCGAGAAGGCGCATCCCGACCTGTTCAACATCCTGCTGCAGGTGATGGATTACGGGAAATTGACCGACCACAACGGCAAGATTGTCGATTTCCGCAATGTCATCCTGATCATGACGACGAACGCCGGCGCCGCCGAACTGGCAAAGCAGGCGATCGGCTTCGGCAGCGGCATCCGCACCGGCCACGACGAGGAAGCGATCACCCGCATGTTCACGCCGGAGTTCAGAAACCGGCTCGATGCGATCATCTCGTTCGCGCCGCTGTCACCAGACACGATCGGCCGCGTCGTCAGCAAGTTCGTGCTGCAACTGGAGGAGCAACTGGCCGACCGCAACGTCACGATCGAGCTCGATGCGAGCGCTCGCGACTGGCTCGGCGTCAAGGGATACGATCCGCTGTTCGGCGCGCGCCCGCTGGCGCGCATCATCCAGGAGCATATCAAGAAGCCGCTCGCCGAGGAGTTGTTGTTCGGCGCGCTCGCCAAAGGCGGCATCGTCCGCGTATCGGCCGACAAGGAGGCCGACAAGCTGGTCTTCATGTTCCGCCAGCGCCCGCCCGCCGGCGCCGCCGAACCGAAGGAAGCCGAGCTGGTCCAGTAGCCGCGCCGCGGCTCAGCCGCCCGACGGAGGATCGCTGACCGGCTTTGTCACGCCTGGGCGGTGGCGCGGGCGAAACAGCCGGTGGCTCTCGATTGCCTGCCAAGCGGCGATCGCCGGCAGACCGATCGCCAGGTCGCGTCCGCGTTTCATCAGCGACAGCGCCAGTGCCATGTCAGGGGTCAGCCCGAAACTGGCGCCGAGCAGGATGTAGGCGCCTTCCTGGACGCCGACCGACTGCGGCACCAGAAACGCCACGGTACGGATCGCATACAGCAGGCTCTCGATTGCCAGCACGGCGGCAATCGACAAAGGCTCGCCTGCCAGCCGCAGCGCGATCCAGACCTCGCTTGCGCTGACGATCCAGCACAGCAGATGCAGCGTGGAGCTGAGCCACAGCCGCAGCGGCCGGCGATAGATGCCGTCGAGCGCGGCATGCAGCTTGGCGGCGCTGGCCGCGGTCCGCTCGGCCCAGCCGCGACCGAGTTCGCCGGCGATGCGATCGAGCACCGCAAAGCCGTGGCGCTGCACGAGCACGAAACCGGCCGCCGCAACGCCGGCAACCAGCAACCCGATCAATACCGGCGCCGCTGCCCGCGTCTCCGGTTCGAGGCGCACGAGCAACGCCAAGCCCAGCGCGGTGTATAGGAGCTGGGCGAAGAATTCGAGCGTCACGTCGACGATCGTGCTGGCGGCAGACAGCGGCGCCGATACGCCGAACAGGCTGAGCGCGCGCGCACCGAGCACGTAACCGCCGACCTGCGACAGCGGCAGCGCTTCGGCGCCCGAATCGCGCATCAGCCGGGCCCAGATCGGCTTCAGCGGGTGGACGCCCGGCAACAGCACCCGCCAGGCCAATCCCATGACCGCGATCAGCCCGAGATGGATTGCACAGATCGCGGCAAACCCCGCCCAGCCGATCGCCTCCAGCGAATGCCAGACGGCGCCGGCGCCGAAATAGCCGACGAGCACTGCCATCGCCGCCACGCCGATGATGGCGGCGACAATCGGCAGGGCTTTCATCAACGGCCTCTGCCCGTCGAAACACCCGCCATGGTCACGCCGGGCCAGACCACGCCGGCGGCGCCGGATCACGCAAAAACCGCCGCACCAGCCGGCTCAGCCGCGGCATGACCAGCGGCCGCAACAGGCGGGGATCGTAGCCGGCCATGCGCCGCTCATTCTCGGCCAGGCAGAGGTCAACCAGCGCCGCCGGCGCAACGTCTATCTCCGCCACCGCGCGGCTGCCGGTCAGGGTGAAATTGTTGTCTTGCGGCGCGCCGCCGCGTGCGGCGCTGCGTGCCAGCCCGATGCGCTCGCCGATCAAGAACAGCCAAACCGCCGCGACCTTGCCCCAAAACCACGGCCGACGCCACCACGCCAGATTGCGCCAATGCCAGGCGGCCCAGTTGACAAAAAACAGTATGTGCCGCGCCTCTTCCTGCATGATCGGCTCGAAACTGTCGACCAGTTCGACCGGGAAAAAAGCCGAGCGCTTGGCGAGCGCGAACAGGCCGAACGCAAAAAAACTGTCGATACACTCGCTGAACCCAGTCACCATGAAGGCCCATTCGGCCTGCCGCGGACGGACATACTCCGGTTCCGGCCCGAGACGAATGGCGTAGGCGGCGACGAGGTTCGACAATACCTCCTTGTGCCGGCCCTCCTCGAACCCGTTGAGCTCGACTGCGCGGCGCAGCAGCGGGTCGGCAACACGATCGGCATACGCCAAGACCCGCTCCCTCGCCTTTCCTTCGGTCTGCACCGCAATATCCCAGATCGGCAGCGCGACAAGGCGATCGCGCGCAGCGCAGTCGAGAGGCGGCCAATCGCGGATCACCGGTTCGTAGGGGTTATGCGTATCGAGCAGCATCCGGCAGAAGGCAGTTTTGTGCGCCTCGCTGCCAGGCGGGATCCTGCCTTCGGACGCAGCGCTCCAGCTCAAGTAACGGTCGTCGACTGCGGTCATCCCGCCTCGCTCACCCCGATTTGCGGCTGCGGACCGGCGCGTTGACTTGCCGGCACCGCACTCTTATATAGCGGCCTCCGCTCGCAAGGGCAGTAACCCGCTGGAGAGGATGGCGTGAAGCGCACTTACCAGCCGAGCCGGTTGATCCGCAAGCGCCGTCACGGGTTTCGTGCGCGGATGGCGACGCCGGGCGGCCGACGTGTGTTGTCGGCGCGCCGCGCCAAAGGCCGTAAGCGCCTGTCGGCCTGACCGGACGGCGCCGCGACGGCCCGTTGCCGCGGCGAATCGCCCCAAGTGCGCCTCGCCGCGCCGTCGATTTGATGAGCATTGGACTTGCAAGGCTGAAAGCTCGCGCCGATTTTTTGCGTGTCGCCGCCAACCGCCGCAGCGCCGCCCGACCGGGCCTCGTGCTGCAGGCGGCGCCGGCATCGCCTGCTGCGTCGGAGGCTCAGGCGGTGCGGGTCGGCTTTACGGCCAGCCGCAAGATCGGCAATGCCGTGGCACGCAACCGGGCAAAGCGGCGGCTGCGCGCGGCGGCGGCCGAGGTGTTGGCCGGCCGTGGGGTGCCGGGGACCGACTACGTGCTGATCGCCCGCAGCGGCACGGGCGCGCGGCCTTATGCCCAGCTTGTCGGCGACATCGAAGGGGCGCTGCGGCAGATCGCCCGGAGCGGGCGAAGAGAGGAGAGCCGGAATGCAGGCTGAACGGGCGGCGAGCCTCCTGATCGGGCTGGCAATGAGGTGCCTGATCCGCGCTTACCAGCTGCTGCTGTCGCCGGTATTGCCGCCGTCCTGTCGCTATTATCCGAGTTGCTCGCACTACGCCGCCGAGGCGATCGAGCGGTTCGGTCCTTGGCGCGGCGCGCTGCTGGGCCTGCGCCGGCTGCTGCGCTGCCATCCCTGGGGCGGCAGCGGCTATGACCCGGTTCCTTTGGACCGCTGCTGAACCCGACGCCGCATCCGTTCGCCAATGGAACAGCGCAATCTCCTGCTCGCGATCGTGCTCTCGGTGGGCATCCTGATCGCGTTTCAATTCCTGATCGCCAAATTCCATCCGCTCGCTCCGCCAGCCGCACGCGCCCCCGCCGTGACGCAAACCGCGCCGAAGCGGTCCGGCGAGGCCGCGCCGGCGAAGTCGGTCACGGTCGGCGTGCCGGCCGCACCGGGCGCCCAGACGCGCGAGGAGGTTCTCGCCAGTCAGCCGCGCGTGGCGATCGACACGCCGAGCCTGCACGGTTCGATCGATCTCGTCGGCGCCCGATTCGACAATCTGACGCTGGCGAAATACCGCCAGACCACCGCACCCAACAGCCCGGACGTCGTGCTGCTCGAACCGACGGGGACCAAGCACCCGTATTTTGCGCAGTTCGGCTGGGTGGCCGAGCAGGGGCCGGTCAAGGTGCCCGGGCCCGACACGCGATGGACGGCGCCCGCCGGCGCCAAGTTGACGCCGGCGACGCCGGTCACGCTGAGCTGGAACAACGGCCAGGGCCTCATTTTCACGCGTACGGTCTCGGTCGACGAGAACTACATGTTCACGGTCAGGCAGGCGGTGCGCAACACGACCGACAAGCCGGTCGAGCTGTCCTCCTATGGCCTGATCAATCGCACCGGCACGCCGCACGTTCTCGGCTATTACATTTTGTTTGAGGGCATGATCGGAGAGCTGCACGGCTCGCTGCAGGAGGTCAAATACGCCTCGCTGAAGACCGGGCAGCCCGACGCTTACAGCTCGACGGGGGGTTGGCTCGGCTTTACCGACAAATACTGGTTGACCGCGCTGGTGCCGCCACAGCATGCCGGGGTCAAGGCCCGGTTTACCCATGTCACCGAGGCTGGCGTCGATCGCTACCAGACGGACTTCACCGGCCCGGCGGTGACGGTACCGGCCGGCGGCACGGCGGCGACCGCGACCCGCTTTTTTGCCGGCGCGAAGGAACTCAGCCTGTTGCAGAATTACGAAGCGCAGGGTGTGCCGCGCTTCGACCTCGCGATCGATTTCGGCTGGTTCTATTTCCTCACCAAGCCGATTTTCCTGGCGCTGGAATTCTTTGCCTCGATCCTCGGCAATTTCGGACTGGCGATCCTGCTGCTGACGCTGCTGATCAAGCTCGCGTTCTTTCCGCTTGCCAACAAATCCTACCAAGCGATGGCGAAGATGCGGCTGTTGCAGCCGGAGATGCAGAAGATCCGCGAGCGCTTCCCCGACGACAAGGCGCGCCAGCAGCAGGAGACGATGGCGCTCTATAAGAAAGTCGGGGCGAACCCGATGGCCGGCTGCCTGCCGATCGTGATCCAGATCCCGGTGTTCTTTTCGCTCTACAAGGTTCTGTTCGTAACGATCGAGATGCGGCACGCGCCGTTCTACGGCTGGATTCACGACCTTTCGGCGCCCGATCCGACCTCGTTCGCCAACCTGTTCGGACTTCTTCCCTTCTCCCCTGGGGCGGTGCCAGTCATCGGCCATTTTCTGATGATCGGCGGCTGGCCGATCATCATGGGCATCACAATGTTCCTGCAACAGAAACTCAACCCGCAGCCGGTCGATCCGATGCAGGCGAAGATGTTCATGGTGCTGCCGATCGTCTTTACCTACATGCTGTCGGCCTTTCCGGCCGGCCTCGTCATCTATTGGGCATGGAACAATACGCTCAGCATCGCCCAGCAATGGGCGATTATGCACCGCGCCGGTGCCGCGTAGTTCCTGCCGCATACGCATCGCCGGCGAAAGCTGTGGGGTGGGGCGCGGCGCGGTGCCGATCGGCGGGCCGACTGAACGGTGGACGCCGCTTTTCGCCGGACAGGCGGAAGAGACAGTGCCATGGACGACCTGCAAAGCGCTTCCTTTGTCCATCCGCCGCGCGACATCGAACCGGAGGTGCTGGAAGCGGGCCGGCTGCTGTTCGCCCGCGATTGCCGGTTTATCGCCGGCGCCGCGGCGGCCACGGCGCTGCCGGCGGAAAGCCTGCCGGAGATCGCCTTTCTCGGCCGCTCCAATGTCGGTAAATCGAGCCTCGTCAACGCGTTGACTGGGCGGCGCATGCTGGCGCGCACATCGAGCACGCCCGGACGCACGCGGCAGATCAATTTTTTCGCACTCGACGCGCGGCTGATGCTCGTCGATCTGCCGGGCTACGGCTATGCCGCGGCCGCAAAGAGCGCGCTCCTGTCCTGGTCGCACCTCGTGCAGCATTACCTGCGGCGGCGGGCCAGCCTGCGGCGCGTCTGCCTGCTTGTCGATGCGCGGCACGGCATCAAGGAACCCGACCGCCCGGTCATGGCGCTGTGCGATGCGGCGGGCCTGTCATTTCAGGTCGTGCTGACCAAGATCGACGAGATTTCGCCGGATGCGCGCACGGCGGTTGCCGATACCGTCGCCGCCGAATTGGCGCGGCATGCCGCCGCCCATCCTCTCATTCATCTGACAAGCGCCGAGAAGCGCCTGGGCATCTCCGCTCTACGCTCGGCGCTGGCCGCCTTCGCCGAACCCGCCGTGGCGCCGGCGTGGAAAGCCGGCTAAGGTCCGCGCGCGATGAATCCTGCCGTAAATTCCCCGATCGAGGCCCAGGCAAGCGCTGCCGACCCGGCCTTCAAGGCCGCGGTGCTGGCGCAGGCGCTGCCCTATCTTCGCCAGCACGCCGGCCAGACCATTCTCGTCAAGTACGGCGGCCACGCGATGGACAGCGACGGCGATCCGTTCGCCCGCGACATCGTGCTGCTGAAGCAGGTCGGCATCGACCCGATCGTCGTGCATGGCGGCGGGCCGCAGATCGGCCATATGCTCGATCGGCTGGGCATCGAGAGCCGCTTTGTCGACGGGCTGCGCGTCACCGACCGGGCGACGATGGAAGTCGTCGAAATGGTGCTGGCCGGGACCATCAACAAGCAGCTTGTCGCGGCGATCAACGCGGCCGGCGGCTGCGCGATCGGCCTCAGCGGCAAGGACGGCGGCCTGATCCGCGCCCACAAATTGCGCCGTGACGGCGCTGATCTCGGCTTCGTCGGCGAGCCGGAACGGGTCGATGATCGCGTGCTGGCGACTTTTCGCCGGTCGGACATCATCCCGGTCATCGCGCCGATCGGCGTCGGCGCCGGCGGCGAGACCTACAACATCAACGCCGATACGGTAGCGGGCGCGGTGGCCGCGTCGGTCAGCGCCAAACGCTTTCTGCTGTTGACCGATGTGCCCGGCGTGCTCGACGGCGACAAGCGCCTGATCCACGAACTGACGGCGGCCGCGGCGCGCCGCCTCATTGCCGACGGCACGATCTCGGGCGGCATGATCCCGAAGGTCGAGACCTGCCTCGATGCGGTCGAGGGCGGCGTCGAGGCGGCCGTCATTCTCGACGGCCGGGTGCCGCATGCGATCCTGCTGGAATTGTTTACTGAGGGCGCCGGCACGCTGATTCGCCGCGGCTGAGGACGAGCGCACGTATGGCCTATACAACACGCCGCGAAGGCTGCCCGCTCGGCAGCGTCGAGACCTGGATTTTCGATCTCGACAACACGCTTTATCCGGCGTCGTGCCGCCTGTTCGAACAGGTACAGCGGCGCATGAACGAATACATCTGCGACCGTCTGGCGCTGTCGCCGGCGGCGGCTGCCGAGTTGCGGCGGAGCCATTTCCGCGAGCACGGCACGACGTTGCGCGGGCTGATGACGGTCGATCGCATCGATCCGCATGACTTTCTCGCCTTCGTGCACGACATCGACCTCGCAAGCGTCCCCGCCGACCCGGCTCTCGTCGCCGCTGTCGGCCAACTCCATGGCCGCAAGATCGTGCATACCAACGGCTCGCAACGCCATGCCGAGCGCCTGCTCGACCATCTCGGCCTGACCGACGCGTTCAGCGGCATTGTCGACATCGTCGCCGCGGATTTCGATCCGAAGCCGGCGCCCGCCGGCTATCGTCTGCTGCTGCGCCGTCACGGCGTCGCGGCGCCGACGGCGCTGATGATCGAAGACATCGCACGCAACCTGGCGCCCGCGGCCGAACTGGGCATGACGACCGCGTGGGTGCGCGGCGACGCCGATTGGGCGGCCGCGGAGGCCGACGCGGATTACATCCATCATGTCATCGAGCACCTCGTCGGCTTTCTCGCTGCGGCGGTCGCGCAACAGGAGGTACGAACGTGAGCGTCGCCGCGACAATCCGGCAGAAGCTCAGCGAGCGGCTGGCGCCGACGCGGCTCGAGGTCATCGACGATTCGCATCGCCACGCCGGCCACGCCGCCGCCCGCCCCGGCGGCGAGACGCATTTCACGGTGAGCGTCGCCTCATCGGCGTTCGTCGGCTTGGCGCTTGTCGCCCGTCAGCGGTTGGTCTATCAAATCCTGGCCGCAGAACTGGCCGGCGGCGTTCACGCGTTGTCGCTGAAGACGCTCACACCGGAAGAGGACGGGTCGATGCCGCCGTCTTTTGGGCAACCTGAAATTAGCGATAGATAACATAAGACAAGTTTTGGTTGCAATCGTCCCTTCGGCCGTTACACTGTCGCCATGTCGATCGTATGGCAACGGCGGCCGCGCCGCGATTTTGATGGCACTCCCTCGACGCTGGTGATCCGCAATGTCGTCGTCGCCGGCCGGCGTACCAGCGTGCGGCTGGAACCGCTGATGTGGGAGGCGTTGCAGGACATCGCGCGTCGCCTCGAGGTCTCGATCCACGACCTCGTCACGCGCATCGAGCGGGAGCGCACCGCTTCGAGCCTGACCGCAGCGATTCGCGTGTTCATCGTGGATTTCTACCGTGCCGCCGCATTTTTTGCCGCGCCGCGGGCGGAGGCCGAACCGGAACGAGCGCCGCGCCACCGCGCCGATCGCTGAGGGTTCAACCTGCCGACGCGAGGAACGCGAGCAACCGGTCGGCCGGCACATCGCGCATGACAAAACATTCGCCGATGCGTCGCGGCAGGATCAGCGTGATGGCGCCGTCGCGCACTTTCTTGTCCTTGCCCATATGCCACAGCAGGCGCTCGGCGTCGGCTCCCGACAGTCCGATCTCGGACAGGCGGGTAGGCAGCCCGCTCTCGGCGAGATGGCGGCGTACCCGCTGTGCATCCTGGCCGGATGCGATGCCGAGGCCGACCGCAAAATCGAACGCCAAGACCGTGCCCAGCGCCACCGCCTCGCCGTGCAGCAGCCGCTCGCCGAACCCCGTCTCGGTCTCCAGCGCATGGCCGAACGTGTGGCCGAAATTCAACAGCGCGCGCTCGTCGCCGGTTTCGCGCTCGTCGGCGGCAACGATCGCCGCCTTCATGCGGCAGCTGACGACGACCGCTTTGGCGACCGCCGCGGCGTCGAGATCGCACACCGCCGTGCCCTGCCCTTCCAGCCAGTCGAAAAAGCCGGCATCGCGAATGAGGCCGTATTTGACGATTTCGGCATAGCCGGCGCGCACCTCGCGGCGCGGCAGCGTGGCAAGGCTCATCGTATCCGCCAGAACCAGACGCGGCTGATAGAACGCACCGAGCAGATTCTTGCCGGCGCGCGCATTGATCGCCGTCTTGCCGCCGACCGAGCTGTCCACCTGCGCCAGCAGCGTCGTCGGGAACTGCACGAAATCGATCCCGCGCAGCAGTGTCGCGGCGGCAAATCCGGCGATGTCGCCGACAACTCCGCCGCCAAGCGCGACGATCATCGTGCCGCGCTCGATGCCGCAGGCGAGCACGTCTTCGACCAGCCGACCGAAATGCGTGAGATCCTTGGTTCCTTCGCCGGCGGGCAGGACAATCGCTTCGTGCGCGATGTGCGCCCGATCGAGGCTCTCGCACAGCGCCGCGAGGTGATGCCGGGCGACGATCTCGTCAGTCACGACGATCGCCTGCCGGCGTCGCATCAGCGGCGAGATCATGCTGCCGGCGTGCCCGATCAGTCCTGGGCCGACATGGATCTCGTATGCCCGCTCGCCCAGTTCGACGCGCAGTTTCTCGGTCCCGTTCGCCGCGCTCATCCCGCCTCCTGCGGATCCGGCGGCAGCATCGCGCGCGGACAAGCGGCGAGCGCCGCGATAACCCGGCTGGTTGTCTGTTCCACCGGTCCTTCGCCGCTGTCGATGACGAGGTCGGCCTCGGCATAAACCGGATGACGCCGCTCGATCAGCGCGGCAAGCACGCTGCGCGGGTCGCTCTGCTCCAGCAACGGCCGATTGCCGCGGCGCGACACGCGCGCCAGCAGCACGTCCAGATCGGCGCGCAGCCACACCGAAACGCAGCGGCGCGCGACTGCGGCGCGCGTCGAGGCGTCCATGAACGCGCCGCCGCCCGTCGCCAGCACGTGCAGCGGCTGCGTCAGCAGGCGGGAGATGACGCGCCGCTCGCCGTCACGAAACGCCGCTTCGCCGCGGTTGCGAAAAATCTCCTCGATACTCTCGCCGGCAGCCGTCTCGATCTCCGCATCCGAATCGAAGAACGGCAGATTGAGCCGCGCCGCCAGGCGGCGCCCGATCTTGGTCTTGCCGGCGCCCATCAGCCCGACAAGCACGACGGTCCGCTGCGGCGCAAAGCCGCGCGCCCGAACGGCGTTTGCCGCATTTCGCCTGGGTTGCAGATCCAACAAGCGCCGATGTTCCCGTTGCCGCTCTTTCGCGCGCTGCACCGGCAGGGTACTAGCATACGGCGCGGCCGGTTCGTCAATCGGCATCGCCCGGCCGACGCTGGAGTATTGGTGCGGCATGGCTAAGGCGATCGCTGTCCTGGTTGTGGTTTTGGCGCTGGCCGCCATCGGCGGTTGGCTTTATCTCGCGTATTGGACCTTCCCGGTCTCATCGACGCGGGTGGAGAAAGTGCTGCCGAATGCCAGCTTTCCGCAGTGAGCCGGTGCGATGGGCAGAGCCCCTATCGCCGCGGATCGAGGCGTTTCTTGAGATGCTGGCCGCCGAACGCGGCGCTGCGCCGCTGACGCTGGCGGCCTATCGCAACGATCTGGGCGATCTCGCGCGCTTTCTCGCCGCGCGCGGAACGGCAGTGGAGAACGCCGACGCGGCCACGCTACGGGCATACATCGGCACCGCGGCGACGCGCCGTCTGCAGCCGCGCACGCTGGCACGGCGGCTGTCCACGCTCCGCCAATTCTTTCGCTTTCTGGTCGGCGACGGCGCTCGCGCCGACGATCCGACCGCCGGGCTGGACTCGCCGCGGCTCGGCCGGCCATTGCCGAAAATCCTCAGCGAGAGCGAGGTCGCCGCGCTGCTCGCCGCGGCGGACCGGCGCCGTGACGAAGAGGGCGCGCGGCTGCGCTGCATCCTTGAAACCATGTATGCGACGGGGCTGCGCGTGTCGGAGCTGGTCGGTCTGCCGTTGGCTGCCGCACAACGCGACCCCCGCTTCCTGCTGGTGCGCGGCAAAGGTGGCAAGGAGCGTATCGTACCGCTGTCCGGACCGGCTCGGCAGGCGCTCGCCGCCTATCTGGCGCAGCGCAGCCGCTTTCTGCCGCAAGACCGGCCCTCGCGCTGGCTGTTTCCGTCGCGCAGCGCCGAGGGCCATCTGACCCGCCAGCGTTGCGGCCAGTTGCTAAAGGAACTGGCGCTTGCCGCCGGGCTCGATCCGGCGCGGCTGTCGCCGCATGTGCTGCGCCACGCTTTCGCGAGCCATTTGCTCGATCACGGCGCCGATCTGCGCAGCGTGCAGCAGATGCTCGGCCATGCCGACATCGCGACGACGCAGATCTATACGCATGTCCAGGGTGAGCGGCTGCGTCGACTGGTCGAAACCGCGCATCCCCTGGCGCGGCGCAAATAGCCGCCGGGCCGAGCGGATCGATGCGGCATTTCCTCGATTTTGAACGCCCGATCGCCGAGCTTGAGGGCAAGATCGACGAGCTGCGGCACCTGTCCAATGACAGCGGGCTCAACATCGCAGAAGAGGTCGGCCGGCTCGAGGCCCAGGTTGGCCGCCTGCTCGGCCAGAGCTACGCGCGGTTGACGCCGTGGCAGAAGGTGCAAGTGGCCCGCCATCCCGAGCGGCCGCACTGCCTCGACTATATCGACGGCCTGATAGATGATTTCACGCCGCTCGCCGGCGATCGCGCATTCGCCGAGGACGCGGCGGTAGTCGGCGGCCTCGGCCGGTTCCGCGGTCACAGCGTCGTCGTGCTCGGCACGGAAAAAGGGGCCGATACCGAGGCCCGTCTAAAGCACAATTTCGGCATGGCGAGGCCGGAGGGCTATCGCAAGGCGCGGCGGCTGCTGCGGCTGGCCGAGCGTTTCGGGCTGCCGGTGGTGACGATCATCGATACTGCCGGTGCCTATCCCGGCGTCGATGCCGAGGCGCGCGGGCAGAGCGAGGCGATCGCCCGCGCGATCGAGACCTGTCTCGACATCCGCGTCCCGCTCGTCGCGGCGATCGTCGGAGAGGGTGGATCCGGCGGCGCAATCGCGCTGGCCACCGCCAACTGTACGCTGATGCTGGAGCATGCCGTCTACTCGGTGATCTCGCCCGAGGGTTGCGCCTCGATATTGTGGCGCGATGCGGGCCATGCAGCGGAAGCGGCCGGCAACCTGCGGCTGACCGCGCAGGATCTGCTTCGGTTCGGCATCATTGACGCGATCGTACCCGAGCCGCTCGGCGGCGCGCATCGCCGCCCGCGCGAAGCCGTCGCCGCACTCGGCGCCGCGCTCGGCGATGCGCTGCGACCGCTGATCGGGCGCGACGGCGACAGGCTGCGCGCCGAGCGTCGCCACAAGTTCCTGGCGATGACCCGATCGGCCGCCCCCTGACGCGCGAGCCGCGCGCTTGGCGCCGCATTGAAATCGTCGGCGGCCCCTCCCCACATCTAGCAACGCGTCGCCTGCGCGGCGCCGGCGGCTTCATCGGAGGCAGCCTTCTTACTTTGCTGGAAGGTGTCCATGACCCCCCAGGAACGTGACCTGATCACGACTCTGCTGACGCGCCTGAAGAATGCCGGCACCGGCCAGCAGAAGGATCCCGAGGCTGAAGCGCTGATCCGCCAGTCTCTGACCGAGCAGCCGGATGCGCCCTACTATCTGACGCAGACCGTATTGATCCAGGATCTGAGCCTGCATCAGGCGCAGCAGCGCATCGCCGATCTCGAACAACAACTCAACGCGGCGACGACGCCGAAACCGGCCGGTGCGGGTTTCCTCGGCAGTCTGTTCGGCCACCGCGAACCGGCGCCACCGGTGCCGGCGCCGGCAGCGCCGCCGGGACCTTGGAGCCGCGGGCCGCAAGTGGCGCCGCCGCCCGCCGGCGGCTATCCGCAGCAGGGCTACGGGCAACCAGGCTACGGGCAACAAGGTTACGGGCAACAAGGGTATGGTCCGGCCGGCGGCATGGGCGCCGGCGGCGGATTTCTGCGCTCGGCAGCGGCGACCGCCGCGGGCGTCGCCGGCGGCGCGCTGCTGTTCCAGGGCATCTCGTCGCTGTTCGGGCATGGTTACGCGAACGGTCTATACGGCGGCGCCGGGTTCGCCCCGGGCCTCGGCGAGACGGTCGTCAACAATTATTACGGCGACAATTCGGGCGGCGATTTCGGCGGCGGTGCCGATTATGGCGCCGGCGGCGATCCCGGCTACGCCGGCGGCGCGCCGGATACCGGCGGCGACTATGGCGGCGGTGGCGACTATGGCGGCGGTGGCGATTCAGGCGGCGATTTCGGTGGCGATGACAGCGGCGGCGGCGATTTCGGCGGCGGGGGAGATTTCGGCGGCGGTGGCGACATTTCCTGCTGACTTGCATCGCAAGCGACTAAAATTTGCATCAAATGTGACGCGCTTCACAGCCGCCACACGCGCGCGCCTGTATATCTGCCCAGCGATCGGGCCACGACGCTCCCGACGGCTTGGGACAACGGCAATGCGCAAATCGACGACACTCGGCTGGATCGAGCAGGCAGAGGCGACACGGGTGTTGATTACCGCCGCGTTCGACGGCCCGGCCACGCCCTGGCGGCGCAAGCTCGCGACCGCGGCGCTGGCCGCCTGGCGGGATCGCCTCTGCGCCTGGTTGACCCCGCCCCACCCGCTTGGCTGGTCGGCCTCGCAGCATCAGCCAGTGCGCATCCGCGCCGCCCGTCCGCATCGGATCTCCGATGACGACGATTACCGCCGCGACTGGTAAAACGGCGCTGCCTCACGGCGCAACCGGCAGGTTGTCGATCAGCCGGGTGCGGCCGAGACGGGCTGCGGCGAGCAGCCGTGCCGGCGCATCGAGCCGAGCCAACGGTGCCAGCGTCGCGGCCTCGCGCAATTCAAGATAATCGACGGCAAAGCCGGTCGCGAGCAGTTGCGCGCGGCCGCTGTCCAGCGCGGCCGCGGCATCGGTGCCGGTGCGCAGCGCGGCGGCAGTCTGCTGCATCACCCGGTGCAGGAGCGGCGCGACAGGGCGCTCCGTCGGCGAGAGATAGACGTTGCGCGACGACAGCGCGAGGCCGTCCGGCTCGCGCAGCGTCGGAACGCCCTCGATATGCACCCCGATGTCGAGGTCGCGGACGAGCCGCCGCACCACGAGCAGCTGCTGGTAATCCTTTTCGCCGAAATACGCGGCGTCCGGCAGCGCCTGCAGCAGCAGCTTGGCAACCACGGTCGCTACGCCGTCAAAATGTCCGGGACGGTGAGCGCCCTCCAATCCGTCGCCGAACGCGGCGACATGCAGGCTCGTTGCGAATCCGGCTGGATACATTTCGTCCACCGTCGGCGCGAACACGAGATCGACGCCGGCCGCGGCGAAAGCCGTCACATCGGCCTCCTCGTCGCGCGGATAGGCGGCGAAATCCTCCGCCGGGCCAAACTGCTTCGGATTGACGAACAGCGAGGCGACAACGCGCTCGCACTGGCGACGGGCGGCCGCGACGAGCGCAAGATGGCCGCGATGGATCGCACCCATCGTCGGCACCAGGGCGATCCGCCGCCGATCGTTTCGCCAGTCGGCGACCGCCGCGCGCAACGCCGCAACCTCGCGCACGACCGCGATCCTGTCATCCGCCATGCCGCCTCCTTTTCCTGATGTAGTGCTCGCCGCCGTCGTTCGCAGGCGCGGGAGGGCCGGAACTATGGCATGATCAGCGGGCGTCACTATGGCCCGGAGAGCGACGATGGCAGAGCGCAACGCACAGGTACTGCTGAAGCGGCGGCCGAACGGCATGCCGGTGGCGGAGGATTTCCAGTTGGCTGACGGCCCGCTGCCCGAGCCGGACGAGGGTGAGGTTGTGCTGCGCGGCATCTATCTGTCGCTCGACCCGTATATGCGCGGCCGCATCAGCGGCGTGCGGTCCTACGCCCGGCCGACCGAAGTCGGCGAGGTCATCGAGGGTCGCGTCGTCGGGCAGGTCGCGCGTTCGCGCGATCCGGCCTGGCGCGAGGGCGAGCTTGCCGCCGGCGGCTATGGCTGGCAGCTCTACAGTGCGGTTCCGGCCGCCGGCCTGCAGCGGCTCGACCCGGCTCAGGCGCCGATTTCGACCGCGCTCGGCGTGCTCGGCATGCCCGGCATGACCGCATATATCGGCCTCAGCGACATCGGTCAGCCGAAGGCCGGCGAGACCGTCGTCGTGTCGGCTGCCTCGGGAGCGGTCGGCGCGGTCGCCGGACAGATCGCGAGGCTCAAGGGTGCGCGGGTGGTTGGCATTGCCGGCGACGCGGACAAATGCCGCTACGTGTCCGAGGAACTCGGCTTCGATGCGGCGATCGATCATCGCGGGTCCGATCTTGGCGCCGCGCTCGATCGCGCGTGTCCAAACGGCATCGACGTCTATTTCGAGAATGTCGGCGGCGCCGTTCAGCAGGCGGTCTTTCCGCGGCTCAACGATTTCGGCCGTATGGTCATGTGCGGCATGATTTCCGAATACAACGACCGCGAGCCGCGGCCCGGCCCCAATCTCGGCGCGGTCGTACGCAAGCGGCTGAAGATCCAGGGTTTCATCGTCAGCGACCAGCGCCATCGCCAAGCCGAGTTCGGCGCCTTTGCGGCGCCGCTTGTCCGCTCGGGCCAGATCAAATACCGCGAAGACATCGTCGCCGGGCTCGAAAACGCGCCGGAAGCCTTTATCGGGCTGTTGCAAGGCCACAATTTCGGCAAACTGCTGATCCGGCTGTCTTCCGACCCGACCCGCTGAGCCGCGACGCATGCCGCGGTCAGGCGCGCGCCTTCAGGATGTCGCGGATCTCGGTCAACAGGATTTCCTCGCGCGGCGGCGGTTCCGGGGCTGGCGGCTCCGCTGGCGTCTCGCGCGGCCGGGTCAGCCGGTTGATCTGCTTGACCAGGATGAAGATTGCAAACGCGACGATCAGAAAGCGGATGACCGCGTTGACGAACATCCCATAGTTGATCGTCACCGCGCCGGCCGCTTTGGCGGCTGCCAGCGTCGAATAGGATCCGCCTTTCAGGGTCAAGAAGAAGTCGGAGAAATCGATGCCGCCGATCAGCAAACCCAAAGGCGGCATGATGATATCGTTGACCAGCGAATTGACGATGGTCGTGAACGCCGCCCCGAGAATGATGCCGACCGCCAGGTCGACGACATTGCCCCGCATTGCAAAGTCGCGGAATTCGCGCCACATGGTTGGTCCTCCGCTTTGTCCGGCGAACCGAGCCTAGCATGAGATCGACGCCGCCAGGAGGCGAGGCGCAGCGCTATACGGTCGTCGTGCGCGGCCTCGTGCTGTGGTGCAGCATCGGCATCCGCCGGGTCGAGCGCGAGCGGCCGCAGCGCGTGCGCATCTCGGTCGAATTGACGGCGACGGACGACGCTTCCCAGCCTGGCGAAGATCGCCGCCGCGTCATCAACTACGAGAAGGTTGTCGCCGCGATTCGTCAGATCGCCGCGTCCGGCCACATCGATCTGTGCGAAGGATTCGCCGCCAGGATCTGCGACGCCTGCTTCGCCGACCCGCGCGTCGGGCACATCAGGGTCGAAGTCGACAAGATCGACATTTTCGCCGACGCCGAGGCGGTCGGCGCCGTCATCGAACGCGACCGGCCAGACTGAGCCGATGGGTCGGCCGATTATCGTCGGCATCGTCAACATTACCGCCGATTCGTTTTCCGACGGCGGCCGCTTTCTCGACGCGCGCGCCGCGCTGGCACAGGCCCAGGCGCTTGCTGCCTCCGGCGCCGATATCATCGAACTGGGCGCGGCGGCAAGCAATGTCGCGGCCGCTCGGGTGGCGCCGGACATGGAGATCCGCCGGCTGAAGCCGGTCATCGCCGCGCTCGCTGGGCTTGGCACTCCGCTCTCGATCGACAGCGCGCAGCCGGCGGTGCAGCGTTTCGGCCTCGCGCACGGCGTCGATTATCTGAACGATATCCGGGGCTTTCCCGACCCTCGCCTCTACCCGGCGCTGGCCGCCGCAGGTTGCCGGCTCGTTGTCATGCACGCGATCGCGGCGGACGGCGGCCGGGCGCAACGGGCTGATCTCGCGCCGAACGAGGTATGGCGCAGCATCGAGGCGTTTTTCGCCGAGCGGATCGCGCAGCTGGTGGAAGCCGGCATCGCGCGCGAGCGGCTGGTGCTCGATCCGGGCATGGGGCTGTTCCTCAGCACGCGGGCGGCAGCATCGCTGCACGTGCTCGCGCGGCTGCCGCTGCTGAAGCGGAGGTTCGGCCTGCCGGTCATGGTATCGGTGTCGCGCAAATCGTTTCTCGCGGCGATCACCGGCCGCGTGGCGCCCTCCGAGCGCGGTGCGGCGACGTTGTCGGCCGAGCTCTACGCCGCAGCACACGGCGCCGACTATCTGCGCACGCACGATGCTGCGGCGCTCTCCGACGCGCTCGCGGTCGCCGCCGCGCTGCAGGCGGCCGCACCGCCCGAGACCGCGTAGCCGGCAGCTTCAGTCGGCGGCGGCACTCTCGGGCGCGGCGTCCGGCAGCATGCCGATCGCGCGTTTGTAGACCTCGAGGAGGCTTTCCTGTTCATCGAGGTCGTCCTGGTCCATGCGCCGCATGCGGATCAGTTGGCGGATGATCTTCGTATCAAAACCGCTGCCTTTTGCTTCGCTGTAGACTTCCTTGATGTCGCCGGCGAGCGCGCGCTTTTCCTCTTCGAGCCGCTCGATGCGTTCGATGAAGGATTTCAGCCGCTCACCCGCAATCCCCCCAATTTCGGGCATTCTATCCCCCAATATTGCGTCATCCCCGGTGCCGCCCCTGCCCGCCCCGCGCCGCGCGGCGGGCAATGCGGAGCGGCGTCAGTGCTTCGGCTGCGCGGCGAAGGCGGCCTTTTGCTCGGCCGTCGCTTCCTTCTGGTATTGCTTGCGCCACTCGTCGTAGGGCATGCCGTAGACGATCTCGCGGGCCTCGGGATCGCTGAGCGGCAGGCCTTGCGCTTCGGCCGCCTCGCGATACCAGCGCGACAGGCAGTTCCGGCAGAACCCGGCAAGGTTCATCAGGTCGATGTTCTGCACGTCGGTACGCTCGCGCAGATGTGCGACGAGCGTGCGAAAGGTCGCGGCTTCGAGTTCGGTGCGGGTCTTGTCGTCCATATCGATCCCTCCTCTGCTGCCGCTTATGTAGCACCGCCCGAGCCGATCTTGAACGCTTCGCGCAGCCCACCCCGCGACGTTAAGATCCGGCCGGATCGGCAAGCGGGATCGGTTGGCGATGGCGCGTCTGCTGAGGCGGGTGTTTACGGCGATCGGCGTCGTCACGGTGCTGGCGATCGTCGCCATTGCGGTCGCGGCGTGGCGGCTGTCGGCGCGGCCCGGCCTCCCCGGCGCCATCGTGTTGCGAGCCGATCTTGACCGCGGCCTTGCCAAAGGCGCCGGCCAGGACGCGCTGACCGATCTGCTGTTTGGCGCAAAGCCGACCCTGCGCGACTTTATCGATGCGCTCGACCGCGCCGGCAGCGACCCGCGCGTCAAGGGGATTTATCTGCGGCTGGGCGACGACAACCTAGCGCTCGCGACGTGCCAGCAGGTGCGCGACGCGATCGCCGCATTCCGTCGCAGGGGCAAATTCGCCATCGTGTTTGCGACGAGCTTCGGCGAGTTCGGCCCCGGCACCCGCCCCTACTATCTCGCGACCGCGGCGGACGAGATCTGGCTGCAGCCGTTGGGTTCGGTCGGGCTGATCGGGCTCGAAGCCGAGGCACCGTTTCTGCGCGGCCTCCTCGCCAAGATCGGGGTCACGCCGAGCTTTGCACATCGCGAGCAATATAAGACGGCGGCCAATGTCCTGACCGAGACCGCGATGACGCCGCCGCAGCGCGAGGAGACCGGGGATCTGCTCGACCAGGATGCAGCGCAGATCGTCGCCGGCATTGCCGCTGACAGAAAACTGCCGGCCGCGCGCATCGCGGCGCTGATCGACAAGGGCCCGCTGTTGGCCGACGACGCCAGGACGGTCGGGCTCGTCGATCGCATCGGCTATCGCGACGAGGCGCGCGCTCGGGCGCTGGCACGCGCCGGAGCAGGCGCGAAGTTCGTGGCGCTGAAGCGCTACCTCGACGCCGCCGGCCGGCCGCACAGCGGCGGTGGGCCAAAGATCGCGCTGATCTACGGCACGGGCCTGATCGTCGCGGACCGCGGCGCCGACAACGCTGTCCTCGGCAGCGACGAATTGAGTGCGCGCGCGGTGGTCCGCGCCTTCGACGACGCGGCGCGCGATCCCGAGGTCAAGGCGATCCTGTTTCGCATCGACAGCCCGGGCGGCTCGGCGGTCGCTTCGGAGACGATCTGGCGCGCCGTCATGCGGGCGAAAGATCATGGCAAGCCCGTCATCGTGTCGATGGGCGATGTCGCGGGTTCGGGCGGTTATTACATCGCCGCGCCGGCCGACAAGATCGTCGCCGAGCCGGCGACGCTGACCGGCTCGATCGGCGTTCTTGCCGGCAAGCTCGTCATCGCCGGCCTGCTCGATAAGCTCGGGATCGGCGTCGATTCGGTCGAGCGGGGCGCCAACGCGGCGATGTTCAGCGCCCTCTCCGATTTCTCGCCGGCTGCGGAGGCGCGGCTCAACGCGTTCCTCGATGCGACCTATGCCGGGTTCAAGGCGCGCGTCGCCGCCGGCAGGCATATGCCGATGTCCCAGGTCGAGACTGTCGCAAAAGGGCGCGTATGGACCGGCGCCGAGGCAAAGCGGAACGGCCTTGTCGATGCTCTCGGCGGCTATGATACGGCGCTGCAACTGGCAAAGGAGGCGGCGAAAATCCCGGCGGGAACCGCCTTCCGGGTTGCCGTCTTCCCGGCCGAAAAGAGCCTGTTCGAACGGCTTTATGCCCGGCTGGAAAACCGCGACAGCGATGGCGATGCCGGCCTGCTCGGCTCTGCCGGCGGAGCCGCATCGGCTGTCGCCGGGCTTTTTGGCGCTGCCGTGACCGTCGCCGCTCCGGGGATCCTCGAAATGCCATCGATCGGCGAGATCCGATAGCCCGGCACGCCGGCTGCCGCGGCCGCCGACGTTATCGCCTGCTCAGAACCACTCCGGCGGGAAATCGACGATCGTCGCAGCGCCGGCAATGGCCGGAAGATAGGACGGGGCGCGGGTAAGGAAATGCTCGGCATAGAACCGCGCCGTCGCGCGCTTTGCGGCGGCCTGCGTGGCGTCGCGGCGCGTCGCAGCCAGCGCGGTTCGCGCCAACAGCCAGCCGCCCGCCACGGTGCCGAACAGCGAAAGATAGGGCGAGGATGAGGCCGCGGCATGCGCCGGCCCGGACGCGACCACATAGGCGGTTGCCTGCTGCAGTGCGTCGAGACCCGCAGTCAGCGCGCGATAAAGCGCGTCCCATTCCGCTCTGCCGGCAAAGTCGGCTAAGCCAGCGCGCATCTCGGCAAACAGTTCGCCCGCCGCCTCGCCCTTGTCGCGGTCGAGCTTGCGCCCGACGAGATCGTTGGCCTGGATGCCGTTGGTGCCCTCGTAGATCGGCGCAATCCGCGCGTCGCGGTAGTATTGCGCGGCGCCCGTCTCCTCGATGTAGCCCATGCCGCCATGCACCTGCACGCCGAGCGAGGCAACTTCGACGCCCAGATCGGTGCACCATGCCTTGACGACCGGGATCAGCAGGTCGGCGCGATGCTGGGTACGTGATCGCGCGGCTCCGGCCGCGCGCCGGCTTTGATCGACCGCCGCCGCGGCGAAATAGGTCAGCGCCCGCATTGCCTCGGTCGCGGCGCGCATATGCAGCAGCATGCGGCGCACGTCCGGATGATGGATGATGGGTACGGCGCCGACGTCGCGCGCCAGGCCGGCCGGATGGCCCTGCACGCGCGTCCGGGCATAGTCGCGCGCCTGCTGGTAGGCGCGCTCGGCGATCGCCACCCCCTGCACGCCGACCAACAGGCGCTCGCTGTTCATCATTGTGAACATCGCTTCGAGGCCGCGGTTTTCTTCGCCGATCAGCCAGCCGATCGCCCCCTCGCCGTCGCCGTACGACATGACGCAGGTCGGCGATGCGTGGATGCCGAGTTTTTCTTCCAGCCGCAGCGCTCTGAGGTCGTTGCGCTCACCAGGCCGGCCGTCGCTCTCGGGAATGAACTTCGGCACGATGAACAGCGAGATGCCGCGGCTGCCCGGCGGTGCGTCCGGGGTGCGCGCCAGCACCATGTGCACAATGTTGTCGGCGAGGTCGTGGTCGCCATAGGTGATGAAGATCTTCTGGCCGCTGATGCGGTAGTGCCGGCCCCAGCGCGAGTCTTCGACTGGCACGGCGCGGGTGCGCAGCGCGGCGAGATCGGAGCCGGCCTGCGGTTCGGTCAGGTTCATCGTGCCGGTCCATTCGCCCGACACCATCTTTGCCAGATACTGCGTCTTCTGCTCCGGCGAGCCATGCGCCTGCAACAGTTCGATCGCGCCGAACGTCAACAGCGGGCAGAGCGCCCAGCTCATGCATGCCGAATTCCACATCTCGACGGCGGCCGTCGCGAGTGACAACGGCAGGCCCTGCCCGCCATATTCCGGATCGCTGTGCAGCCCCATCCAGCCGGCTTCGGCATAGGCGCGGTAGGCCTCGCGAAAACCGGGCGGCGTGCGCACAACGCCGTTTTCGAGCACGCTGCCGGTGCGGTCGGCCGGCTGGTTCAGCGGCGCGAGCTTGCCGGCGGCAAACTTTGCCGCTTCGCCCAGAACCGCATCGGCAATGTCGTCTTCGACGAGGCCGGCGAGCGGCGCCACGGCGTCGATCACGAGGCGCATCTCGTCGAGCGGGGCGGCATACGGCATCGCTTGACCTCGCTGCTTCGGCCGAGCGATGCAAGCGCCGCCCTGTCGCGGCTGTCAACCGCCTTCGCCAACGGCCACCCGGCGGTCACGCAATCGGGCGAGGGCAATCAGCGCATCGGCAAAGCGTCGGTTGAGAGCGGCGAGCGCCGATTGATCGGTCGCGCTCCAATCCTCCAGCGCCGCGGTGAGCAGGCGATGACGGGCGCGGGTGATCGCCGCGACGGCCGACCGGCCCTCGGCGGTCAGTTCGGCCGCCCGGCTGCGGCGGTCGGACGGGCTCCTGCGGCTTTCGACGAGGCCGAGCCGGGCGAGTTTTGCGAGTTGGCGGCTGACGGTCGTATGGTCGCGCCCGGCCTGGTCGGCCAGCGCCCCGACGCTCAGCGGGCTTTGCCAGCCGAGCCGGACGAGCAGCGGAAACAGCGCGCGATCGAGATCAACACCCGCTTCGCGCAGCAGAGCCTCGTCGCGCTGCGGGCTGTTCAGAAACCCGATGAGGTCGACGAGCGCGCTGACCAGCAAATCGATATTCTGTGTATTTTGCATCTTTACGGCGTCCGCGCCCGCCCGCATAATATATGCATGGTACACACATCCAAAATTCTCGTCATTGCCGGCAGCACGCGCGCCCGGCGGATTTGCCCGCAGATCGCCGCATGGGTAACCGAGATCGGCCGCGCGACGATCCCGGCGCTGTTCGAACTCGTGGACCTGCGGGATTGGCCGCTGCCGATGGACGACGAACCCGACATCCCGGCCGGCGGCACCGGCTACGCCTGCGAGCACACCCGCGCGTGGAGCCGAAAAATCTCCGAGGGTGACGCGATCGTGTTCGTCTCGCCGCAGTACAATTGGGGCTACCCGGCGCCGCTGAAAAACGCGCTCGACCATCTCTATCCCGAATGGTCGGGCAAGCCGGCGATGATCGTGACCTACGGTTCGCGCGGCGGCAATCGCTGCGCGCCGCAATTGCGCCAGGTGCTCGACGGCCTGCGGATGAAACCGGTCGCGACGATGCCGGGGTTTCTGCTGGCGCGCGAACGCATCGAAGCAAATGCCGGCGTCATCGACCCGACGCCCGAGTTTGCTGCTCACATCGATGAGCTGCGCCAGAGCTTCGTTGAGCTCGCCGCTGCCCTGGCGGATGCGTGAGCCCGGCTCGCTTGCCCCTCCGCGTAGCCGCGTGTCAACAAGCATGCGAACGGTTATAGTGGCGCCACGTATCGACGCGGAGGAATTCCATGGCAGGCAACGGCCAGCAGTACAATGTCGGCGGGATCCTGCTCGAGCGGCCGTTCAAGATTCGCCGCCTCGGGCATTTCGGCTTCAACATCGACAGGCTGGAAGAGGCGCGGCATTTCTACGGCGACCTCCTCGGCTTCGTCGTCTCCGACAAGGCCGATTTCTCGCGCGCCCCCTGGTTCCCGAAGGATCTTGCCGGCCAGGCGCAGGGCTATTTCATGCGCTACGGCACGGACCACCACGCGATGGTGCTGTTCTCGAAAAAGATCATGGACCAGCGCGCCGATCGCAAATTCGTTCCCGGCATCACGATCAACCAGATCACCTGGCAGTGCGGCTCGCTGAAAGAGATCGGCGACGCCCACACCTATTTCCAGGAACAGCAGGTGCGGCTGCAGCGCGTCGGCCGCGACATGCCGGGCAGCAATTGGCATGTCTACGTCTACGACCCCGACGGCCACACGAACGAACTCTATTATGGCATCGAACAGATCGGCTGGAACGGCAATAGCAAGCCGCGCGCGCTCTATTACCGCGGCTTCCAGGACAAGCCCGAACTGCCGCAGATGTCGGAGGCGGCTGAGGTCGCCGAGGCCGAGCAGAAGGGCATCGACATCTTCGCCGGCAACCGTCCCGCGGCGCCCAACGGCGGCGTCAAATACGATGTTGACGGCGTTTTGCTGCCCCGGCCGTTCAAGATCACGAAGATCGGCCCGGTGCGCCTCTTTGTCGACGATGTCGGCACTGCCGAGCGCTTCTACAGCGAGCGCCTCGGACTCAAAAAGAGCGAGGAGAGCGAATACAAGGGCGCCCGCTGCGTCTTTCTGCGCTGCGGCGCCGAGCATCATTCGCTGGCGCTCTATCCGAAGGAGCTGCGCTCGATGCTCGGCCTCAGCCCGCATACGAGCTGCCTGTCGTTCGGCGTCGAACTGGCCAACTACGCGCAGCTGCGCGAGGCGGTCGCGTTCCTGAAATCCACGGGCGTCGAACTGATCGAATTGCCGCCCGAGCTTTACCCCGGCATCGATTACGCGGCGTTTGCGCGCGACCCCGACGGCCACTGCATTCAGCTTTACTACTACATGGAGCAGGTCGGCTGGGACGGCCGCGTGCGCAGCCCCGCTGAACGCCGCAAGGTGGCGGGCGCATGGCCCGAGGCGTTGCCGCCGCTCGGCGACACCTACGTTGACCAGGTCTTCCAGGGCCCCTTCGGTTGATCCTGCCGCCCGTCATGCCTGGGCAGCCCGCAAGAGCCGAACCATTAACGTGAGCGGCGGGCGCGAGAGGGCTGATCTCGCGCCCGCAGATGCCTATTCCGCCGCCTGCCGGGCGGGCACGAGCTCGTAGCGGTCCATCCCGAGTTCGATCGACTCGTCCCAGCCGCGCTGCCGCACGTCAAACTGCACCTCGTCCGGGCCGAGATATTTCAGGTTGACGGAATCGCTCGGCGGGCCGCCGGCAATGTGCTCGCGCATCTCTCGTGGCGACATCGGCACCGGCTTCACGCCGGCCGCCTTCAGCTCGGCCTCCGTCGCGACGACATCGTCGACCTGGAAGCCGATATGGTGGATGCCGCGCAGATCGGACGACTGCCCGACACCAAGCTTCGGCGCACCCTCGTCGCCGTATTTGAGGATCGCGAAATAGATGTAGCCGTCGCTGAGCCACACGCCATGCTCGCCGGTGCCCGATGGCCGGCGATAAAGCTCGGTCAGGCCGAAATGTTCCTTGTAGAATTCCGCGGTCGCGACGGGATCGTCGGTCACCAACGCGATATGCTTGATGCGGGCCATCTGCCATCCTCCCTCAGTACACGCACGCGAAAACCGTACGAACCCTCGCTGTGTAGGCCGCGGTGCGGCTGAGCGTCAAGGCATGCGGGCGCATATGCGCAGTGCGGCCAAATGATGGCAGGGCCGACAGGGAAGCGCTAAGGATAGCGGCAACACGAAATCTGCGCTGAGGAGGAGATGCGATGAGCGACCAGAGCACGATGAACGGCGCGGAATGGCTGGCGCGCGCCCTCGCGGGGACCGGCATGAGCCATGTGTTCTTTGTCGAATCCGTGATGCGCCGGACGCTGTTGCAGCTCGACGATCTCGGCGTCCGCCCGGTCCTCGCCCATTCCGAGAAGGCGGCGGCCTATATGGCCGACGGTTACGCCCGCGTGCTCGGGCGCCCGGGTGTCTGCATGGCGCAATCCGTCGGCGCCGCCAACCTCGCCTCCGGCTTGCAAGATGCGTGGCTCGGCCGCAGCCCGGTCATCGCCTTGACCGGCCACAAGGAGCCGTCGTTCCAGCATCGCAATTCCTATCAGGAAATTGCGCATGCGCCGCTGTTCGCCGCCGTGACGAAGTTTTCGTCGCCGGTCTATGCGACCAGCGAATTGCCGCGCCTGCTGCGTTTGGCGTGGCGTTCGGCGCTCGCCGATACGGCGCGCCCGACGCATCTCGATTTCAGCGGGCATCAGGGCGATGTCATCGAGCTCGGGCAGACCGCCGAGCCGCCCTCGATCGAAGCCGAGCCGCGCGCGATCCCGGTGCATCGGCCGGTCGCCGACGAACGCGACCTCGAACGCGCCGCCGCGGTGCTGATGGGCGCCCGGCGCGTCGCGATCGTCGCCGGCGACGGCGCCGCCGCCTCGGGCGCCGGGGCGGAGGTCTTGGCGCTGGCCGAGGCGCTGGCCGCACCGGTTGCGACGAGTTTGGGCGCGCGCGCCATCATCCCGACGATGCACCCTCTTTCGGCCGGGGTCGCCGGCAGCTATTCGGCGCCGCCCGCCAACCGCATCGTGTGCGGCGCCG
>DATJSO010000136.1:0-5775 GCA_035504075.1 Allostellaceae bacterium | reverse complement strand
ACGGCCTTCTCGTAATCGGGCACCGGCAAATCGACGCAGGTCGTGTCCTTGGCGTCGTGTCCCGCCATCGAGCGCAGCAGGATCGCGCAGTCGCGCACGGTGCGCGCGAACGGACCGGCCTGGTCGAGCGACGACGCGTAGGCGATGATGCCCCAGCGCGAGCAGCGGCCATAGGTCGGCTTCAGCCCGACAATGCCGCAAAGAGCCGCCGGCTGGCGGATCGAGCCGCCGGTATCGGTGCCGGCGGCTCCCGCACACAGTCCGGCCGCAACGGCCGCCGCAGACCCGCCCGAGGAACCGCCCGGAACGAAATTTTGCTCCGAGTCGCGCGGCCGCCACGGCGAATTCACCGGTCCGAAACAGGAGGTCTCGTTCGACGAGCCCATGGCGAACTCGTCATTGTTGGTCTTGCCGAGCAGCACGGCGCCGTCACGCCACAGATTTGCGGTGACACTCGACTCGTAGGGCGGAACAAAATTCTCAAGAATATGCGAGCACGCGGTAGTGCGGACCGCCGCGGTGCAGAACAAATCCTTGATCGCCAGCGGCAGACCTTCGAGCGGTCCGCCCTCGCCCTTTGCCAGCCGGATGTCGGCTTGCTGCGCCATGGCGCGGGCGCGCTCCGGCGTCTCCAGCACAAAGGCGTTGAGCGGGCGCGCGCTTTCGACCGCGGTAATATGCGCGTTGGCCAGTTCGGTTGCGGAAAACTCGCGGCGGCGCAAGGCGTCGCGTGCCTGCGCCAGCGTAAGCGATGCGAGATCGATCATTTAACGGCGGCGGGATCGTCGCAGGAAAACGGATTCTCAGCAGACTTGTTGTTTTCACTCGCGCCGGCGGCAGGCGCAGGCGCCGGTTGCTCGCCATCCCCGCCTTGCATCGGCAGCGGCTGCACCGGAAACGCGCCGAACAACGCGTCCACCGCCGCCGGATCGTCGGGCTTCAACAGCCCTCGGCTTTCGAGATAGGCGAACCAAATCGCATCCTGTTCGCAGGCGAGACACATGACTATTCGACCATCTGGCTATTCGACCACCTTGGGCACGAGAAAAAAATGGTCCTCCCGCGCCGGCGCATTCTGCATGATCGCGTCGGCCATGGCGCCATCGGTAATCTCGTCCTTCCGCATCTTCATCGCCATCGGCGTCACCGAGGTCATCGGCTCGACACCGTTGACATCGACCTCGCCGAGCTGCTCGACGAAGGCGAGAATGGCGTTCAGCTCGCCGGCCAGCGCCTCCACCTCGTCATCGGCGACCGCAACCCGCGCCAAATGCGCGACGCGGCGGACGGTCTCGGCATCGACGGACATTTGCAGCAATCCCGTGGCGGGCGATGTCACGCCCGGCAACGCCCGCCTATACCAGAGGCCGCAAGACGGGCCAATAGCACGGCGGCCGCGCCGGTCGGCCGCCATTGCCGCATCGTTGCCCCGCGCCTAAGTTTCGCGGGCGATGCACCCCATGCAACCAGTCCATATCGTCGGCGGCGGTCTTGCCGGTTCGGAAGCCGCCTGGCAGATCGCGCGCCGCGACCTCCCGGTGGTGCTGCACGAAATGCGCCCGCAGCGCACCACTGCCGCCCACAAGACCGGAAAACTCGCCGAACTGGTCTGCTCCAATTCATTTCGCGCCGACGATGCCGAGGGCAGCGCCATCGGCCTCCTGCACGCGGAGATGCGCGCGCTCGGCTCGCTGGTGATGCGCACCGCCGACGCCCATAAGCTGCCGGCGGGCGGCGCGCTCGCCGTCGATCGCGAAGGCTTTGCCGACGCGATCACCGCCGCGCTAGAAGCCGAACCGCTGATCGAAATTCGCCGCGAGGAAGTTTCCGTACCGCCGCCCGACTGGGACAGCACGATTATTGCCACCGGCCCGCTCACCTCTCCGGCACTGGCCGCCACGATACGCGGCGTGACCGGGCAGGATGCGCTGGCGTTCTTCGATGCCATTGCGCCGATCGTGCATCGCGACACGATCGACTTCGACATCGCCTGGTTCCAGTCGCGCTACGACAAGGCCGGGCCGGCCGGCTCCGGCGCCGATTACATCAATTGTCCGCTCAGCCGTGAACAATATGAGGCTTTCGTCGACGCGCTGCTCTCTGGGGACAAAACCGCCTTCCGCGATTTCGAGAGCGCGACGCCGTATTTCGACGGCTGCCTGCCGATCGAAGTCATGGCCGAACGCGGCCGTGAAACGCTGCGCCACGGTCCGATGAAGCCGTTCGGGCTCAGCAATCCACGCCGTCCGGGTGAAAAACCCTATGCGGTGGTCCAGCTGCGCCAGGACAACAAGCTCGGCACCCTGTTCAACATGGTGGGCTTCCAGACCAAGCTGAAACATGGCGAGCAGGTGCGTATCTTCCGCACCATTCCCGGCCTCGCTCATGCCGAGTTTGCCCGGCTCGGCGGTCTACATCGCAACACGTTTCTCAATTCGCCGAAGCTGCTCGACGAGACGCTGCGGCTGCGGGCAATGCCGCGGCTGCGCTTTGCCGGGCAGATCACGGGCTGCGAGGGCTATGTCGAATCGGCGGCAATCGGTCTGCTGGCCGGGCGTTTCGCCGCCGCCGAGCGGTTGGGCCAAGCGCCGCAGCTGCCGCCGCCAACGACCGCCCACGGCGCGCTCCTTGGCCACATCACCGGGGGACACATCGAGACCATCGATGCCGGCACCCGTTCGTTCCAGCCCATGAACGTCAATTTTGGACTGTTTCCGCCGCTTCGCAGTGCCGGCGCACGCGGTGACAGGAAGCAGGCACAGCGCCAAGCGCTTTGCGCCCGGGCCCGCGCCGATCTGGAAGCCTGGGCCGGCGCCGGCCTCGCGCGCGCCGCCGAGTGACTGGCGAGTGACTGGCGCGTGACTGGCGCGTGACTGGCGCGTGACTTGCCCGGTTTTGTGCTAGACGCCTGCCATGACCGGATGCGAAGTGCCCGATGAGCTTGCCGGCCGCTGGCGCGGCGGCGTCGTGCTCAAGCGGGATATCTTTTCGGCCATCGAGCGCGGCCGCTTCCGCGGCGATGCCGGCGAGGTCGACGCGGTGCTGCGCCGGCTCGATGGCGTGCCGTGGTGGAGCCGCCCGCTTGCCTATTTGCTGTTCTGGCGCGAGCGGCGCGCCTTGGCGGCGACCGACGGACTCGGTATCGCGCCGCCGCTGTTGCTTGCCGGCCGGCACGTACTGGTGCGCGGCTGGATCGAGGGCGTGCCGCTGCATGTCGCCAAACCGCATGGCGATGCCGGTTATTTCCGCTCCGCCAAGGCGGCGCTGCGCGCCCTGCATCGTGCCGGCATCACCCACAACGATCTCGCCAAGGAGCAGAACTGGCTCTATGCGGGTGGCCGCGCCTATCTGACCGATTTCCAGCTCGCCTCGCGCTTTTCCAGCCGCGGCCGCCGCGGCGCTTTGTTCCGTATCGCCCGCTACGAGGATCTGCGGCATCTGCTCAAGCACAAGCGCCGGTATGCGCCCGGTGCTCTTACCGCCGCCGAACGACAGGTCCTGGCGCGCAAGAGCTTCATTACGCGTGCCTGGATGGCGACCGGCAAGAAACTCTATTACGCGGTGACCCGCGGACTGAATGTCACCGACCGCGAAGGCCGCGGGCTGCGCTACGTCCGCGACGCGCCGGCGATTGCGGCGCGGCTGCGCACCCATCCGCATGTGCGCGACGTGGCGGTCGTCGCCTTTCCCGATCGCCGCACCGGCACCGGGCTCTACGCCTTTGTCGAAGGCAGCGCCGGCGATCGCGAGCTGCGCGACTTTCTCGGCCGCGGCGGCCCCGAATACCTGCAAGTCGTCGACGCCCTGCCGCGTAACGGAGCGGGCGAAGTGCGCAGCGAGATTCTCGAACTCGTCGCCATGAACCAGCTCGACCTGATCGGACCGCTGGTCAAAAACGAGGACGAGCGCGCGCTGGTCGGCCGTATCGTCTCGGAGCGGCGAAACCTGCGCGACCGCTTCGCATTCTAAGCCCTATCCAGCGATGCGGGCCGGATTGCGTGCCGCGCGCCAGATCAGCCACTGCCGGCGCCAACCGGGCACGTCGGGCGGGACAAACGCGTCGCTGCGTTCCAGGCGATCGAGCATCGGCCGCACCAGAGCCAGCGGCAGAAAGGCTGGCAGCGCCGCGGCAGGAAGCCGCGCCACGTTTTCGCGGGCAGCAGTCAAATTCTGCCGGGCAAGTTTGCGCAGTTCGCCGAGCGCGGCGTTGAGACCTGCCGACGAGCGCCCAGCGAACACGTCGCTTCTGCGCACGCCGTGACAGTCGAGCAGATCGGCTGGCGCATAGAGCTGGCCGCGCGCCGCGTGGCGGGCGAATGCCTGCAGCAGCGCGGCGATGCCGTACGCGATCCCTGTCGGCTCCGAAACGGCGCCCGGCTCGCCGCCAGCGAGAATCTTGCCGCCCAGCGCGAACACAGCCGAAGATGTGCTTTTCAGATAAACTTCCAGATCCGCGACTCGTGCCATCGGCTCGTCGTAGAGGTCGAAGCGGTGCACCTCTATCAGGTCAAGCAATTTGTCGGTGCCCAGTTGATAGCGCGCGATCGTTTGCAGCAGCGCGGTCGCCACCGGATTGGCGTTGGCCTCGCCGTCGCGTTCGCCGCGCAATACTTCGCTCCACCATTGCAGCCGGATTTCGCCGGCGAGCGGCTGCCGCGCCACATCGCGCACGTGTGCGACTTCGCTGTTGAAGGCATAGAGCGCGAACAGCGCGCCGCGCCGCTCGGCAGCTGCAAACAACGTCGCCAGATAGCGATCGTGGTCGGCGGCGCGCACCAGCTCGGCGCAATAGGCGAAGGCGTCCTGCACGACGCCCACCCTATCAGCATTAGTCGACGGCGATCAGGCCGGCGCCGACGCGGCGGCCTTCCATCAGCATGACGTTGTAGGTCCGCACCGCCGGCCCCGTCGTCATGGCGTCGACCGAGACGTGGGCCTCGCGAAACCGCGTCCGCAGCGGCGCCGGCATGACCCACGGCGCGGCACCCGTACCGACGATGAAGAAATCGAGTTCGCCGGCGCGGTCGAACACCAGCGACAGCGCCTCGTCAGTCAGGGCCGTAGGAGCCGCCACCGGCCACGGCCAGATGCCGTCGGGCAGGCAGAGCAGCGATCCGCGGTGCGACAGTTCGGCGAAGCGGAAGCCGCCGGCGCCATGGGCATCGATCAGCGCCTGACGGGGCAGATGACGCGATTGCGCGTCCACTACCGCCGGGCCCGGACGCGACGCGCCGTCGGCCGCGACGGCGCCGGCCGCGAGGTTTCGGGCTTCGCCGGTGTCGGCGCGCCGGCGGGCGGCGCCGGCGGCGTTTCCGGCTCTTCGGCGCCGCCCATGCGGCCGGTGCCGACGCCGAGATAGATCAGGATCGGCGAGGCGATGAACACCGACGTGTAGGTGCCGACCAGCACCACGCCGAACATCATGGTGGCGGTGAAGCTGCGGATCGCCTGGCCGCCGAACAGGAGCAGCGCCAGGAGCGAGCAGGCGACCGTCAGGTGGGTGACGATCGAGCGCGACAGCGTGGCGTTGACCGATATGTTCAAAAGGTCGGGCATCGACATGCGCTTGTAGCGGCGCAGCATTTCGCGGATGCGGTCGTAGATCACCACCGTGTCGTTGAGCGAATAGCCGACGATGGTGAGCAGCGCCGCGATGCTGGTCAGGTCGAAATCGACCCGCGTCAGCGACATGAAGCCGACGGTCAGCACGACGTCGTGCACGTTGGCGATCATGGCGCCGAGCGCAAACTGCCATTCGAACCGGAACCACAAATA
>DATJSO010000135.1:0-41348 GCA_035504075.1 Allostellaceae bacterium | reverse complement strand
CCAAGGCCGCCTCGGGCGCGCTCGAACTTGTGCCGCTGGTGCGCGCCGTCAACATCGCGCGCACGCTCGCGCGGCTGAAGGCCGCCGGGTTCTGGTGCTGCGGCCTCGATGCCGCCGCGCCGAAACCGCTTGCCGCCCTCGATCCGGGATCGCGCGTCGCCCTCGTGCTCGGCGCCGAGGGGAGCGGGCTGCGCCGGCTGGTGCGCGAGGAATGCGATTTTCTCGCGCGGCTGCCGACGCGGCCGGCGCAGCCGAGCCTCAACGTCTCGAACGCCGCCGCGATCGCGCTCTACGAACTCGCCCGCCGCGATGGCGACGGCTGAGGCGCATCTTGCCCCGCCGCGGCCGGTCTTTTACGATGCCGCAACGATCGCGAGGAGAGTGCGATGCCTGACGACGTGGCGACATTCACGCAGAAATCGGGAACAAAACTCGGCCATACGACCGCCAAGCGACCGGTCATGGTGCCGGGGCGGCGCGATTTCTTCACCTATCGCGATCTCGGCGCGAAGGATGCGAGCGGCGGCGCGATGCGCGCCCAGATCACGAAAGCCAAGACCGGCATGACGCAGCCGACCGGCTGGCACTACCATGTCTGCGAAAGCCAGTTCGTCTACGTGCTGAACGGCTGGGTCGAACTCGAATTCGAAACGGGCGAAATGCTGCGCTGCGAATCGGGCGACTCGGTGTTCATCCCCGGCGGCCTGAAGCACAATGAACTGCGCACGTCGGACGATTTCGAGATCATCGAAGTGTCGACGCCGGGCGAGATCGGTACGGTGCCCTGCGACAAGCCGGCTCATCTCGGCTGATCCCACGCCGGCGATAAGCTCTGCCGGCGCCGCCGCGGTCAGGTTGCACGGCTGTCGTGTCTGCGCGCGCCGCGGAGGTCATGCGTCCTGCGGCTGCGGCGCTCGGCGCCGCATTGCTGCTGTCGGCCTGCACGGTCAAGCCGCCGGCTTTTCCAGTGGTTGCCGCGACGCCGGAATTCCCGCTTCCGGCGCCGTTGCCGCAGTACCCGGAACCGACGACGCCGGCCGAGGTGCGCGCCGAGATCATTCGCTGGTTTTCCGCCGCCGGCTACCGGCCATACCAGAGCGAGGCTCTGGCGGAACACGCCCGCATCGAGAGCGGCTACCGGCCATGCGCCAGAGGCGCCGCCGACCTGCGCTATATCTACCAGTGGGGCGGCACGCGCCTCAGGCGCCTTCGCCAATTTGCCGGCGCGCCGGGCTGTCCGCCGCTCGACAGGCAGCTGGCGTTTGCCGACAGCGAACTGCGCGCCAATCCGAACTATTCGTGCTTTTGGCGGGCGACGGCCGAGCCGGCAGCCCTGGCCGCGTTGCGGCGCGGCTTTGGCCGCGGCAGCTGTTAGCCGACCCCACCCCGCTTTGAGCGGGGGCATGGCTGCACACCCCGTTCTGCTGAACAGGACGGCCGCGGGTCAAGCGCGCGAGTGCCGCGGAGGTGGATTGATACCAATACCGACTGCATGGCCTAAGACAGCCAGCGTCGCCGCCACGCCTGGAACATCAGCACCGCCCACAGCGAGGCCTGCCAGTTGCGGCTGCCGCCCAGGTGCTCGCGCCAGCGCCGGCGGATCGCGGCCGCCGCGAAAATCCCGCCGCGTTCCAGTTCGCGCTCATCGAGCAGGTCCTCGGCCCAGTCGCGCAGCTCGCGCCGCAGCCAGTCGCCGACCGGCATCGCGAAGCCCATCTTCGGCCGGTCCACCAGCCGGCGCGGGACATGGCGATAGAGCACGCGGCGCAGCACCCGCTTGCCGATCCCGTCGGCCGCCTTCATTGCCGGCGGCAGCATCCAGGCGAACGCGACCAGCCGGTGGTCGAGCAGCGGCACGCGCGCCTCCAGCGATACCGCCATCGACGCCCGGTCGAGCTTTGTCAGGATGTCGTCGGGCAGATAGGTCAGCATGTCGAGGTACTGCATGCGCTCGACCGGATCCGGCAGCACGGCCGGCAGCCGAGGATCATCAAGCGGTCCGGCCGGCTCGCGACCACCTCGCACGATATCCGCGGGATCGTCCCATAGGCTGACGAGGCGGCGATAGACATCGCCCTGCCCGGCGCTGTCGGTCAGGACGCCGGCAAGCTTATGGATCTTGTCGCCGAGCTGCGCCGGCCGGAGCTGTTCGGGAATGACCGCGCCGAGCGCCGACCAGGCCGCCGGCGACAGTGCCCGCATGCCGCCGGCCGCCAATGCCCGCAGCGGCGGTGGCGCGACCGTTACGGCGCGCAGCAGCGCGCGGCCGCGAAAATAGCGGGTATAGCCGCCGAACAATTCGTCGCCGCCATCGCCCGACAGTGCGACCGTGACGTGGCCGCGGGTCATCTGCGAAACGAGAAAGGTCGGGATCTGCGAGGAATCGGCAAACGGCTCGTCGTACATCTCGGGCAGGCGCGGGATCGCGTCGAGCGCGTGCTGCGGCGAGGCGTAGAGCTCGGTGTGATCGGTCCCGAGGTGGCGGGCAACGGCAGCGGCATTCTGCCCTTCGTCGTAGCCGTCTTCGCGGAAGCCGATCGAAAACGTCCGCACCGGCCGCGCGCTCTGCGCCTGCATCAATGCGACGACGGTCGAGGAGTCGATGCCGCCCGACAGGAACGCGCCAAGCGGCACGTCGGCGACCATGCGCCGGCCGACGGCATCGCGCAGCAGCCCCTCCAGCGCGCCGGCGGCATCCTCCTCGGTGCCGGCGAAGCGCGCCTCCTGGCCGCGGCGCGCGATGTCGGCGAGCGACCAGTACGGCGTCAGCGCCGGCGCCCCGTCGGCGGCGATCGTCAGGATCGTGCCCGCCGGCAGTTTCTGCGCGCCGCGATAGATCGTATGCGGCGCCGGCACATAACCGCAGCGCAGATAAGCGGCGAGCGCGTCGCGATCCAGTTCGGGCGACCACGACGTATCCGCGCGCAGCGCCTTCAGCTCCGAACCGAACAGAAAACTGCCGGAAAACTCCGCCCAGTAGAGCGGCTTGATGCCGAGCCGGTCGCGCACGAGGAAGAGCGCCCGGCTCTCGCGGTCCCACAACGCCATCGCGAACATGCCAATGAGCCGCCCGACCGTCGCCGCAAGGCCCCACACGGCGGCTCCCTCGACGATGATTTCGGTATCGCTGCGGCCGCGAAAACGCCGTCCGGCATCGATCAGTTCGGTCCGCAACTCGACCGCATTATAGATCTCGCCGTTATACGACAGGACAAAACGGCCGCATGAGGAGATCATCGGCTGGGCGCCGGCCGGCGACAATTCGACGATCGACAGGCGGCGGTGGCCCAGTGCGAGCCCGGCCGCGGCATCGCTCCATATGCGCCCTTCGTCCGGGCCGCGATGCGCGAGCCTCGCGGTCATCGCCGCGACGCAGGCGGAAACGCCTTCCGGCGGGCGGCGCCGCAGCCGGTCCCACAGGCCGGCTATGCCGCACATGAAGCACGCCCCGTCCGGCTCATCGCCCAGTCACCTGCACCCGCCATCGCCGCAGCCCAATCTCGCCGCCTGGATTTCGCCGCGCCAGAACATAAATAGAGCGCGCGACCGCTCCCGGAGCGCGGCTTTCGGGAGCGGTTGCCGTCGCGACGCCAAGGACATCATGGGCTTCAACTGCGGCATCGTCGGGCTGCCGAATGTCGGCAAATCCACCCTGTTCAATGCTCTGACCGCGACCCAGGCGGCCGAGGCGGCGAATTACCCGTTCTGCACGATCGAGCCGAATGTCGGTCGCGTCGCCGTGCCCGACGCGCGGCTCGAGATCTGCGCACGGCTCGCGAAATCGGTGAGGATCGTGCCAACGCAGCTCGAATTCGTTGACATCGCCGGTCTCGTGCGCGGCGCATCGAAGGGGCAGGGTCTCGGCAACCAGTTTCTCGGCCATCTGCGCGAGGTCGATGCGATCGCGCATATTCTGCGCTGTTTCGAGGACGATAACATCGTCCATGTCGAGGGTGCGGTCGATCCGATCCGCGACGCCGAGACGGTCGAGACCGAATTGATGCTGGCCGACCTCGACAGCCTGGAGCGCCGCGCCGCGGCGGCGCAGAAGCGGGCGCGCGGCGGTGACAAGGAAGCGAGAGCGCAACTCGCCGTCATCGAGCCGGTGCTCGCCGGCCTGCAGAACGGCGTGCCGGCGCGCCGCACCGCCCTGCCGGCGGAGCAGCGGCACAATCTGCGGCAACTGCAATTGCTGAGCGCCAAGCCGGTCCTCTACGTCGCCAATGTCGATGAAGCTGCAGCGGCAACGGGCAACGCGTCGAGCCGCCGCGTCGCCGATCATGCCGCAGCGCAAGGCGCCGGGTCCGTCGTCATCGCCGCGGCGATCGAAGCCGAGTTGGCGGTGCTCGCCGACCCGGCGGAACGGCGCGAGTTTCTCGCCGCCCTCGGCCTTGGCGAGACCGGGCTCGACCAGGTCATCCGCGCCGGTTACGGCCTCCTGGAGCTGATCACCTTCCTGACAGCCGGACCGAAAGAGGCGCGCGCCTGGACGATTCCCCGCGGCACCAAGGCGCCGCAGGCTGCCGGGACCATTCACAGCGATTTCGAGGCGGGGTTCATCCGCGCCGAAACGATTGCGTATGCCGATTTCGTCGCCTGCGGCGGCGAGCAGGGCGCCAAGGACGCCGGCCGGATGCGCCTCGAAGGCGCCGACTATGTCGTGCAGGACGGCGACGTCATGCATTTCCGCTTCAATGTGTGAGGCGGTTGACGACGCTCCGGCTTACGCGAGCGCGGCGTCGAGATCGGCGATCAGGTCGCCGGCATCCTCGATGCCGACCGACAGGCGCAGCAGGTCGGGCGGCACCGGGCTGCCGGCACCCTCGATTGAGGCACGATGCTCGACGAGGCTTTCGACGCCGCCGAGCGAGGTCGCCCGCTTCCAGACGCCGAGCCGGGCCGCCGCGGCGACCGCTGCCGCCTCGCCACCCTTGACGCGCAAGCTCAGCATGCCGCCGAACCCGCCGGTCATCTGGCGCGCGGCAATATCGTGGCCGCAGTGGCCGGGCAGACCGGGATACAGCACCGCCTCGACGTTCGGATGCTGTGCCATGCGCTCGGCGACGAGCTGCGCCGAGCGGCAGGCGCGCTCGACCCGGGGAAACAGCGTGCGCATGCCGCGCAGCAGCAGATAGGCCTCGAAGCTGCCGAGGATGGCGCCGCCGCTGCTGCGTTCGGCGACCAGCCGCTCCCAGAACTCGTCGCGGCGCGCGGCGGTCAGCGAGCCGGCGATCACGTCGCTGTGGCCGTTCAGGTACTTCGTCGCCGAATGCACGACGAGATCGGCGCCGTGTTCGATGGGCCGGGTCAACACCGGGCTTGCGGCGGTGCTGTCGACAGCAAGGCGGGCGCTCGCGCGGTGCGCGATATCGGCGGCCGCGGCGATATCGGTGATCGACCAGAGCGGGTTGGCGGGGGTCTCGATCCACACGAGGGCGGTCGTGCCCGGCCGAACCGCGGCCCGCAACTCGGCGGGCGCGGTCATGTCGACGAAATCGACCGTGAAGAGCCCTTTTCCGGCGGCGCCGGCGATCCAGCGCCGCAAGCTCCAATACATGATGCGCGGCGCGACGACATGTGCTCCCACCGGCAGGCTGCGGAACACCGCGGTCGCCGCCGCCATGCCGGAGGCGAACAACAGCGAGGCGGCGCCGCCCTCGAGCGCGGTGATCAGCGCCTCGGGCTGATCGTAGCCGGGATTGTCGGCCCGCCCGTAGTTGCGGCCACGGCGGTACTGGTTGTCGGGGTCGCGCTCAAAGGTTGTCGCGGTGTGCACCGGCAGGATCACGGCGCCGGTCTCCCGGTCGATCCAGCCGAGCGCCTGCGCCGCGATCGTGGCTGGGTGACGAGTATTGTGCGGCATTGCTGGCTCTCCGGAACGTCTGCCGCCATGGTACAGTGGGTTGCCGCTTTCGAGATCCGCCATGTCGCCCACCCTGATCGCCCGCCGCCGATTTCTGCTGGCGCTGCTGCTGACGGTGCTGCCGGCCGCGTTCGCGCGCGCCGAGCTGCAGCATTTCCCGACCGCCTCGCTGACGATCATGACCGCCGGCGGGCCGCACGAATTCGCCGTCGAGGTGGCAACGACGCCGGCGCAGCTCGAACAGGGTCTGATGTTCCGGCAGCACCTTGCGCCCGACGCCGGCATGATCTTCGACTTCGCCGAGCCGCAGCGCGTCGCGATGTGGATGAAAAACACGTGGATCCCGCTCGACATGCTGTTCGTCGATGCGCGGGGCCGCATCGTCAATATCCGCCAGCGCGCGGTGCCCGGCTCGCTTGAGCCGATCGCGGCGGCGGCGCCGGTGCGCGCGGTCATCGAACTGAACGGAGGCACCGCGGCACGGCTCGGGATCCGGCCCGGCGACCGCGTCATCTATCCGATTTTCGGCGACGCGAAATGATGGGCGCACGATAGGCGGCGCAGGATGGCGATCCTGTTCTCTTCGACCGTCGACTCGGCGACGCGCTGGCGCAGCGAGATCGAGCGGCTGATGCCCGAGCGCGAATTCCGCATCTGGCCGGAGATCGGCGACCCCGCGGCAATCGATTATGCGATCGTGTGGCGGCCGCCGCGCGGTCTGCTGGCGTCGCTGCCGAAACTTCAATTGATCCTGTCGCTCGGCGCCGGCGTCGACCATCTGCTGAGCGATCCGCAGCTGCCGCGCGGGGTGCCGGTCGTGCGCCTCGTCGATCCCTGCCTATCGGCGGCGATGAGCGAATTCGTCGCGCTCGGCGTGCTGCGGCTGCATCGGCACGACCTCGATTACCTGGCGCAACAGCGCCTCGGAACATGGCTCGAGCGGCCACAGAAAAATGCGGCCGAGCGGCCCGTCGGCATCCTGGGCTTCGGAACGATCGGCGAGGACGCCGGCGGCAAGCTCCGGGCGCTCGGCTTCCCGGTCGCCGGCTGGAGCCGCAGCGCCAAGTCGGTGCCCGGCTTTGCCACCTATTCCGGGCCGGACGGCCTCGCGGCATTGCTCGCGGGAAGCGAGATCATCGTCTGCCTGCTGCCGCTGACCGGTGCGACAGTCGGCATCCTCAATGCCCGGATGTTTGCGCAATTGCCGCGCGGCGCCGGGCTCGTCAACGCCGGGCGCGGCGGCCATCTGGTGGACGCCGATCTGATCGCCGCCCTCGACGCGGGCCAACTCTCGGGCGCCGTCCTCGATGTCTTCAACACCGAACCGCTGCCGCCCGAGCATCCGTTCTGGCGTCACCCGCGCATTCTCGTGACGCCGCACATCGCCGGCATCACCAATCCGGCGAGCGCGGCGCCGATCATGGCGGAGGCGATCCGCCGCTTCGAAGCGGGCCTGCCGGTCGCCCATACCGTCGACCCGGCGCGCGGCTACTGACCGCGGCGGCGAGCGCAAGCGCTTCAATCGCTGGCGTCGCAGCCTTCGCCGATGCTGAGTTCGGCGCGGACGAGCGCGCCGATGAGCCGTTCGCCCGAGGCCGGAATGCCGAAATATCGGCTGGGCCGCCGCACCAGCCCGCACCAGAAGCGACCGTCGGCAAATTCCATCGCCGGGCAGGGCGCCGCGGCGTCGGCGATGAACTCCTCGGCAAGCGGGCACAGCTGCAGCGCACAGCATAGGCCGCAGCCATTGCACGAGGCACCTTCCGGCGGCTTTCTCGGCGGACCTGCCGCTACCCCATCGAGCTTCTCCCGCGTTGCGCGCCTGCCGACTCTAACAGAAAACGTTGTTCCCGCCTGCCCGATGCCCGCGCGGCATTTGCGCGCCGGCACCGGCGACCCGCGGCGCGGTCGCGGCGAGGGCCGACCGATCCGGAGCCTTGGGTGCAATCGCCACGCGGCGCGCAGGCGGCGATCGATCGCCGCCTGCAGTCGCTTTCGCCGCATCTTTGCGCATGACAAGAGCCGATTTGCTCATTTACTGTGGCTTGCGGTCGCGGCGATTCGCCGTACGCCGACAGGAAACAAGGAGGGCCGCCTCGATCGGCTCCGGGAGGGCAGCGCCATGCTTCAACTGCTGGAACAGCAGAAGAAATTGACGATTAACCAATGGAAGATATTTGTCGCCGCGACGATCGGCGACATGCTCGACTTTTTCGACTTCTTCCTGATCGGCATTATCCTGGCGTTTATCGTCAAGCCCTGGCACCTGACGTTCGGTCAGTCGGCGGCGATCCTGTTTGCCGCCGGTATCGCGGCGCCGTTCGGTTCCTCGTTCTGGGGCTGGGTCGCCGACCGCATCGGCCGGCGCGCGGCGATGATCCTGACCGTGCTGAATTTCTCGATCCCGACCGGCCTGATGGCGCTGGCGCCGGAGGGCAACTGGATCTTCCTCGCGGTGTGCCGGCTGTTCGTCGGTCTTGGCGTGACCGGGCTTTACGCCGTCGACATCATCGTCGTGCAGGAATTCGTGCCGGCGTCGAAGCGCGGCTGGGTGACCGGGCTGACGACCTCGCTATTGCCGGCTGGCCTGATGCTCGGCGGGCTCGTCGGCAAATACCTGGCGCATGATATCGGCTGGCGCGGCGTCGCGCTGGTCGGCTTGATCCCGGCGGCGCTGAGCCTCCTGGTGCGCGCCTGGGTGCCGGAGTCGCCGCATTGGCTGATCCGCCGCGGCCGCCTCGACGAAGCGCGCAAATCGATCGCCTGGGCGCTGATGGTCGATCCGGCGACGATCGAATTGCCGGCGGCGGCACCCGAGGTGCAGCGAACGCCGTGGCGCGAATTGTGGAAATACCCGCGCAGCCTGGTCGTCGGCTGCCTGACCGGGCTGACCCAAACGGGCGGCGTTGCATTGGCGCTGTGGATGGTCGTGCTGTTCCAGATGGTGGAGCACATCAGCGCCGCCGAAGCCTCGGGACTGCTGGTGTGGGTCAGCATCGCCGGCATCATCGGCCGCTTCTTCTGTTCGTGGCTCTCCGATGCGATGGGGCGGCGCGGCGGCATTGTGCTGTCGTCGCTGATCGGCGGCGTCGGGATGTCGCTGGCCGGCTATTTCCACAATCTCTATCTCGGCCCGGCGACGCCGTATACATCGCTGTTTTTCTTGATGATCCTGCTGCAGAGCTTCTTCGGCAGCGGCAACTATTCGATCGTCGGCCCCTATATGGCCGAGATCTGGCCAGCCAACCTGCGTGCCAGCGGCATGGGCGTCGTCTACGGCGTCGGCAATCTCGGCAAGTTTATCGGGCCGGCTGGTTTGGCGCTGATCGCCGGCTCGTCGAATTACGTGAAACCGGCGGCGACGCTCGGCGCACTGATCCCGGCGATGAACTATTTCGCTTTCTGGTATGTGCTCGGCGCCATCGCGATCGCCTTCATCGGCGTCGAGACGCGCGGCCGTACGATCGATGAAATCGACGCTGAGATGGCGCGGCCGGCCCAGCCGTCGCCGCTCAAGGTGCCGGCTCAATAACGCCGTTATACGCGGAGGTCGCTCAGGGGCGCAGGATGAGGCTGCAGGCGGGGCTAAGGATCTCGGCCGGCTCGCCACACCCGTCGCAGGCGCGTGCCGCGGTTTTGATGCGAAGCTGGGGGTGCACGGTACCGCAGTTCAGGCATTGCAGCGCGGCCGCATCATCACCGCACGCGGCGCATTCCGATGGCGCCGACCCCGACGCGGTGCTTCCGGAATAGCGAACAGGGTTCGCCGGGCGCCGCACGTACGCAACTGATGCGGCCGGCGTCTTGCGGCTTACCGGCCCGCCGGCTGCCGCTGCGAGAGAAGCGTCGAACGGCAGATGGACGATGCAGGTGTCGTTGCCGTAATTCCAATCGCCGCCGCGCCTGCCGCACCGCTCGCGCGCTGCATCGCGGGTGTTCGGTATGGGTGGCGCGGCGCGAGCCGCCCCTGCCTCGATCGTCGCCACCGAAGCGCCGCGCGTCAGCCGCAAGGCGGCGTGCTCCGAATGAAAATAAGCGACGGCAATGATAAAGACACTGGCGGCGGCAAGCGTGCGCAGGGTCGCCGCGATGCTCGCATCAAAGCAGAAATTTCCGATACGCAGATACAGCTGCTTGCGCCAAAACCGGGGCATCTGCTCTTCCTCGCCAAGCATCTCTTGTCGCGGGGACCGTCAATCGCGATGCGTGCGGAGCCGCAACTCGATCCCCTCCAGTCCCGGCCAATCTCGCGCGAAGATCTCCGCCAGCGCCGCCTCAAGCTTGGCGGAATGAGTGCCGGGCGCTTCGCGGCGCAGATGCGCCAGTTCGGCGACCGCCGCGTCGCGTTCGGCGCGCAATGCCGCGAGCGCGGCGGCAAGCTCGTCATTCCGCTGCAGCGCCCGATCCCGCTGTTTTTCCGCCTGGACCTTTTCCTTGAAAAACGCCGGCGGCATCAGGCCCTCGGGCCCGCGGGCGTCGGCCGCCGCGAGTTGCGAGCGCAGTTCGCGATTTTCGGCGATCGCGGCATCGCGCTCGCGCTGCAGCTCGTCGCAGCGGACGGACAATTCGCCCAACCGCAGATCGCCGGTCGCGGTACCCGATCCGCCCTGCACCGCAGCCCGCGGGGGACTGCGACTGCCCGGCTCCCGGCGCGCGATCGCCAGAGCGAGCTTGCGCCGCGCCGTGCCGGCGGGCTTGTCGAACCAACTCGGCGGCGTGTCGGCTACCGCAACCTTGAGCATGCCCATCCCCCGGTTGAAAAACCCCGCCTTTTTCCGCGACGTCAGCCGCTATAACAACAAACCCTCCGATAAGTTGCCTCATCGAGCCGATATGCTGCAACAACGGGCTTCCGCCGGCCGGCGCCTGCCTCGATTGGATTATCGTCGCCCGGCAGCGCTGGCCTTGGCCGGTTCCGCAGCCGGCGGCGGAGCGACGGCCGCATCCTCTTTAGCGGAGCGAGCGAGATTGACGAGAGCCTGCAGGAGGCCGGCGACGCCTTTGAGGCGGGCGCCTTCGTCCTCCCAGTTGCGCAGGTAGACGAGCTTCTGGTCGGGGCGCAGGCGCAATGTGCCGGAATGCTTCTGGATCAACTCGACGAGGCCCTGCGGGTTTGCGAAGCGGTTGCCGCGCAATGTGACGACCGCCCCCTTCGGCCCGGCTTCGACCTTTTCGACGCCGGCCGCGCGGCAGGCGCGCTTGATCGCGATGATCTGCAGCAGATTCTCGACTTCGCCCGGCAGCGGGCCGAAGCGGTCGATCAGTTCGGCGGCAAAGGCCTCGCTTTCGGCCCGGCTCTGCAATTGCGCGATGCGGCGATAGAGGCCGAGCCGCACGCCGAGATCGGCGACGTAGTTTTCCGGGATCAGCACCGGCATGCCGACCGTGATCTGGGGCGACCATTCCTCTTCGGCCGCCTCACCCAGATCTTCGCCGTTCGGGCCGGCGCCGAGTTTCGCGGCGGCGACGGCGTCTTCCAGCATGCTCTGATAGAGCTCAATGCCGACCTCGCGGATGTGGCCGGACTGTTCGTCGCCCAGGAGGTTGCCGGCGCCGCGGATGTCGAGGTCGTGGCTCGCCAATTGGAAGCCGGCGCCGAGCGCGTCGAGCATCTGCATGACTTCCAGCCGGCGCAATGCGGTCGGTGCCAGCTTCTTTCGTTCGGGCAATGTCAGATAGCAGTAGGCGCGCAATTTGCTGCGACCGATCCGACCGCGCAATTGGTAGAGCTGCGCCAGCCCGAACATATCGGCGCGATGCACGAGCAATGTATTGGCAGTCGGGATGTCGAGGCCGGATTCGATGATGTTGGTCGACAGCAGCAGATCGTAAGCGCGCTCGTCGAACGCCGTCATAACGGTTTCGAGCTCCGCTGCCGGCATGCGGCCGTGCGCGACCGCGACGCGGATCTCCGGCACGACCCTGCGCAGTTCCTCGCGCACCTCGTCGAGGTCGGCGATGCGCGGCGCAACGTAGAAGATCTGGCCGCCGCGGTCGCGCTCCCGGAGGATCGCCTCGCGCACGGTGACCGGATCAAACGGCGTCACGAACGTGCGCACCGCCAGCCGGTCGATCGGCGGAGTCGCGATGATGCTCATCTCCCGCACGCCCGACAGCGCCAGTTGCAGCGTGCGCGGGATCGGCGTCGCGGTCAGCGTCAAGACGTGCACATCGGCCTTCAGCCGCTTCAACCGTTCCTTCTGTGCGACGCCGAAATGCTGCTCCTCGTCGACGACGACAAGGCCGAGATGCTGGAAATGCACGTCCTTGGCGAGCAGCGCATGGGTGCCGATCGCGATGTCGATGCGGCCCTCGGCGAGATCGGCCTTGATCTGCTTGGTCTCTTTTGCCGCGATAAGGCGAGAGAGCTGCGCGATCCTGACCGGCAACCCGGCAAAGCGCTCGGCGAACGTGCGATAATGCTGCCTGGCGAGCAGCGTCGTCGGCACGACGACCGCGACCTGCGCCCCGCCGAACGCCGCGATAAAGGCCGCGCGCAGCGCCACCTCGGTCTTGCCGAAACCGACATCGCCGCAAATCAGCCGGTCCATCGGCTTGCCCGCCGCCATGTCGCCGAGCGTGTCCTCGATCGCGCGCAGCTGGTCCTCGGTCTCGGGATACGGGAAACGCGCCGCGAACTCCTCGTAGATCCCCTCGGGCGGCGCCAGCATTTCGCCCGGGCGCAATTGCCGCTCGGCGGCGATGCGGATGAGTTCACCGGCGATCTCGCGGATGCGCTGCTTGACCCGCGCCTTGCGCGACTGCCAGGCAACGCCGCCGAGCTTGTCGAGCTGCGCCCCGGCATCCTCAGAGCCGTAGCGCGACAGGACCTCGATATTCTCGACCGGCACGAACAGCCGGTCGTCGCCGGCATAGGTGACCCTCAGGCAATCGTGCGGCGCGCCGGCAACATCAATCGTCTCCAGCCCGTCATAGCGGCCGATGCCGTGCTCGGCATGGACGACCAGATCGCCGGCCGACAGGGAGGCCGCCTCGGTGATGAAATCGTCGAGGCTGCGGCGGCGGCGCGGCACGCGGGCGAGCCGGTCGCCAAGGATGTCCTGCTCGCCGAGCAGCGTCAGCGTCGCGCCCGCGAACCCTTGTTCGAGCGGCAGGATCGCAAGACCGACGGCGGCTTTCGGCAGTTTGGCAAGGGCGCGGCTATCGGTCACCCGGCGCAGGTCGCCGAGGCCGCGCTCGCGCAATACGGCGGCGAGGCGGTCGGCCGAGCCTTCGCTGAACGCGGCGACCGCGGCGCGCTTGCCGGCCTGCTGCTCGGCCAGCAGGTGATCGCGCACCGCGTCGAACAGGTTCACCTTCGGATCGGCGCGCTCGGCGGCGAAACTCCTGGCGGGCCGCGCACCCGCGTCGAACGCATCCGGCCGCGGCTCGTCCTGCGGCATCGCGAAGGGCGAGAGCTGGATCACCGCGCGGCCGGCGAGCGCACGTTTCCATTCGGCGTCGCCCAGGAACATCTGGTCCGGCGGCACGGGACGGTAGAGCGGCGCGGCGCCGCGGGCATCACCCGCCCGCGAGCGGCTGATGCTGCTGCGCGCAGCATAGAAATCGGCGATCGCTTCGAGGCGATGGAGGCGCGCGTCTTCGGCTTGGTGGTCGAACGATACGGCGGCGCCGGGCAGGTAATCGAACAGCGTTTCGACGCTCTCGTAAAAGAACGGCAGCCAATGCTCTATGCCGGCCTGGCGGCGCCCGGCGCTGACGCTTTCGTAGAGCGGATCGTCGGTTCCCAGTCCGCCGAAGGCCTCGCGATAGCGCGTGCGGAAGCGATGGATTGCGGCGTCATCGAGCAGGATCTCGCTGACCGGACGCAGCGCGAAGGTGTCGAGCGTCCCGGTCGAGCGTTGCGACAGCGCGTCGAAGCTGCGCAGGCCGTCGAGCGTGTCGCCGAAAAAATCGAGGCGTATCGGCTGTGCGGCGCCGGCGGGCCACAGATCGACGATGCCACCGCGGACCGCGTATTCGCCCGGCTCGCGCACGGTTTCGGTGCGGCTGTAGCCGTTGTTGCGCAGGAAGCTCTGCAGCCGGTCGAGCGGCATCCGGCCACCTCGCCCGAGCGACAGCACGCGGCCGTCGAACAGTTTCTTCGGCGGCACGCGCTGCACCAGCGCATTGATCGTCGTCAGCACGATCGACGCCTTGCCGCCGTCCCCAACCGCCAGCCGCGTCAGTGTATCGATGCGGCGGCTGGTGATCTCGCCGTTCGGCGATACGCGGTCGTAGGGCAGGCAGTCCCAGGCCGGGAGGGTCAACACTTCGAGGCCGGGGTGGAAGAAGGCGAGCGCGGCGGCAAACCGTGCCATGCGGCTGTCGTCGCGACAGACATGCAGCCATGATCGGGCCGCGCCGGCGGCAAGGAGGGCGCCGATTGTCGCCGCGTCATGTCCTTCGGGCGCGCCGAACAGCGTCAGCGCACGAGGGCTTTCGCCGAGAGAAGAGGCCAGTTTCTGCAGGTCGGTCACGTCGGCCGCGGGGTGTAACGGAAAACGAGAAGGAGGCGGGTCACGTCGGTATCGTATTGCGCCGGAGGCTCGCTGATCCGGTTGATCCAGTCGAAGAGTTCGGCGTCCGGCACTTCGAGCAGCGCTTCGAATGCGTCGAGCCGGGCGCGATCGAAACCGGCGAGGTGCAATTCGGCGAACGACCCGAGGATGAGGTCGGCCTCACGCGTGCCGCGGCGCCACGCGCGCAGCAACAGCCGCTTGCGGCGAATGTGATCGTCCGACTCGGGCATCCGGCATGGATATAGAGATGACGGGGCCGAGCGTCAGCCGGCAATCGGAGCCATATTAGCAGCCATGCGCCCTGCCCTGCTCGATCCGCTGTTCGCGCCGGTGACGGCGCTCGCCGGCATCGGGCCGCAATTGGCGCGTCTGGTCGAGCGAGCGGCCGGGCCGGATATAGTCGACCTGCTGTGGCACCTGCCGACGGGAATCATCGACCGCCGCGCCGCGCCGCCTGTCGGTGCGGTTCAGCCGCGTGATTACCCCGACGGCTCGGTCGTCACGGTCACGGCCAAGGTCGAGCGCCACCAGCCGGGGATCGGCCGCCGCCCCTATCGGGTGTTCGTCGGCGACGGCAGCGGAGCTTTGACGCTCGTCTATTTCAATGTGAGGGGCGACCAGCTGCTGCGCCTGCTGCCGGTCGGCGCCGAGCGGGTGATCAGCGGCCGCGTCGAATACTACGACGGCATGCCGCAGATTGTCCATCCCGACCACGTCGTGGCGCCGGGCGAGGCCGAGCGGGTCAAGGTGGTCGAGCCGGTCTATCCGCTGACCGCCGGTCTGTCGCTGCGGGTTGTCGGGCGCGCCGTCGCGGCGGCGGTGGAGCGCGCACCGGGATTACCGGAATGGCTCGATCCGGCATTTCTCGAACGACGCGGTTGGCCCGCCTGGCGCGACGCTCTCGCCGCCGCCCACAACCCGCAGGACGCCGCCGATCGGGCGCCCGACACGCCGGCGCGCCAGCGTCTTGCGTATGACGAAATCCTTGCTTCACAGCTCGCCGTTGCGCTGGTTCGCGCGAGGCGACGCCGGCGGCGCGGCCGCGCGCTCGAGGGCACCGGCGCATTGCAGGCGCAGGCCGAGGCCGGCTTTGGCTTTGCGCTGACAATCAGCCAGCGCCAGGCGATCGCCGAGATTGCCGCCGACATGCGAGCGCCGCACCGCATGCAGCGGCTGCTGCAAGGTGACGTCGGCGCCGGCAAGACCGTCGTCGCGCTCATTGCGATGCTGATCGCGGTCGAGAGCGGCGCGCAGGCTGCGCTGCTGGCGCCGACCGAGGTGCTGGCGCGGCAGCACCATCAGGTATTGCAGCGCCTCGCCCGGAGCGCCGGCGTCGAAATCGGCCTGCTGACCGGGCGCGAAAAGGGCCGGGCGCGCGACTCGATGCTGGCTTCGCTTGCCTCCGGGCTGACGCCGATTGTCGTTGGCACGCACGCATTGCTGCAGGCCGATGTCGCATTTCGCGATCTGGCGCTTGTCGTCATCGACGAACAGCACCGCTTCGGGGTCGAGCAGCGCCTTGCGCTGGCGGCCAAAGGGCGCGATGCCGACACGCTGTTGATGAGCGCGACGCCGATCCCGCGCACATTGATGATGACGGCGTACGGCGATCTCGACGTCTCGCGCCTGCTGGAAAAACCGCCGGGGCGCCGGCCGGTCGACACGCGCACGGTGCCGCTCGACCGCTTCGACGAGGTTTCCGGCGGCATCGCGCGAGCGCTGCAGGGCGGCGCCAAGATCTTCTGGGTCTGCCCGATGGTCGAGGAGTCGGAAAGCGCCGATATCGCCGCCGCCGAGGAGCGCTACAACGCGCTTCGCGACCTGCTGCCCGGCCGCGTCGGCCTCGTGCACGGCCGCATGAAAAGCGCCGAAAAGGACCGCGCGATGGCGGCGTTTGCCGACGGGCCGGTTGACCTCCTCGTCGCGACGACGGTCATCGAGGTCGGCATCGACGTGCCGGCGGCGACGATCATGGTCGTCGAGCACGCCGAGCGCTTCGGCCTCGCGCAGCTGCACCAGCTGCGCGGCCGGATCGGCCGCGGCGACCGGCCTTCGACCTGCCTGTTGCTGTATCAGCCGCCGCTCGGCGAGGTGGCGCGCCGGCGCCTCGCGATCCTGCGCGAGACCGAAGACGGCTTTCGCATCGCCGAGGAGGATCTCAGGCTGCGCGGCGGCGGCGAGGTGCTCGGCACGAAGCAGAGCGGCCTGCCGGTGCTGCGCCTCGCCGATTTGGCGATGCACGCGGACCTGATCCCGATCGCGCATGACGACGCGCGGCTCTTGCTGGAGCGCGACCCGCAACTGGCGAGCCCGCGCGGGGAAGCGCTGCGCCTGTTGCTCTACCTGTTCCGCCGCGACGAGGCGGTGCAATTCCTGCGCGCCGGATAACCGCGGCGACGCCGCCGGTCAGGTGCCGATTGCCGACCGCCGCGCACTGCGTTAGAACGGCGTGCGGCTCGGTACCTGCCGGCGAGGCGGGCAGACGAGCGGCAGGCTGGCGCGCCGATCAGGCATCCGGTCGGGGGCGTCTCTTGGGGTAGGGTGATGGCCGATCTCGTCTCACGCACCGAGGCGGCTGCACGCCGCGCCGGCGCGATCGTCGGCGCGCCGCCGCGCCTCGCGGGTGTTCTCGGCCGCATCGCCGGCGCCTTTAATATCTGGTTCTGGGCGATTGTCGGGGTGCCGACGCTGCTCGCCGGCGTCTATTATTTCGCAGTTGCTTCCGACCTCTATGTCTCGGAAGTCGAGTTCATCGTGCACAGCCCGACGAAAGAAAACTCCAATTCGATCACCGGCCTGCTTGCCAGCATGGGTGGCGCGTCGCAGGGGTCGGAGGACGCCTATGCCGTTAATGACTACATCATGTCGCGCGATGTCGTGCAAAAACTGGTGACGCACGATGATCTGATCGGCGTGCTCGACCGGCCGGAGGGCGATTTTGTCACCCGCGCCGCCGGCCTTCTCGTCTTCCGGCGGAAGGATTTCGAAGCGCTCTACAAGACCTACCAGCGGTTTGTCTCGGTCGACCTCGACACGACAACCGGGGTCAGCACGCTCGACGTCAAGGCCTACCGGCCGCATGACGCACAAAACATAGCGCAGGCGTTGGTCCGGCTCAGCGAAGCAAAGGTCAACGAAATGAATGCGCAGGAGCGCGAGGACGCGGTCGGCAGCTTCGAGGCGCAGGTCAAATCGATCGAAGGACGCATCGCCAAGCTGGAAGACCAGATGACGGCCTACCGGCTGAAGCAGCAGATGCTCGATCCGATGAGCGCATCAAAGGGCCCCTTGGAGATCGTCGCGCAGTTGAACCTGCAACTGGCGGAGACGAAGGCGCAACTCGCCGACAAACTGCGCAACTCGCCGCACAGCCCGCAGATCCCGGTATTGCGGGTGCGCGTCCGCTCGCTCGATCGGCTGATCGTCGAGGAGCACCGCAGGATCACCGGGGACCACGGGTCGGTTGCCACCGCGGCCGGGGAATTCGACCGCTTGCAAGTGCAGCTGCAATTGTCGGAAAAGGCGCTCGCGTCGGCGTTCCTGTCGCTGCAGCAGGCGCGCCTGCAGGCGCAGCGGCAGCAGCTGTATCTCGAGACGATCACCCAACCGAACCTCGCCGACTATCCGCTCTATCCGAAGCGAATCGCCTCGTTCGCGACCGTCCTCGTGACCTGCCTGTTGACCTACGGCATGGCTTGGCTGTTGATCGCCGGCGTGCGCGAGCACGCCTCGGCCTAGCCAGGCGGGCGCCGCGGGCGCGTGCTCCGACTCGGCCAGACGGATCCGGCGGCATGATCAACCTGTCGGGCGTCAGCAAGGTCTACAAGACCGAGACCGGCACCTATCACAAGGTCCTGAGCGACGTGTCGTTTGACATCGCGCCGGGCGAGAAGATCGCCGTAATCGGCCGCAACGGCGCCGGCAAATCAACGCTGGTGCGGCTGATCGCCGGCATGGAGCTGCCGAGCAGCGGCACGATCCGGCGCAGCATGTCGGTGTCCTGGCCGGTCGGGTTGAATGGCGCTCTCGCCAACGGCATGACCGGCAACGACAACATCCGCATGATCTGCCGGCTTTACGGAAAGCCGTTTCGCGAGACCCAGGCGATGGTCGATGACTTTGCCCAACTCGGCAAATGGATGTCGGAGCCGATGACGACATTCTCGGCCGGGATGCGGGCGCGGCTGAATTTCGCGCTGTCGCTCGCGGTCGATTTCGACTGCTACCTGGTGGATGAGATCATCGCCGTCGGCGATCAGCGCTTTCAGCGCCGCTGTCAGGAGGAGCTGTTCGAGAAGCGGGCCGACCGCAGCCTGGTGCTGGCGTCGCACATCCCCGATCACATCCGGCATTATTGCAGCCGCGCGGTGATTGTGCATCGCGGCCGCGCCAAGGAGTTCGACGACCTCGAACTGGCGATCGAAATTTACAACGATCTGTGAACGAACGCCCGTTACGGCCCGCCGCCGGCCCACGCCCAGATGCGCACCATGCCGCTGCGGCCGCGCAGGCTCTGCTCGCCCTCGTCGCGCAATTTGGCAAGCAGTTCCGCGCCACCGGGCGGCGCGCTCGTTGCTATCGCCTCGACGATCGCCGCTGCCGCGACAAGCGGCGTCTGCAGCGCGCGGGTCAAACGCTGCAGCCGGCTCGCCGTGTTGACCGTGTCTCCGATCACCGTGAATGACAGGCTCTGATCGCCACCGACATCGCCTATGACGGCCGGTCCGTAGTTGAGGCCGATGCCGATTGCCAGAGGCGGCTCGCCCGCTGTTGCGCGCTCGCGATTCCACCCGGCGATCGCCGCAATCATCAGATCGGCACATTTTAGCGCGTTGGCGGCGTCGTCGGGGCCGGTATGCGGCACCCCGAACACCGCCAGCACCTCGTCGCCGATATACTTGTCGACGGTGCCGCCGCAGGCAAAAATCGGCGCCGTCATCCGCTCGTGGAATTGTCGCAGCAGCGCCGCCACCGCCTCCGGGGTGATCTGTTCGGCCATCTGCGTGAAACCGACGATATCGACAAACAGCACCGCAACGGTCTCGCGTCGCAATGTGCCGAGCGGTTCGTCCCGATCGGCCAGCAAATCAACGAGGTTCGGCGAGAAATAACGCGCGAGATTGGCGCGCGCCCGCTCGGCGGCCGCACGGCGGCGCTCGATGTCGCGGACCCGTTCGATCTCCTCCAGCGTCTTTTTGATCGTCACTTCGAGGTCGTTGAGATCGACCGGCTTGGTCACAAAATCGAAGGCGCCGCGATTCATTGCGGTGCGGATGTTCACCATGTCGCCATAGGCCGAGACGATGATGGCGCGCACCTGCGTCTGGCGGGCGCGCAATTCCGACAGCAGCGTCAATCCGTCCATGACAGGCATGTTGATATCGAGCAGCATCAGCTCGATATCGGGCTCGGCTCCGAGCGCCGCCAGCGCCTCCTCGCCGTGATGGGCAAAGCGGAAGTCGAATTCGCCGGCACGGATCTGGCGGCGAAACCGCTGCCGGATCAGCAGCTCGAAATCGGCCTCGTCATCGACCGCGAGGATCTTTGCCATGCTCACCGACATTCGCCAGCGGTGTTCAGATCGGCGGCGAGAGCTGGCGCAACTGCTGCTTCAGCCGGTCAAAATCGACCGGCTTGGTAACAAATTCGGCGGCCCCGTATTCGCCGGCAAGACGCCGCCGCTCCTCGTCGCCATACGCCGTCACCATGATAACGGGCAGGTCGTTCCAGCGCCGCTTCACCTCGCGCAGCAGCGTCAGCCCATCCATGCCGGGCATGTTGATGTCGGACAGGATCACGATCAGCTGCGGCCGCACGCCGTCGTTGAGCTTGGCCAATGCCTCCTCGCCCGACAGCGCGAAATGCAGCACGTAGCTGCCTTGACGCACCTCGCGGCGAAAGCGCTGGCGAAACAGCTCGGCGACATCGGGTTCGTCATCGACGATCAGGATGCTGACGCTCATGCGGCGCCCCCGGCGGCGGCCTGGCGAGAGTGCGGCAGCCGGACGATGAATTCGGTGAATTCGCCGGCTTCACTTGCGACCTCGATCGTGCCGCCGTGCTGCTGAGTGACAATGTCGTAGCTGATCGACAACCCGAGCCCGGTGCCTTCGCCGGTCGGCTTCGTCGTAAAGAACGGCTGAAACAACTTCTCGCGGACATCCTGCGTCATCCCGGTGCCGTTGTCGCGCACCCGCGCCTCGATCATGTCGCCAAGATCGCGCGTCGAGACGCGCAGCGCCGGCCGATAGCCGTCGGCCGCACCCTGGCTCTTCTTGCGGGCGGCATAAAAGCCGTTGCCGAACAGGTTGAGGAACACGCGCGTCATATCCTGCGGGATCAGTTCGACCGGCGGCAGCGGGCGCTCGAGATTGCGTTCCAGCGTAATGTTGAATTCCTGGTCCTGGGCGCGCGCCCCGTGATAGGCGAGGTTCAGGGCTTCGTCGATCAGCGCGTTGAGATCGACCGACTGCCGTTCGCCGCTGCCGCCGCGCGAATGCAGCAGCATCGATCTGACGATGCCGTCGGCGCGGGCGCCGTGCTCGGCAATCTTGCTGAGATTGCCGCTCAGCATGTCGATCGTCTCATCGATCTCGGCGCGCGCGGTGGCGTCCAGCGCGGCGACGGCCGGCGCCGCCGCCGCCTTCAACTCGTCGAGCATCTCCACCGACAGCGCGGCAAAGTTGTTGACGAAATTCAACGGATTCTTGATCTCGTGCGCAATGCCGGCGGTGAGCTGGCCCAACGCCGCCATCTTTTGCTGCACAACCAGTTGCTGCTGCGTCGCCTTGAGATCGTCAAGCGCTTGTTCGGCCGCGTCGCGCGCCGCACGGATTTCGCTTTCCGCGCGCCGGCGTTCGGTCTCCAGCTTCTCCCGTTCGATCAGGCTGTCGCGCAGCAGGCCGAGCGTGCGCGACATCGCGCCGATCTCGTTCGGACCGGCGGGCGGAATCGGCGCATCGAGGTTGCCGTGGGTGATGGCGACCATGCTGCGGTTGAGCCGCCGCAGCGGCAGCGTGATCGAGCGCACCACCAGCGCCGTCAGCGCATATGCAATCAACAGCGCGGCAATGCCACCGGCGATCGACCAATCGACGGTACGCCGCGCCTGCCGGATCGCTGCGTCGCGCGTCGCCACCGCCTGCTGTTCGAGCCGATCGACGATGTTGTTGATCTCGTCATCGACGCTCATGACATGCGACTGCGCCTGCGCCATCAGCGCGTTGCCGCCGGCGCTGTCGTCGCTTGAATAGGCGTCGGCGGCGCGATGGGTCAGCGCGCTCATCGCATCGACCTCGCGCCCGACGGCGGCGACACCGGCGGGATCGACCGCCGCGATCTTCTTCAGATCCGCGTCAAGCCGGGCCTTGGCTGCGTCGGCGCGGCGCTGCGATTGTTCCAACTGGGTGACCGCAGAATCGGTTACCCAGTATTTCAGATCGCCGAAGTGCCGGCTCGCCATGTTGGCGTTGCTGACGACCGAAACGAGTCGCGCCTCCGCTGCCAGACTCTCGGAGTCGCGCGCCGACTCGCGGATCAGCAAGCCCAACGAGACCGACAGAAACGCCAGCAGCAGCGCCGAAATCGAGATCAGCCGGGCGCGGATCGACAGCCGCGGCATCGCCGCTTCGTCCGGCACAGCCGCGTTTTGTCGTGCGCCGGCGGGCGGGCGGGCGGCGCCGGCACGCAGGTTTGCCGCACGCGCACTCGCGCGGCGCCGCCGTGCTGCACTAAGATCCATCGGCCGGCCTCCGACTCCGGATTATGCCGATCGCCGTCCGCTCGGCAACAGGCCAGCGGCCATGACTGGCTCGCGGATCGCGCCAATGACCGTTTGACTGCGATCTCACATCAAGTGGACGATCAGGGCGGCGGCGGCGATGCTGCCGACAAGCACGAGCACGCCCCGGCTCGCCCCGGCGAGGCGGGGGGGTGGCGCGCCGTTCGACAGGCGCTTTGTCCCGGTGATCATCGGCCACAGGAGGTTCTGTCCCTTGATCGCGGCGTAAGCGATAATCGCCAACACATGCAACGCGATCGCGGCGAGCAGCGCGTCCCACAGCAGCGCGTGCGCCGCGTCGATCGCATCGGCCACCGCCGCCGGTGTGACCGCCGTCAGCGGGCCGACATCAGCGACATCGCTAGCAACATAGATGCCCGTCAACGTCTCGCCAAGCAGCAGCAGCAGCAGCACGACGACCATCCAGCCGCCGGCCGGGTTGTGCCCGGCCAGCGCATCGGGTTCGCGGCGCAGCGCATGCCGCAGATAGCGCCACGCCGCTGCGGGGGACGCCAGAAAGCGGGCGAAGCGCGCCGTGTCGCTGCCGACGAAACCCCAGATCACGCGAAACAGCAGCAGCGCGAACAACGTGTAACCGAGCCGCTCGTGCCAGCCCATCCAGTCGAGCCGCCATGTCGCGTAGGCACCCGCCACCAGCAGCACGGCCAGCCAATGGAACAGGCGGGTCGGCAGGTCCCAGACCCGGATCGACCGGCGGCCGTTACGCATGCGCGACAGCGAGCCGTGCGCGGCTGCGAGATAGTCTCTGGCTGAAGCGGCGGCGGTGACGCATTGCGGACAAAACAACGTAATCGCGAAGGCCGGCCTCGCTAACCCTCCTCGGGAGGCAGCGTGAACAAGCGCTGCATGCGGCCGAAGCCGCGAATCTGGAAATGACCCAGTTCCCACATCGGGCGACCGAGGCGCTCGGCGAAGCGTTCGGACATGATCAGATCGCGGTCGAGCTCGCGGCAGAACCGCTCGATGCGGCTCGTCAGGTTCACATCCGGCCCGATCACCGTAAAGTCGAGGCGGTCGCCGACGCCGATATTGCCATAGGATACGGTGCCGTAATGCAGCGCGACGCCGCTTCGCAGCGGCTCGTCGTCGGGGCCGTTGCGGTTGCGTCCGGCGAGCGCGAACCGGCCGTCGATCGCCGCGGCGAGCGCCGCTCGGCAGGCGTCGCCGGCGCCGTCATCCGGCCGTTGCCGGAACATCGCGAGGACGCCGTCCCCCATGATCTCGACGACCTCGCCGCCGTGCTCGTGCACCGGCGGAATGATGCAGTCGAAATATTCGTTCAGCATGCGAATCACGGCGCGCGGGCGCAAACGGTCCGACATCAGCGTGAAATCGCGCAGATCCGTCAGCATGAGGGCGGCGGTCACCGTGCGCACGTCGCCGCGCCGCACCTGGCCTTCGAGGATGAGCCGGCCGGCCTCGGCGCCGATATAGGTCGTCATCATGTGCGCCATGAACCGGCGCAGCGCTTTGACCTCGACAATCGCCGACAATGGCGGCACCGAGGCATCGAGCCAGCGCAGCTCGTCCGCGCTAAAGCCGCCCGGCCGCGCGGTTGCCCAGGAAATCGCGTTCGGCAGTCCCTGGGCATAAACGAACGGCGCGATGGCGTAATGCGTGTAGCCCTCGGCGCGCAGTTCTTCGAGCAACGGGAACGGCAGCAGCCCGTCGCGGTCGAGCCGCCAATCGAGCCGCGCACGCCCCTCGGCGACGGCGCGCACCGGGCTTTCGATATAGGTGGCGGTCTTCTCGATGCCGTGATCCATGAAGCGCTCGGCAAGCGGCGCGCCGCGTTTCCAAATGCGGGCGATGCCGCGGTAATCCGGGTGGAGCGCCCGCAAATGCAGCGTTGAGCGATCGAGCGGGACGCCGGCATCGACAAGCCGGCGACAGAATTCGTCAAACAACACCGAGTTGTCGGTGATGAAGCGGGCCTCGCGGACCAGCCAATCGCCCAATTCGAGCGCCGCCAGACGCGTCGGCGCCGCAGCCGCCAAAGATTGCTCGAGGATTGTCATGTCAGTCGTCTGTCAGCGCGGCACGCTCGCCACCGGCGCCGGCGCCGCGTCGAACGGCGCCGCGGGCAGCGCTCCGGCCGCGGCAAACGGCGTCGGGTTGAAGCTCGGGGCCGGCGCGGCCGCCGCCGGCGACAGCGGGATTGCACCGGGGCCCATCGCATTGAGCTGCCGGTTCACCTGCAATCGCGCCGGACCGAGCCCGGACGGCGCCTGCAGCGAGAGATCGTGCTGCGCCTCCAACAGCTGAATGCGGTAGTTTTCCAGGATCTGCTGCTGCACCGGGCTCCTCGCGGTCGGGGTCAACGGCCTTGTCGGCTCCATCGCATAATAGGGCGTCGGCGGAACGACCGTCGCCATGCGGGCGAAGGCCGGCGGCAATGCTGCCGGCAACAGCGCGACAGAAAGCGCGATGCGCCACATTTTCGTCATGTCGGGTGCCGCTGTAGCCGCGGCAATAGCCGTTCGATTGAGCACGAGACGCCGCACGCCGTCGCCTGCGGTCTAGCGCAAAAAAAGCCGGCCGTGGGCAAGCCGGTAGGCAAGCGAGCCCGGCGGCGCGCATTTCTGTATCCCAAGAATGACGAAACCAATGCCGAACACAGCCCCGCCGCCGAGAATCGCCAGCATCGGCACCCAGAATATGCCGGGGTTATTCTCGGGCGCAAACAGCAGCAGAAAGAAGGCCGGCACCGAGACGAACGTCATCACACCGCCGATAACGATCGGCAGGAAATCTCCGCGCCCGGAGGCAAAGCGCCACCGACGCCCTGTCATGCCGCGATCGCCCGATCGCAGGCCATGGGCGCCTCCGGTCAGCCGGCCGCGACCGGCAACGCGACAAATCGCGTGCTGCCCCGCGGCTGCTCGATCCGCACCAGCACCATTTTCTGCTTGCCCTTCCTCGCCGCAGCGGCAAGCGTCGGCACCTGCTGCGGCGTCGCGACCGGCGTGTGCCCGATGGCGATGACAAGATCGCCCGGCCGCAGGCCTTCGGATGCGGCAACGCCGCCGGCCGGCACTTCGGTGATGACGACCCCGCTCGCCGAATCGGGCAGCGCAAATTGCTTGCGCAATTCGGGAGTGAGCTTTGCCAGCTTCAGGCCGAAGGCATCCACCGTGACGGGCAGTGTCGGTGGCGGCGGTTGCGGCGCCGGCGGCGGCTTGCGATCCGGATCGAGCGCCGCCGCCTTCAGCTCGATCTGCCGCTCTTTGCCGTCGCGCCAGATCGCCAGGCTCACCTCTTTGTCGGGCGGCGTCGCGGCAACCAGCCTCGGCAATTCGCGGCTTTTCTCGATCGGCTGCCCGTCATAGCTGAGGATCACGTCGCCCGGCTGCAATTTCGCCTGCGCCGCCGGACTGTCCGGATCGATCGCCGCGATCATCGCGCCGCGGCTCCTGTCGAGTCCAACGCTGTCCGCGAGATCGGCGCTCATCGGTTGAATGCGGGCGCCGATCCAGCCGCGTTCGACCTTGCCGGTGGCGATCAGCTGCTCGACGATCGGCCGGGCGATTGCCGATGGCAGCGCGAAGCCGATGCCGATCGAGCCGCCCGACGGCGAATAGATCGCCGTGTTGATACCGATGACCCCGCCCTGCAGGTTGAACATCGGGCCGCCCGAATTGCCGCGGTTGATCGACGCGTCGGTCTGCAGGTAGTCGTCGTAGGGGCTGGAATGAATGTCGCGCGCAGTCGCCGAGATGATGCCGGCGGTGACCGTGCCGCCGAGCCCGAACGGATTGCCGATCGTCAGCACCCAATCGCCGACCCGCGCCTTGTTCGAATCCCCCCAGCGCGCGGCGGGCAGCGGCTCCTTTGGATCGACCTTCAGCAAGGCCAGATCGGTGATCGGATCGCGCCCGACGACCCGCGCCTGCAACGAGGTGTTGTCGGAGAGCGTGACAGTGATGTGCTCGGCGTTGGCGATGACGTGGTTGTTCGTGACGATCAGCCCGGAGGGATCAATGATGAAGCCGGAACCGAGCGAGGCGATCTGCGCGCCGGACGTCCCCTGCCCGCCGTTCTCGCCAAAGAAATCGCGAAAGACTTCGTCGAGCGTCGTGCCGGCGCTGCTTTGCGGTGCCGCTGCCGCCGGCCTGTCCTGCGGCGGCGCCGCCTCGGTGGAAATATTGACAACGGTGGCGACAACTTGGCTGGCGAGCTTGGCGAACACGTTGGCAAAGGGCGTCGGGGTCGGCGGCGCAGCTGCGGCCGGTACCGCGGCCGCCGGTGCGACGCTCGCGCCGGCATTCGGCGTCCCGGCAGCGCCGGGATTGGCGGCAGCCGGGGCCGTCCCGTTGCTGCCCGGCGCCGCCGTGCGCGGCTGCCGGTTCGGGGTTGCGGCCGCCGCGTGCGGCGGCTGCGCCAGGCACGGCGCGCCAAGCACCGGCAACAACACCAACGAAGCTGCGACAACGGCGCCCCGCCGGCACAACACCTTCACGCAAACTCTCCTTTGCAGGAAAAGCAGCAATCCCCGCCAACCCTTCGGCGTGAGAGGCCGGATAGCGCTGGCCTTTCCGCTACGGTCGATATGAAATGGCATTGCGAATGGCAAGCGCAATCGAGTGATGCCCTTGAGCACGCCTGATCGTCCCGGCAATGCTGCTGCGCGAGAATTGCTGCGCGCGTTGTTCGACGCTGCGCTCGCCGCCGCCGACCCGGCGCGGGCGATCGCGGCCCATCTGCCGCAGCCCGTCGCCGGACGCACGATGGTCGTCGGCGCCGGCAAGGCGGCGGCGGCGATGGCGTGCGCCTTCGAAACGCTGTGGCCGGGGCCGCTCGGCGGCATTGTCGTGACGCGTCGCGGGCACGCCGTCCCGTGCGAGCGCATCGCCGTGGTCGAGGCGAGCCATCCCGTGCCGGACGAAGCCGGCGCCGCCGCGGCACGGCAGATCCTCGAACTGGCGCACGGGCTGGGGCCACAGGATCAGCTCGTCTGCCTGATTTCCGGTGGCGCTTCGGCGTTGCTGGCGCTGCCGGCGCCAGGGCTTACCCTCGCCGACAAACAGGCGGTGACGCGCGCCCTGCTGCGCTCCGGTGCGACGATCGGCGAGATCAATTGCGTTCGCAAGCACCTGTCGGCGATCAAGGGCGGCCGACTCGCCGCCGCCGCGGCGCCGGCGCGTGTCGTGACGCTGGCCATTTCCGACGTGCCCGGCGACGATCCCGCCGTGATCGGCTCGGGGCCGACCGTTCCCGACCCGACCAGCTTTGCCGATGCGCGCGCCGTGCTCGCCAAATACCGCATCGGTGAACCGGCCGGCCTCGTCGCCCACCTTGCCGCCGCCGACGGCGAGACGCCGAAACCCGGCGACGCAGCCTTCGAGCGGACCAGCTTCGTGCTGATCGCCAGCCCGCAGCAGGCGCTCGACGCGGCCGCCGACGTCGCGCTCGCGCGCGGCGTCGCCCCGATCGTGTTGAGCGACCGCATCGAGGGCGAGGCGCGCGACGTCGCAGAGGTGCATGCTGCGATCGCATTGCAGCTGGCCGCGGGGCGTTTCCGCGTCGGGCGCGACATCGTGCCGCTGCCCGCCGTGCTGCTGTCGGGCGGCGAAACGAGCGTAACGGTGACCGGCCGGGGCCGCGGCGGCCGCAATTGCGAGTTTCTGCTGGCGCTCGCCGCGGCGCTGCGCGGCGCGCCGGGCATCGCGGCGCTGGCTTGCGACACCGATGGCATCGACGGAACCGAGGATAATGCCGGTGCGATTGTCTGTCCGGATACGATCGCCCGCGCCGCCCGTCACGGTATCGCGGTCACCGAGGCTTTGGCACAGAATGACGGACACGGCTTTTTTGCCGCCCTTGGCGACCTCGTCGTAACCGGTCCGACCCTGACCAATGTCAACGATTTCCGAGCAATCCTCGTCCATCCGTCCGCGTGAGCCGAGCGAACGCCCGCGCGGCCGCAACCGGCCGTTCCTGCGGCGGCGGCGCAGTGCCAAAATTGTCGCGACGGTCGGGCCCGCGTCGAGCAGCCGCGAGCGGCTGCGCGCCCTGTTCGAGGCGGGGGTCGACGTGTTCCGCCTCAATTTCAGCCACGGCACGCACGAGCAGCACCGCCAGGTCTTTCACGAAATCCGTCGGGTCGAGGCGGAAACCGGCCGGCCGATCGGCGTCCTCGCCGACATGCAGGGTCCAAAGCTGCGTCTCGGCAGCTTCGCTGACGGCCGCGTCGAATTGGCAGCGGGAGCGGCGTTCCGCCTCGATCTCGACCCGGCCGAAGGCGATGCCGGGCGCGCGCCGCTGCCGCACCCGGAGATCTTCGCCGCGCTGCAGCCGGGCACCGATCTGTTGCTCGACGACGGCAAAGTCCGCCTCAGGGTAACCCGATGCGGCGCCGATTTCGCCGACACCGAAGTCGCCGTCGGCGGCAAGTTGTCGGACCACAAGGGGGTCAATGTGCCGCAGGCGGTGTTGCCGATATCGGCGATTACCGACAAGGACCGGGCCGATGTGTCATTTGCGCTGAATGAGGGCGCCGACTGGGTGGCGCTGTCGTTCGTGCAGCGCCCGGACGATGTCGCCGAAGGCAGGAAGCTGATCGGCAACCGGGCCGGCCTGCTCGTCAAGCTGGAAAAGCCGGCGGCGATCGGCCGGCTTGACGAGATCATCGATCTCGCCGACGCGCTGATGGTCGCGCGCGGCGATCTCGGCGTCGAAATGCCGCCTGAAGACGTTCCGAGCGTTCAGAAGCAGATCATCCACGCCTGCCGGCTGGCCGGCAAACCGGTCATCGTTGCGACCCAGATGCTCGAATCGATGATCGCCGCGCCGACCCCGACGCGCGCCGAAGCCTCCGATGTCGCGACCGCGGTCTACGAAGGCGCCGACGCGGTCATGCTGTCGGCCGAAACCGCGGTCGGACAATACCCGGTCGAAGCGGTCGCGATGATGGACCGCATCGCACAACGCGTGCAGCAGGACCCGCTTTATTTCGCGACGCTCGACGCCGGCCGCATGCCGCCCGAGCACACCAACCACGACGCGATCAGCGCCGCCGCCTGTCAGGTCGCGGCGACGGTCGGCGCCGCGGCGATCGTCTCGTTCACCAGTTCGGGAGCAACCGCGCTGCGCGCCGCGCGCGAGCGCCCGGCGGCGCCGATCCTCGCACTGACGCCGAACCTGTCGACGGCGCGCCGCCTCGCCCTCTTATGGGGCGCGCATTGCGTGCATCAGACCGACATCCACAATTTCAACGACATGGTGCAGAAGGCGGTGCGCGCCGCTCATCGCGAGGAGATCGCTGCCGCGGGCCAACGCGTCGTCATCACCGCCGGCGTGCCGTTCGGCACGCCCGGCTCGACCAATGTCCTGCGCATCGCCTGGATCGACCGATAGGACCAGCTCACCCAGCTCACATTGACTGGAATCGATCCGTCTCGGCATGCGCGGGCCGGACGAATGCCGCGGCGTCAGGGATGCGCGCAGGCGGGTTCTTGGTTCAACCCATGACAATCTCGGCCTCGACCGATAGGATCGGGTGCGGCGCACTGCTTTATCGACGGGTCGGCAGGAGGGCAGCGTGGCGACAGCAGCGCAGATCGTCGAAATCCGCCCCGGGGACCCACCCTCGCCGGCACGCTTCATCAACCGCGAGCTGTCGTGGCTGGCGTTCAACGAGCGCGTTCTGGCCGAAGCCGGCAACCGCCGCCATCCGCTGCTGGAGCGGCTGCGCTTTTTGTCGATCTCGGCAAGCAACCTCGACGAATTCTACATGGTGCGCGTGGCGGGGCTGAAGGGGCAATACCTCGCCGGCATCACCAGCGTCAGCCAGGACGGGCTGACGCCGGCGCAGCAGCTCGACGCGATCCACGAGCGCGCCGGCGCGCTGATGGAAGCGCAGCAGGTGACCTGGCTGGCGTTGCGCGAGCTGCTCGCCGCCGACGGTGTCGCGGTCATCGACCCGATCGATCTCGAACCCGGCGACCGGGCCTGGCTCGAACAGCGCTTCATGGCCGACCTGTTCCCGGTGCTGACGCCGTTGGCCTTGGATCCGGCGCACCCCTTCCCGTTTGTTGCCAATCGCGGTTTCGGCCTCGCATTGCAACTGGAGCGGGTCGGAGACAACGTGCGCCTGCAGGCGCTGATCCTGATCCCGGCCTCGGTCGACCGCTTCATCCGCCTGCCCGGCACGCGCATCCGCTTTCTGCCGGTCGAGCAGACGATCGCGCTGTTCCTCGACCGGCTGTTTCCTGGGTTTGCCGTCGTCGCTCAGGGCGTCTTCCGGGTGTTGCGCGACAGCGAGGTCGAACTGGAGGAAGAGGCGGAAGACCTCGTCCGCCTGTTCGAATCGGCGCTGAAGCGACGCCGCCGCGGCCATGTCATCCACCTCGCGGTCGATGCGCGCATGCCGGCGAATTTGCGGCGCTACCTCTCGGAGCATCTCGCGGCGACGCCATCCGACGTGTTCGCGAGCCAGGGCATTCTCGGGCTCGACGACACGGCGCGGCTGATCGTCGCTGACGAGCGGCCGGACCTCGTCTTCACCCCCTATGTCGCGCGGTTTCCGGAGCGCATCCGCGACTTCGGCGGCGATTGTTTTGCCGCGATCCGGCAGAAGGACATCATCGTTCATCACCCGTACGAAAGCTTTGACGTCGTCGTGCAGTTCCTGCGCCAGGCGGCGCGCGACCCGGCCGTTGTCGCGATCAAGCAGACGCTCTATCGCACGAGCGAGGACAGCCCGATCGTTCGCGAGTTAGCGGAAGCAGCGGAGGCCGGCAAATCGGTCACGGCGATGATTGAATTGAAGGCGCGCTTCGACGAGGAAGCCAATATCCGCTGGGCGCACGAATTGGAGCGCGCCGGCGTGCAGGTCGTCTACGGTTTTCTGCGTCTGAAGACGCACGCCAAAGTGTCGCTCGTCGTGCGCCGCGAGGGCGGCGAACTGCGTTCCTACGTGCATTTGGGCACCGGCAATTACCACCCTTACACGGCCAAAGTGTACACCGACCTGTCGTTTTTTACCTGCGACGAGGCGCTGTGCCGGGATGCGGCGCGGCTGTTCAATTTCATGACCGGCTATGCCCGCCCGGCGAGCCTCGAAAAGATTGCCGTGGCGCCAATCAACCTGCGCCGGCGCCTCGCCGAATTGATCGAGGCCGAGATCGCCCATGCGCAGACCGGCCGGCCGGCGCAGATCTGGGCAAAGCTGAACCAGCTCGTCGATGGGCCGATCATCGATCTGCTCTACCAGGCCTCGCGCGCCGGCGTGTCGATCGATCTTGTCGTGCGCGGCATCTGCTGTCTGCGGCCGGGCGTGCCGGGCATGTCGCAGAACATCCGCGTAAAGAGCATCATCGGGCGGTTTCTCGAGCATGGCCGCATCGTCTGCTTCGGCAACGGCAACCGGCTGCCGTCGGACCAGGCGCTCGTTTTCATCAGCTCGGCCGACTGGATGCCGCGCAATTTTGACGGCCGCGTCGAGGCGTTGGTGCCGATCGAAAACCCGACCGTCCACCGGCAGGTGCTCGACGAGATCATGGGCGCTAATCTCCGCGACACGCTGCAGAGCTGGAGCCTCGGACCCGACGGCACGTACAAGCGCGTCGCCGCCGAGGAGGAGGACGGGTTTTCCGCCCACACCTATTTCATGACCAATCCCAGCCTGTCCGGGCGCGGCACGGCGTTGAAGCGCCGCAGGCCGAAATTGGCGGCGCAGTGAGAAAGCGCACCGATGCCTGACCGCAACAGCGCCGCTGTGCCGCTCGGACGCATCGCAGTCGTCGATCTCGGGTCGAATTCGCTGCGCCTCGTCGTATTCGAGCGGCTCGGCGCGACATTGCTGCCGTTGCTCAATGAAAAGGTCATGTGTGCGCTCGGCCGCGGCATCGCCGCCAGCGGCCGGCTCAATCCCGATGGCGTCGCGCTCGCCCTTGCCAATCTGCAGCGGTTTGTCGCGCTGGCTCGGGCGCTCGAGGTCGATCACCTGGCGATCGTCGCCACTGCGGCGGTGCGCGAGGCGAGCGATGGCGCCGCCTTTGCCGCCGCGGCGGAGCGCGAATGCGGCGTGTCGGTGCGCATCGTCGAGGGGGGCGAAGAGGCACGGCTGTCGGCGGCCGGCGTCCTGGCCGGCATTCGCGACGCCGACGGCATTGTCGGCGATCTTGGCGGCGGCAGCATCGAACTGGCGCGGGTCGATGCCGGCGCGGCCGTCCCGATCGGCGGCGGCGTCACGTTACCGCTCGGGCCGTTGCGCCTCGCCGAATTCGCCGACAACAGGAGGGTGCTGGGCGAGATTGTCGATCGCACGCTGGCGGCCGTGCCGGTGCTGCGCGATGCCGCGGACCGCACGCTCTATCTGGTTGGCGGCGCATGGCGCGCGATCGCCCGGCTGCATATGGAAGTGACCGACTATCCGCTGCACGTCATTCACGAATACGCGATCCCGCGGCGCCCGGCAGAGGAATTCCTCGACATCGTCGCCGGCCAGTCGCGCCGCTCGCTGGAACGCATCACTTCGATCAGCCGGCGCCGGCTCGATGTCGTGCCGCTCGCCGCCTTGATCTTGAGCCGCCTGATCGCCGTCGGCCGGCCGGCGCGCGTCGTTTTTTCCGCTTTCGGACTACGCGAAGGCTATGCGTTCGGTCTGTTGCCGCGGGACCCGGCGGGCGACCCGCTGCTCGAAGGGTGCATCGGCATGGCTCGCACCCAGAGTCGCTGGCACGGCGAGGACGGTGAGCGCCTCGCGCGCTGGATTGCGCCCGCTTTTCCGGGTTGCGCCCCCGATCGGCGGCGGCTGCACCGTGCCGCATGCTGGCTCAGCGACATCGCCTGGACGGAGCACCCCGACTACCGCGCCCGCCATGCTTTCGACCGCAGCCTGACAATGCCGCTCGCCCAGCTCGATCACGGCGAACGGGTGTTTATCGCTTCCGCGCTGCACACCCGCTATGGCGGCGGCGCCGACGATCCGGTCAAGGCCGCGACCCACACGCTGATCGACCCGGCGGCCGCGACCGAGGCGCGCGGCCTCGGTCTGGCGTTGCGGCTCGCCTATACGTTGTCGGGCGGCGCGCTCGGGCTGCTCGACCGGGTGCAACTGCGGGGCGAGGGACAGAGCCTGCTGCTCGACCTGCCGCCCGGCGGCCTGTTTACCGGCGAGGCAGTGCAGCGCCGGCTCGATGCGCTGGGCCGGGCGCTCGGCCTGGAGACCCGCTCGGCGCAGCGGCGGAGCGCCAGCCCGACCCCGGCGTAGCATTTCGCCGGCGACAGCTCGTCCGCGGGCATCGCCCCGCTTGGGCGAAGCGTTGACCCCAGAGCCGGTCGCTCCCGCCCTATGCCGGGAACGACAGAAAGCACTTGTCCGACGCGAGGATGTAGGTCTCCATGTAGTCCTGGATGACCGGCTTCCGATCGAGCGCTTCCATCGCGCCGATCAGCGCCATCCAGTTCAGCATTTCGTGCTGCCCGGAATGTTCCATGTCGGCCAGCGAGCGCTTGCGCCAGGTCGCGTAATCAGCCTTCTCGACCGCGTTGAACAGGATGCGGTCGCCGTCGTGGTCGGGCCACAGATAGCCGTTTTTCGGGCTGAGGAAGCAGTGCGACCACGACGAGGACGCGATCAGCGCGACACGATAGGGTGACTTTGCCAGCACCTCGGCGATCGCGGCGCCGACATCCATGCAGCGCCACGGCTGCGGCGACGGCGGATCGCCCGATTCGCTCTCCGGCTGCTGCGGATCGTAGAGATGGCCGAACGCGCCATGCGCCTTGATCAGGTTGCGGCCGTAGCAGTTGATCGCAAACGGTACGACCGGGTAGGGGAAACCTTTGCGATCCCAGTCGAGGTAGAGGAACGTGTTGGTGAAGGCGTGCGCCATCGGATGGTGAAGCGGCTTGTACGCGTAGGCGAGGTCGATGCCCTTCTCGATCAGGCCGGTGGCGATGTACTTTGCCGCCTCGCGGTGGCCGCGGACGGGCAGTCTCCAGTCGCCCGGCTCGTCCCAGCGGTTGGGTTTGCCGCCGTTGCCGTTGTGCCACGGCTGCAGATCGAAATTGTCGTCGTAGCCGAGGATCGCGAACGGCGGAACGATGTCTTCCTTGAAGTTCTCGTACTGGTCGTCGCCCCAGACGAGCACGAAATCCGGATTGAAATCATCGAGGATCTTGCGGATTGCACGAAAATCGTTGCCGAAGCGTTCGCCGCAGCGATTGGCCGCCGACAGCCCGTCATCGTTGCCGAGTTCGGCCAACAATTCGGCCGGCCAGTTGGCCGGGTTTTTGTAGTAGGGGTCAACGTTCGGCGCGTTCAGCACGCGCTTGAACACGTCGGTCAGCGATGCGTTCTTGCCGCACAAGGTCGGCCAATGGGTGCAGCCGAGCCCTAGAATTTCCGCCATCTGCGTTCCTCTGCTATCCGGGTTGCGTGTCGAAAACCTTATCGCCTTCTGGAAGAAAAACCCAGGGCTGCTTATTGCGCGTCCAGAAATGCACGGTCGGCCGCAGCCACGAGGTGTCGTCGAGCGTCCCCGCTCGCACGATGCGTACCGGCTCGTCGGAACCCCAGCCGGCGAACGGCGCGCCGCTGAAGCACGAGCCGCATTCCGGACAGAGCCATAGCACGCCAACCCGGCCGCTGTCAGCGGTGCGCTCGACAAGGCGCGGCTCGCCCATCGTCAGCCGGAAGGCGCTGTCGCGCACGACGATCGACAGCGAGAACGCGCTGCCCGTGGCGCGCTGGCAATCGGTGCAGTGGCATGTGTAGGTTGCCAGCGGCGCCGCCGTAATCTCGTAGCGCGACGCGCCGCACCGGCAGCCGCCGGTGATCGTCGCCATCGCCGTCCCTCAATATTGCCCCTTCGGTTCGAGGCCAAAGACGTGTTGGCCGTACATCGTGCCGCAGGCATCCCAATTGAGGCTGAAATGGCGGGCGACGGCATTGGCGTCGCGCCAGGCGCGCTGCACCGGGTTTTCGAGATGCAGCCCGTAACCGCCGGTCGAGGCGTTCAATGCCTCGACCGCCTGCACCGCAAGCCGCGTCGCATAAGCCTGGTTGCGCCGTACGCGGATGCGGTCGGCGACGGTAACTTCGTCACCCCGGCGCAATTTAGCGAGCGTGTTGCGGATATCGGTCATCAGGATCAATTCGGCGGCATCGACCGAAGCGGCCGCATCGGCGATGCGCAATTGCACGGTGGCGAATTCTCGCACGCGGATGCCGCCGCCCGCCAGCGCTCCGCGCGTCGTACGGCCGCTCGTCATGTCGAGGTAAGCGTCGAGCGCGCCGCGCGCCGCGCCGATCGCGGTCGAGGCCAGCATCGAGGCGCCCAGCGTCAACAGCGGGATTTTGTAGAGCGGATTGTCGTGGTGCCTGGCGCCCGAAGTGGTGCCCGCCCGCGTCTCGGAGAATTTCAACACCCGGTGCTCGGGGATGAACAGGTCGTTGACCGCGATGTCCTTGCTGCCGGTGCCGGCGAGACCGCAGACGAACCAGTTGTCGATGATCTCGCAATCCTCGATCGGGAACAGGAAGAACGCACCGTCGTAGGGCGGCTCGGCGCCGGACGGCTTGATGAACGCACCGAGCTTGCCCCAGGTCGAGAGGTCGCAGCCCGAGGCGAATGACCAGCGGCCGGTCAGGCGATATCCGCCGGGCTCCGGTACGGCGATGCCGGTCGGCGCAAAGCAGGCGAAGGTGAACGGGTCGGCGTCGTTGGCCCATACCTCGCGCTGCGCCTCGATCGGCCAATGCGCCATCGAGATGCCGTTCGACACCGCGCCGTTGATCGTCCAGCCGGTCGAGGCGCAGGCCGCCGAGATCGTCAACGCGATCGTCAACGCGACCTCGGCATCGTATTCGAACCCGCCGAATTCCTTCGGCCGGCAGGTGCGCAGGAATTCGGCCCCGCGGATCTTCTCGACGATTTCCGGTGCCAGCCCGCGGTTCTTCTCGGTCTCTTCGGCCCGGGCGCGGATCTCGGGCGCCAGGGCGCGCGCCCGTGCGATCAATTCCTCGGGGCTCGGCATCGAGAAATGGTGAACCGCTGCATTGGTCATTTGCTGCTGCCTCGATACCGTCGTGGGGGACAATTGTAACCCCGATCTTCTTGGAATCCCAAGCACAGCGCCGCATCTCCCGACGCAGGTCTCCCTTGCACCGGCGCTCGCGCGTGCCGCCAATTCATGCCGGCGCCTTGACGGCAGCGACGGCGTCCAACCCCTCCTGCCGCGCCGGGAATGGATACGGGCCGAGGCGCAGAAAGATCGTACAGGTCGCAAACAGCATGACTTCGTAGACGATGAAGATCGGCAGATACGAATGGAACCAGTCGAAGCTGAAGCCCGACAATGCCGGGCCGACCCCGGTTCCGACATTGAACAGCGCAAACATCAGGCCATAGACCTTGGCGTAATCGCGCAACCCGAAATAGCGGCTGACAAAGAACGCCATCAGATCGACTTCGGCGCCGATGCCGAGGCCGAGCGTCACGGCGCCGGCCGCCGGCACGATGCCGCGGGCGCCGCTGGCGAGCAGGGCGATGCCGATCATCGGCATGACGAAAAACCCGATCGCGACATAGGCGCCGCGAAACCGGTCGAGGCACCAGCCCGACCCCGCGCGCCCGAGCAGGAGCGCGATGCCGGCGCCCGACAGCGCGCCGACCGCTTCGGGCAGCGGCACATGCCGATCGCGCAGCAGCGGTACGATATGGGTCAGCGTACCGTTGATCGCCATCACATCGAACAGGAATGCGATGCCGAGAGCCCAGAACAGCGAGGAACGCATCGCCGCGGCGAACGGTGTCCCCGGCAGCGCCAGGCGGGCGGCATTGCGCCGGTCGCGCTGGACCGCCCCGGCGCCGGCCATCCCCGGCGGCTCGCGCACGAACAATGCGACGGGAATGAGGGCAAAGATCAGCACTGCCGCCGCCATGCCGACGTAAGCCATGCGCCAGCCGAAAGCGCCGATCAGCCGCTCCGCCAATTGCGGCATCAGCGCGACGCCGAGACCCACCCCGGCCATGCCGATGCCAAGCGCCAAGCCGCGTTGCCGGTCGAACCACTGGGCGGTCACGGTCGAATAGGGGATCGGTCCCTGCACCGGGCTCAACAGCCCGGCGACCGCGAAAATGAGATAGGTGACGACAAACGGCGAGGCACGGAGAAACATGAAGGAGGCGATCGACAATGCGAACAGGATGATGCCCGGGATCATGACCCGGCGGACACCCCAGCGGTCGAGCAGCGCGCCAAAGAACGGCGACACGATCGCGCCGAGCAGCGCCTGCAGCGTCACCCCCGACGACAACAGACCGCGCCCGATATGCAGATCTGCCGTCACCGGCTTGATGAATACGCCGAAGGCAAAGACGTTGATCGGACCGGCGCCGACGATCAGCCCGAGCACCGTAGCGACGACAACCCACCAGCGATTGGCAAAGAACCTCCGCACGCGCGTCTCCTCGTTTTCGTTGGAGGGCGAACTTAGCGGATCAGCCGCCGGCGACCGTCGCGAAATCCGCATGGCGCCATGCGGCGGCGCCGCCGCTGTCGCCTATGACCGGCAGAGGAGACTTATCCGCCGCGGACGCGCGGCATGATCAGCGTCGGCCACGGGTCGGGCATCTCGCCGACCGGCACTTCGATCAAGGACGGGCCGCGCCGCTTGATCGCCGACGCCAATTCGCGGCGCAGCTGCTCGGGGCTGTGCGCCCGCACGCCGGCGATGCCGTAGCTCTCGGCCATCTTCGGAAAGTTCGGATTGAGCAGCTCGGTCGCGATGAGCTTGTTGCCGTAATCCTGCTTCTGCATGCGGCGGACATTGCCGTAAGCGCCGTCGGCAAATACGATCGCAATTGCGTCGATGCCGTGCATCGCGGCGGTCGACAACTCCTGGACGTTGTACATGAAGCCGCCGTCGCCCGAGACCGATACAACCGGCACGTCGGGCCGCGCCACTTTGGCGCCGAGCGCCGTCGCATACGAAAAGCCGAGCGTGCCCTGATAGCCGCTGTGGATGTAGGTGCGCGGCTGGTGGACGGGAAACGCCAGCCGGCCGACATAGCCGACCTGCGTCAGATCCTCGACATAGATGCCGTCATCCGGCAGTTCGGCGCGGATCGCCGCCAAATACTCGCATTGCGGGCCTAGCGTTTCCTGCAGGCGGGCGGTGGTCTTCGCCTTCAGCGCGTCGAACTCGTCGCGGCGCGCGGCCCGCTCGGTCGGCGGCAGCGCCCGGGCAAGCGCCGCCAGCGCGTCTCTGGCGTCGGCGACGATGCCGATCGTCGGCCGCGCGATGCGGTTGATCTCGACCGGATCGAGGTCGATGCGGATCACCTTGAGGTCGCCGTCGAGGCCCCAGCGGGTCTGCGGCTGGTTGAAGCGCGTGCCAACCGCCAGCACGACATCGGTCCCGCGCCATAATTGGTGACCGGCGAGCAGGTTCTGCGCGAGATAATGGCGGTCGCTGACGATCCCTTTGCCGCCGGTATAGGTGACGACCGGCGCCTGCAGCCGCTCGGCCGCGGCCAGCACCTCGGCGCTTGCCTCGACGGCGCCGCTGCCGACATAGATCATCGGCTGCTTGGCGGCGGCGAGCAGCGCGGCCGCCCGCTCGATCAGCTCCGGATCGGGCTCCGGCCGCGCCGGCGGCGCCGCCGGCGACGGCAACGCGACCTCGCTCTCCAGCGCCATGATGTCGAGCGGCATTTCCAGCGCGACCGGCCGCGGCCGCCCGTCGGCGAACTGGCCGAACGCCTCGTTCACGCGTCTTCCGGCCTCGCTCGGATGGTTGATGCGCTCGGCCCACTTCGTCAGGCCGCGCAGGATCGCCAGCTGGTCCGGCACTTCGTGCAGAAGGCCAAAGCCGCGGCCGATCAGATTGGACGGTATCTGCCCGGAGATGCACAACATCGGCGAGTTTGTCGCATAGGCCGTCGCGAGCGCCGCCGTCGTATTGAGCAGCCCCGGCCCGGGCACGACCGCATAGGCCCCGACGCGGCCGCTCGCCCGGCTGTAGCCGTACGCCATATAGGCGGCAGCCTGCTCGTGGCGGGGATGGATGACGCGGATCTTGTCGCCGGCGTCATAGAGCGCCACGAACAGCGCATCGTTCTGCACGCCGGGCAGCGCGAACAGCGTATCGACCCCATGGCGGATCAGCGCCTCGACCAAGGCCCGGCCGCCCGTCATCCGCGCCATATCGCCCTCCGCGATGTCAATGCCGCCCCTCCAGCCGGTCCATCCACGCAAGCAGCACGCCCGCCGCGACAAAGGCCAGCAGGATGACGGTTTCCCAGAGCACGGCGGCTTTGTCCACCGAGTTGATGTTGACGAAGCTTTCGAGCAGGTCGATCGCCGCGATCGCCGCGATCGATGCAAAGAGCTTCGGCTTCAGCGCCGCAAACGCCGCGGTGCCGGAGACCGGGGCGTCAGTTTCGATCGGCAGAGCGTGACGCGGCAGAAAAATCGCGAGCGCCGCCTCGATAATCATGATGACGAGGTTCGCGACGAGCACCAGATCGACCAGCTTCAGCACGGCGAGGATCACCTCGGCATCGCGCATCGCCGCAAAGCCGGTCACGGTATGCGCCAGTTCGCGGGCGAACTGCACGAGGAGGATGAGGAGCGCCGCGACGAGGCCGAGGCACAGCGGCGCCATGAGCCAGCGGCTGCCGACCAGCAGCGCGCGGAAAATGCTGTTGAACGCGCACCCCATAGCTGCCCTTATCGGCCTCCGCGCGAGGCTGTCAACGGCGAGAAGGCAGTGGTCGTGCAGCGCCGACCGCAGCGACGGTCCCTGCCGGCGCTGCACTCGGCTTTATCAAAGCGGCGATGGTCCGGGGTGGGACATCGGAATGGTTGAACGCGGAATTCCTCATAGCTTCGGCCGCCGGGCTTTCGGCAGCGACCCGGCACGGTACGATGCAGCCCGGCCGGACTATCCGGAGTGGGTCTTCGCGACGCTGACGGAACGCTGCGGCCTTGCCGACGGGACCGCCGCCTTCGAAATCGGACCGGGGACCGGAAAAGCGAGCCGGCGCCTCCTCCGGCTCGGCGCGCGGCCGCTTGTTGCCATCGAACCCGATCCGCGTTCGGCGGCGTATCTCCGCCAGGCCGCCCCCGACTCGGCGCTCCAGGTCATCGTCGCGACGTTCGAGGACGCGGCGCTGGCGGAATCCGCCTTCGACCTCGGGGTCTGCGCCACCGCCTTTCACTGGCTGGACGAAGCCTCCGCGCTTCTGAAGGTCGCTCGGTTGCTGCGGCCGGGCGGCTGGTGGGCGATGATGTGGAACGTGTTCGGCGACAACATTCGTCCCGACCCCTTTCACGAGGCGACGAAGGCGCTGCTTGACGCGGCGCGCAGCCCCTCGGCCGGGGTCGCCGGCGTTCCGTTCGCGCTTGACGGCAAAGCGCGTGTCGCGGCGCTCGAACGGACCGGCGCCTTCGACTGCATCGAGCATCACGCGCGCGACTGGTCGCTCGAACTCGATCCCGACGCGACAGCGGCGCTTTACGCGACATTCTCGGACGTAAGTGCTCGCCGGGATCGTCGAGCCGTCGTGGCCGAGTTGCGTCGCATCGCCGGCGACGCATTCGGCGGTCGCGTCACGCGCAATATGACGACGAGCCTTTACATCGCGCGCCGTTGTCCCAGCCCGGACCGTCGCTCGGCCCGGCCTAGGCGTTGACCTGGCGGATCACCTGGGCCCAGCGGTCGAGCGCCGGCAATGTCTTGTCCGCCGGCTCCGGCGGCAGCATCGGGACAACCCGCGCGACGCCCATGTCGCGATAGCGCTTCAGCGTATCGACATCCGATTGCGCCGAACCGAACAGCGTCATCGGGCAGTCGGAGAGGCTTCGGCCTGCTTCGGCGAGCATCTTCTTGAAGGCCGGCAGCTGCTCGGTGACGATAATCTCGCCGCCCCGAGAGGTCGGGATCCAGCCGTTGCCGTAGCGCACCGCACGTCGGGCGGCATGTGGAAAGGCGCCGCCGACGATGACGGGCAGCGGGTTCTGCGCCGGTTTCGGCCACGTCATCATCGGCGGGAAATTGACGATCTCGCCGTGATATTCCGGCTTAGTCTCGGTCCAGATCGCGCGCATCGCCTCGACCTGCTCGCGCATCTTCTTGAAGCGCGTGGCATAAACAGTGCCGTGGTCCTCCATCTCGTCCTGGTTCCAGCCGCCGCCGATGCCGAAC
>DATJSO010000134.1:0-3336 GCA_035504075.1 Allostellaceae bacterium | reverse complement strand
TCGACCCGCTCGCCGCGGCAGCCCATCGCGCGGGCGATCGCGGCGTGGTCGAAATCGTTGAATTCGGCGGCGAACGGCCCGCCGCCATGCAACACCCAGCCGAGTGCGTTGTTGTTGAAGACGACCGTGACGATCGGGATGTCCTGCTCGATCGCCGTCATCATGCCGTTCATCGTCATTGCGAAGCCGCCGTCGCCGCAGACCGCGACAACCGGGCGGTCGGGATGGACGAGCTTGGCACCGAGCGCCGCCGGAATGCCGAAGCCCATCGGCCCGGAGCCGGCCGCCTGCAAAAAGCCGCCGGCCATCTTGGTCTGGTAGAAGTGGGTCATCATGATGCGGTTTTCGCCGGCGTCGCAGGTGACGATCGCGTCGGCCGGCAGGTTGCGCATCAATTCGCCGATCGCGCGCTGCGGCAATATCGGCTTGTCGTCGGAAAAATATTCCGGCGCATCGAAATAGCCCTGCGCCTTGCGATGGCCGGCGACGCGCTGCACCGCGCCGTCCATTCGGCCCCCATTAAATCCAGTTGGGGCGCGCGGCCGCACCGCCTCGCGCAGCGCGTCGAGCACCTGCGCCGCATCGCCGAGCACGACCTGCTCGGCGGGAAACGTCCACGACGCGTTCTTCGGCTCGATATCGACCTGGATGAACGCCTGCCGCGTCGGGTCCAGCAGTTTGCCGTTTTCCCAGGCGGTGTCGCTCGGGCTGAGCTTGGAGCCGACGACGAGCACGAGATCGGCCTCGCCGAGGCAGGCATTGGCGGCCGGCGTGCCGAACGTGCCGAGAACGCCGAGCGCCAGCGGATGCGTCTCGGGAAACGTGCCCTTGCCGGCCGCCGTCGTGGCGACCGGCAACCCGGCCGTCTCGGCAAGCTTTTGCAATTGGTCATAGGCCTGGGCGATGCGGACGCCGTTGCCCGCGACGATGACCGGGGTGCGGGCGGCGAGGATGCGTTCGGCGGCGGCGGCGATCCGCGCCGCATCGGCCGGCGGCGGCGGCGGCGGCAGGTAGTAGCGCGTCGGATAGAGCGCCGGCGCCGCATCCGGGCCGACATTGCCGGCCAGCGAGTCGTGGCTGAACAATATCGCGACCGGCCCGGGTTGGCCGGCCAGCGCGTGCTTCAAGGCGAGCTGCGTCGCCTGCACGGCGGCCAAAGGCTCATGCGCCTGCATGACATGCTTGGTGATGCCGCCAAAGGCGCGGCGCGCGTCCCAGCTGCCGTAATCGCCGGTCGCCTGCTGGTAGGGCGCGTGCAATTGGAAATGCGGCGCATCACTGAAATCGGTGAGCAATATCATCGGCGACGACGACAGATGCGCCTCCAGCGTGCCGAGCAAGCCGTTGCCGAGCACCCACGGCCCCTGGCCGATCAATACGCCGGGCTTGCGGGTCAGCCGGCCGTAAACCTCGGCCATGACCGAGCCGAGCGATTCCTCGCGCACCGTGACCATGCGCACCTGGTTTTGGACTTGGGCGAGGCCGGAGATGATGCGGCCGGTATGGCCGCCGGAGATGCCGAAGACGTATTCGATGCCGGCTTCCGCCAGCACCCGCGCCACCAGCACGCGCGCCGGCAATTCCTCGCTGAGCATTTTCTCGATCGCCATCGCCTTCCTCCCACTCGCTTGTGGCAAAGCTTGCCTCGCCGGATGCCGGAACACAATGGCGCGGCTTCGGCATCGGAATTGCTTCGCGCCGCTCGCGATAGCGAAATTTGTCGGCATTGCGACGAGCGCCGCGACGCCGCAATCTTCGGCAAGCGCCGATCTCTCGAGAGGAGGCCAACCGATGCCCGAGATCGAACCCTTCGCCGCCGGCGGATACCGCTTTTTGCCGTACCAGTTCCAATATTCCGGCGGCGTGGCGGCGCTGCCCGGCTGGCGCATCGAGCGGGCGCGCTTCGCCAGGCTCGTGCCGCTGGCCGACGGGTTTGCCGCGGTCGAAGCGCATCTAAAGCGGCTCGGCCGGCCGCCGACCGCGTTGTGCGCCTGCGAATTGCGCTCGCCGAAGCAGTTCACCGAACAAGGCTTTATCGATTTCAACCGGCATTACGTCCGGCAGCTGGAGGCGTGGGGCATCTTCAAGGACGATGTGAACCCCGTGGCGCGCTCCAACGTCTGCCCCGAGATCGCGCCGCCAGCCGAGCCGTCATTTTATGCGTTCTGCTATACCGTGCCGGGCGAGGAGGGCGGGTTTGTCGCGGCCGGCAGCGGCGAGGCGCGCGACGGCCCCGGCAGCTACGCCGACCGCATCGTCCGCCTCGGCGATCAGTCGCCCGCGGGGATGCGCGAAAAGGCGCGCTGCGTCCTGCCGATCATCGAGGAGCGCATGGCGCCGCTCGGTTGCGGCTGGAAGGACGTGACGGCGACGCAGGTCTACACCGTCTATGATGTCCACTCGTACTTCGCCGACGAGTTCATCGCGCGCGGCGCGGTTCCCGGCGGCCTGACTTGGCATTTCGCCCGCCCGCCGGTGCAAGGCCTCGATTTCGAGGTCGACGCCCGCGGCGTCAGCCGCGAATTGGTGATCTGACACGTTGCGGCGCGGCCGTTATCCCGCTCGGCCGCGAAGCGAGGCGGATCCTCGAACGTTTGGTGAGGTTCGCCCATTCGCCGCCGGCCAACCGCATTCGGGTTGGATCGTCTCGATCAGCAACGCCGGCGCCGCCCGGAGAAGCCGACGAAGGCTAGCGTTTGGCGTCCCATTCGCCGGGGCGGCTGGCGTAGGCCCGCTCCCAGTTGCGGCCATCGAAGAGCCGGCGCGACGGCATCGCCGCGGGGTCGTAATCGTCGAGGCAGCGGGCGTTGACGCTGTAATTCTCCGGGTCGGTGCGAGGGTGATAGAAGGCGTGGATGCCGCAGTGCCGGCAGAACAGATGCCGCGCCGTGCCGGTATTGAACTGGTAGATCGCCAGATCGTCGGCGCCGCTCAGCAGCTCCAGGCGGTCATAGAGCACCGGCAGGTGCAATATGCCTTTTTTTGTGCAGATCGAGCAGTTGCACTCGCCGATCACGGTGTCGTCGAGGTCGACCTCGATGCGGAACCTGACCCGGCCGCAATGACAGCCGCCCTCGTAGCTCTTCAGCATGACCCGATGCCTCCTCGCCGCGCCGCGGCGACGCCAGGACGCCACACAGTCGCGGCGGCGGCAACCCGCCACTCGACGGCAGCGGTCGGCGTGCCCATGTCGCAGAGCGTGCTGCGGCTCGTTCTGCATGACGCCGGCGCGCTCGCGTCGGTCGCGATCATCGACCTCGTGCTCGCCGGCGACAACGCCGTCGTTGTCGGATTGGCGGCGGCGGGGTTGCCGACCGAGCAGCGGCGGCCGGTCAT
>DATJSO010000133.1:0-8050 GCA_035504075.1 Allostellaceae bacterium | reverse complement strand
CGCAGCTTCGCCGTGCCGCGGCGACGGCGGCGTCAGGCACCGCTGTCGGCCGGTACGCCGGCGGCGAACGCCGCGGGTGCGATCGACGCGTCGACAGCGCAAGATGGAGGCTTACCGGCGGCAGCCCGCGGCGGAGCGGCGGCACCGCGATCGCCGCGCCCCCGCCTTCGCCGCCGCCGCCGCGCCGGTCTGCCCGGCGCCGCTCCGGCGGAAGACGGCGCGACAGCGCCGCAGGCGCGCAGCCCCCGGCCACGCCGCGGGCCGTCCGGCGAGCGCCGCGATGATCGCGAAGGCGGCAGCACCGAGCGGCGCGGAGCGCGGCCGCACGGCGACGGCAGTGCCCGGCGCGAGGGTCGGCGCGACGGCCCGCCCGGCCGCGGCCGGCGCGATGGCCGGGAAGCGCCGCGCCGGGTCGAGCGCAAGCTCCTCTACACGACCGACACGGTCGTCGACCGCGGCTTTGACGATGTCGAAGAGGAAGCCGGCGCCCGCCGCGTCCACTGGACGATCGTCAAGCGCACGACCGCCGACCAGGTGAGCCGCAAGGCGGTGTCCGCCGTCTACGTGCTGCAGCGCGACGGGGCCGACAGCGAATTCCCCAGCCTCGGGGCGGCGCGCGACGCGGTCAACAAGAAGATCGTCCACCCGGAAAAGCTGACCCGCTCGAAAGCCGAATACGCCGCCGAGAAGTCCGGCAAGAAATAGGGCCTGATGGAAGAGATCTATTGCTTTGCCGGCAACCCGCTCGACCGCATGAGCGAGCGCCGGCGCGACGCGGCGTGGATCGCGGCGCTGCTTGCTGATCCGGCGGCACGCGTCTTGCCGCTGTGCGATCTGCGGCCGCTAACCCGCGGCGACGCGGCCGCGCCGGCGCTCGACTGGCAGCCGGCGGCGGCGTGGCGCGAGGCGATCGCCGCCGAGGCGACGCTGGTGTTTCTCGGCGTCGGCGACGGCCGCCCCTGTTTCGCGCTCGACGCGAGCGGCGCCGGTTTCGGTCCGGCGAGCGCCGGCGAACCGTTCGACGCGCGCACGCTGGCGCCGCTGCTGCCGGCGGGCGACGCGGCGATCCTCGCCGAGGCGCGCTCGCTGATCGACTGGCACGCGCGCCACCCGTTCTGCGCCCAATGCGGCGCCCGGACCCGCGTCGAGGCGGCCGGCTGGGTGCGGCGCTGTCCGGCCTGCAAGGCGTCGCACTATCCACGCTCGGACCCGGTCACGATCATGCTGGCGGTGCGCGGCGATTACGGTCTGCTCGGCCGCGGCCGGCGGCGGCCGGGCAGCCGCTTCTCGTGCCTCGCCGGCTACATGGAGCCGGGCGAGACGCTGGAAGAATGCGTGCGCCGCGAGGTGGCGGAGGAAGCGGGCGTGCGGGTCGGCCGGGTCAAATACCTCGCCTGCCAGCCCTGGCCGTTCCCGTCGACGCTGATGATGGGCTGCCTGTGCGAGGCATTGTCCGAGGAGATCACCGTCGATCCCGAGGAACTGGCCGAGGCGCGCTGGTTCCCGCGCGAAGAATTGCGCGCACTGGTCGAGCGCGCCGCCCACGGCCCCGACGACCCGGCGCAGGTCTCGGTGCCCGGGCCGGTCGCGATCGCGCACCAGATTATTCGTCGCTGGTCCAACCGGCTGGACGACCTGTAGGCGGTGGCGGCTGAGCCGCAGAAGATCGCGCTCGTCACCGGTGCCAGCAACGGTATCGGCCTCTATACCGCGCTGGGGCTGGCCGCGCGCGGCTTTTGCGTCATCATGCACGGCCGTGACGCCGGCCGCACCGAGCGGGCGCGCAAATTGGTCGCCGGGCGGCCAGGTACGATCGCGCCGGAGACGGCGCTCGCCGATTTCGCCAGCCTCAAGGCGGTGCGCGGCCTCGCCGACGAGGTGCTGGCGCGGCACGACCGGCTCGACCTCCTGGTCAACAATGCCGGGCTGATGGCCGGCAGCCGCCGGCAATCGGCCGACGGCTATGAGTTGACGATCGCGGTCAATCATCTGGCGCCGTTTCTGCTGACCAATCTGCTGCTCGACCGTCTCAAGGCCGGCGCACCGTCGCGCATCGTGACGGTCGCCTCGCGGGCGCATCGCGGCAACACGATCGACCCGGCGCATCTCGGCGACGCGCCTTCCGACTGGACGCCGTTCGGCGCCTACGGCCGCTCGAAATTGTGCAACGTCCTATTCACCCGCGCGCTGGCGAAACGGCTTCAGGGCACCGGCATCATGACGGCCTGCCTGCATCCGGGCGTCGTCGCGACCGGCATCGGCGGCGGTGGCGGCGGATTGGTGCGGCTCGGCTGGGCGATCGGCAAGCCGTTCATGCTGAGCCCGGAGAAAGGCGCCGAAACGTCGCTGTTTCTCGCCACCGAGGCCGACCCGGCGCAGTTTCACGGCGCCTACGTCGATAACAAGCGCATCATTGAACCCGACCGCCCGGCGCGCGACGACGACCTCGCCGAGCGCCTGTGGGAGGAGAGCGCCCGCCTCGTCGGGCTACCGGTCGCGCGGGCGAATTGACAGGCCAGGAAGGCGTCCTCATACTCCGCTGCTTTCCTGTCTGATGCGGCGGCTTCCCTGGCCCGCCGCGACCCGGAAGGGGGAGAGGATGCGCGATCCCGGCGACCCCGGCCGGTACGGAATGGCGGCACGAGCGGTGATGCCACCCTGGGCGCCGCGGGCGGAACGACGACGACGCTAGCCGACGCGTCGCCGCAAACCGCATCCATTCCTTTTCGCGCAGGAGAACATCCGTGATTCCAGCCATCATGCCGACGTATGCCCGGTGGGACGTCGAAGTCGACCGGGGCGAAGGCTGCTATCTCTACGCCACAAACGGCCGCAAATATCTCGATTTCACCAGCGGCATCGCGGTGACGTCGTTGGGCCATTGCCACCCGCATCTGGTGGACGCGGTGACCGCGCAGGCGAAGACGCTGTGGCACGTCTCGAACCTGTTCCAGATCCCCGGACAGCAGCGGCTTGCCGAGCGGCTCATCGCCAACAGCTTTGCCGACACGGTGTTCTTCAACAATTCGGGTGCCGAGGCGGTCGAACTGGCCATCAAGGTCGCACGCAAATACCAGTCGAATGCCGGCCACGCCGAGCGCTGGCGGGTCATCGCCTGCCACGGCTCGTTCCACGGGCGCAGCTTTGCGACATTGGCGGCGGCCGGCGCCGAAGCGTATCTCAAAGGCTTCGGCCCGCCGATGGAGGGCTTCGACCACGTCGCGTTCAACAATCTGAATGAGATGCGCACCGCGGTCACGGGCGAAACGGCGGCGATCCTCGTCGAGCCGGTGCAGGGCGAGGGCGGCGTGCGCGCCCCCTCCCCCGGCTACCTGAAAGGTTTGCGCGACATCTGCGACGAATTCGGGCTGATGCTCGTCTATGACGAGGTGCAGTGCGGCATGGGCCGCACCGGCAAGCTCTTCGCGCATGAATGGGAGGACGTGCCGCCCGACATCATGGCGATCGCCAAGGCGCTGGGGAATGGTTTCCCGATCGGCGGCTGCCTTGCCACCGAGAAAGCGGCGGCGGGCATGACCGCCGGCACGCACGGCTCGACGTTCGGCGGCAACCCGCTGGCGGTCGCCGCCGGCAACGCGGTCATCGACGTGATGCTCGATCCGGGCTTCTTCGATCGCGTCAACCGCATCGCCAAGGTGCTGTGGACAAAGCTCGAAGCTTTTACCGCCGCTTATCCGAAGCTGTTCCAGGAACTGCGCGGCGCCGGGCATCTCCTGGGCATCCGCTGCCAGCCGGCGCTGGCGGCCGGCGATTTCGTCGGCAAGCTGCGCGCCGAGGGCCTCCTGTGCCTGACCGCCGGCGACAATGTGCTGCGCATCCTGCCGCCGCTGACCGTCGGCGAAGCCGAGATCGACGCGGCGATGGCAACGCTCAACAAGGTGGCGCGGCAATGGCCCGCGGCGTGAGAGCCGTCGCCGCGATCGGCGCGACGCCGTTAGGGGGCCGGCGCGAACCCGGCCCGCCGCGGCACTTTCTCGATGTCGACCAATACTCGACGGCGGAATTGCGCGACATCCTCGACCTCGGCTTTGCCTATAAAAACGGCCGCCGCGACCGGCCGCTCGACGGCCGCACCTTGGCGCTGATTTTCGAGAAGCCGTCGACCCGCACGCGCGTCTCGTTCGAAGTCGCAATGCGGCAATTGGGCGGCGACACGATCGTGCTCGGCACCGCCGACAGCCAATTGGGGCGCGGTGAGACGATCGCCGACACGGCGCGCGTCCTGTCGCGCTACGTCGATGCGATCATGATCCGCACGAACCACGCCGAGAAGCTCGCCGACCTGGCACGCTACGCGAGCGTGCCGGTCATCAACGGCCTGACCGACGCGTCGCACCCGTGCCAGATCATGGCCGATGTGATGACGCTGCAGGAGAAAAAGGGGCCGCTTGCCGACCAGGTCGTGGCGTGGAGCGGCGACGGCAACAACGTCGCGGTCAGCTGGATCCATGCCGCGGTGCGTTTCGGCTTCGAACTGCGGCTCGCCTGCCCCGACGAATTGCGGCCGCCCGCGCCGGTCGTCGAGTGGGCGGGCCGCGAGGGCGGCCGCGTGTCATTGACCGAGGCGCCGGACGCGGCCGTCGCCGGCGCCGATTGCGTTGTCACCGACATTTGGGTGTCGATGGGGGCCGAAGCCGGCGTCAACCGTCACAACCTGCTCGCGCCGTACCGCGTCGACGAAGCACTGATGGCTGCGGCCAAGCCCGATGCCATCTTCATGCATTGCCTGCCGGCGCATCGCGGCGAGGAAGTGACGGCCGGGGTCATCGACGGGCCGCAATCGGTGGTGTGGGACGAAGCCGAAAACCGCCTGCACGTGCAGAAGGGCATCCTCGCCTGGTGTCTTGGCTGACGGCGCGCCGCGATTGCAAACCGCGGCGTTCATGATCAGAATCGCGGCTGCCAGTCTGCAATCCGCTATGGAGTTTTGACACTTGCCTGCTGATCCGGGCCCCAGACCCGACGATCTGGTGCAGCCGTTCCGGCTCGATCCGTTCGCATTGCGCGGGCGGCTCGTGCGGCTCGGGCCGACGATCGACCGCATCCTGTCGCAGCACGATTATCCGGAGCCGGTCGCGGCGATCCTCGGCGAGGCGATCGCCCTCGCCGTCATCCTGGCCGGCATGCTGAAATATGACGGCGTCTTCACGCTGCAGACGAAGAGCGACGGCCCGGTCAAGCTGATCGTCGCCGACGTCTCGACCGAGGGCGCGGTGCGCGGCTATGCGCAATACGACCGCGACCGGCTCGACCGGTTGTCGGTACAGGGCATCGGCGGGGCAGACACCAGCCCGTCGGTGCCGGAATTGATCGGCGCCGGGTATATCGCGTTTACCGTTGATCAGGGCGACCATACCGAGCGCTATCAGGGCATCGTCGATATCGCCGGCGCGACGCTGGCCGAATGCGCCCAGCATTATTTCCGCCAGTCGGAGCAGATCCAGGCCGGCATCAAACTGTCGGTCGCGCGCTCCGGCATGGACGGCGCCTGGCGGGCCGGCGGGCTGATGCTGCAGCGCGTGCCGCCGGAGGGCGGCCGGCAGACGATTATCGCCGATGATGTCGAAGACGGCTGGCGACGCGCGATGGTGTTGATGAGTTCGGCGACGCCGGCGGAACTGGTGGATCCCGACCTCTCGCCGCGCCACCTCCTGTTCCGCCTGTTCCACGAAGAAGGCGTCCGGGTGTTTCGGACGCACCCGGTCGAAGCGCGCTGCCGCTGCTCGCGCGAGCGCATCGGCCGCATCCTGCGTTCGTTTCCGCGCGCCGACATTGACGAGATGCGCCAGGAACCGGTCACGACCGTTACCTGCGAATTTTGCAACTCGCGCTACGAATTCACTGCCGACGATCTTGCGCCGCTCGATTCCTGAGTTTCAGGTCGGGTCCCAGCGCAGGGCGAAGGGATCGTGCCGGCGATGAAGGCTGCATGGACCGCCGCCGGAGTGGCGCTGCTGCTGGCCGGCTGCGCCGGTTCGGGGGCTTGGACAAGGCCCGGCGCCGACGCGGCGGCGATCGCCGGCGCGCTGCAGCAATGCCGGGCCGCCGCCGACAGCGCCGTCAGCCGCGAAGAAGGGATCGACGAGGACATCCTCGCGACGCGGCAGACCGATTGGCAGCGCTCGCAGATCGGCGGCATCGCCGACGCCGAGTTGGGGCAGGAGACGCGCGGCCGCGCCGACCGGATCGTCGCCTCCTGCATGCGCGCCAAAGGCTTCGCTCCGGCGGGCTAGCTCGCGCCGGGGCCGTGCGGTGGCAGCGCGGCATGCCTTGAAGTGGCGCGGCCGCCGCGGCCCAGCGACAACATGCCCGGTTCGTCCGGCCTTCTGAAGCGCGATAAAGTGTTTGAGTTGACGGCGGGAATCCGATCTTCTGCCGGCCGCGCGAGGGCCGGCCGCGCCGCCGCCAGCGCACCCGGGGGAAACCGAGCAGGACGCCGATGCCGACTTTCGAGTGGAACAAGATCATTGCATCGGTGCTGACGGCAATGATCGTGGCAATGGTCGCCGGGATCCTCGCGACGTTTGTCGTGCACCCGGTCCGCCTCGAAAAACCCGCGTACCTGCCGCCCGGCGCCGCCGAAGGCGCACAGGGCGCCGAAGCCGCCGCGGCGGCCGCCTCCGCCGCGCCGAAACTGGAGCCGATCGGCCCCGCGCTGGCCAAGGCCGATGCCAAAAAGGGCGAGCAGATCACCAAGGTTTGTCAGCAGTGCCATACGTTCGGCAAAGGCGAGCCGAACAAGATCGGCCCCAATCTCTTTGGGGTATTCGGCGGGCCGATCGCCGAGGACCGCGGCGGCTACGATTTTTCCGACGCGCTGCAGAAGCACAAGGGCCAGAAATGGACGCCGCAACTGTTGAACGTCTGGCTCAATGGTCCGCAGGATTTTGCCCCCGGCACCAAGATGTCGTTTCCCGGGCTGCCAAAGGTGCAGGACCGGGCCGACGTGATCAAATACCTTGAAAGCCTCAAGTAGAGCGTGGCCGCAATCGACCCGTTTCTGACGCTGGCCAATGACCTCGCCGATGCGGCGGCCGCGGCGATCCGGCCATATTTTCGCCAGCCGATCGCGGTTGACGACAAGCCCGACCGGTCGCCGGTAACGGCGGCCGATCGCGCCGCCGAAGCGGCGATGCGACAACTTATCGCGGCGCAGTTCCCCGACCACGGCATCATCGGCGAGGAGTTCGGCGGCGAGCGCGAAGCGGCCGAGTTCGTCTGGGTGCTCGATCCGATCGACGGCACGAAATCGTTCATCTCGGGCGTGCCGCTGTTCGGTACGCTGATCGCGTTGACACGGCGCGGTCGGCCGGTCCTCGGCATCATCGACCAGCCGATCCAGCGCGAGCGCTGGATCGGCGTCGAGGGCCGGCCGACCACATTCAATGGCGCGCCGGTGCGTTGCCGCGTCTGCGCGTCGCTCGCCGTCGCGACATTGTTTGCAACCAGCCCCGACATGTTCAAGGACGGTGACGACGCCGCCTTCGCCCGCCTTGCCCGCAGCGCCAAGCTCGTGCGCTACGGCGGCGACTGCTACGCCTATGGCCTCGTGGCGCTGGGACTGATCGATCTCGTCGTCGAGGCGAGCCTCAAACCATATGATTTCAGCGCGATCGCGCCGATCATCGCCGGCGCCGGCGGGGTGGCGACCGACTGGCGCGGTGCGCCGCTGTCGCTCGCCTCGGACGGCCGGGTCGTCGCGGCCGGCGACCCGCGTGCGCACGCCGCGGCGCTGGCCTTGTTAGCGGGGTGACGCGCGCTTCCGGAGGAATGATGCAACGCCGCTCGTTTGTTGCCATTGCGCTGTCATTACCGATTGCCGCGCGCGCCGCGATCAGGGCGGCGGCCGCCGCGAACGGCAGCTACGGCCTGTCGCTGTTCGGCGAATTGAAATACCCCGCCGATTTTACGCATTTCGACTATGCCGACCCGAACGCGCCAAAAGGCGGCGCGATGCGGTTTGCCGCGATCGGCACTTATGACACGCTCAACCCTTTCATCATCAAGGGCGTCGCGGCGGCCGGCATCA
>DATJSO010000132.1:0-35652 GCA_035504075.1 Allostellaceae bacterium | reverse complement strand
TCTCGGGCTGCTGATTATTGCCGGATTCGGCGCGCTCGCCGTCGGCATCGCCCGTCGTACCGTGCATGCCACACCGCGCGCCACGGCCCCGGCGGCCGCCGGCGCGGCCGAGCGCGCCTTTGCAGCGCCACCGATCAACCTGCCGAAAGGCGCGCATGTCGCGGGGCTCAGCACCGGCACGAACCGCCTCGTCGTCGATGTCGCGCTGCCGGACGGCAGCGAGGAACTGCTGTTCATCGATCTCGCCACCGGCCGCCGCCTCGGCACCGTCCCGCTTCATACCGCCCGGTGATCGCCGCAGTATGGCAAAGCGCAGCCGGCGCGCGGCATCTGCACCGAATTGCCCCTTGCAATCCTGGGGGATGCGCGTATCTATCGGCGCGTTGACGCACTCGCACGTGCCTATGGCCCATGGTGGTTATGCAACGACGTAACGCGTCCTTTTTGGTTCTCCGGCCCGTATTGGTATCACGGCGGCCGGTCCCGAGAGGGAGGTCGATATGGTTGCAATCCAGTTCCGGGCCATTGCGCCCTGCCCTGATGCCGTTCTGCGTGGCACCCGCCAGCGCGGGCGGGGCGGCCGGGCTATCGATCCCAGCAGTCTGAGACAGCGCTAGTCGCCGCGCATCCGGCTTCGCGGCCGGACCCGCGGCGTCTCGTCCGTCCTCGCCGCGGCGAGGACTGTCTGCCCGAGCGGCAGGAAAAGCCGGCATCGCCGGCGCCGTTTCCGCAGCCGCTCGCGCCAGCCGCTTTCGATCAGGTAGCCCCGATGAACCAGAAGATCGCCCGTTTTCTTGCCGATCGCGCGCCCGAGACGCCGTGCCTCGTCGTCGATCTCGATGCCATCGCCGAGGCCTACGAATTGTTGTGCCGGTACCTGTCCTGCGCCAAGGTCTATTATGCGGTGAAGGCCAACCCGGCGGCCGAAATCATCGCCATGCTGGCGGCGAAAGAGGCGAATTTCGACGTCGCGAGCCCCGCCGAAATTGCGCTATGCCTCGGCCACGGCGCGACCCCGCAGCGGCTGTCGTTCGGCAACACGATCAAGAAGGAAAAAGACATCGCCTTTGCCTATGCGGCGGGCGTGCGGCTCTATGCCTTCGACAGCGCCGCCGAACTGGAAAAGCTGGCGCGCGGCGCGCCCGGCGCGCGCGTCTTCTGCCGCATCCTGGTATCGTGCGAGGGCGCCGATTGGCCGCTGTCGCGCAAGTTCGGCTGCGCCCCGGACATGGCGGTCGGGCTGTTGCAGCGCGCTCGCGAGCTCGGCCTCGATCCCTATGGTGTGTCGTTCCATGTCGGCTCGCAGCAGACCGATCTCGGCCAGTGGGACAAGGCGGTCGGCGCCGTCGCGCGCATGTTCACGCTCCTCGCCGAAGGCGACATCAGCCTCAAGATGGTCAATATCGGCGGCGGCTTTCCGGCGCAGTACCGCGGCACCATCGCGTCGTTGCCGCAATACGCGCAGGCCGTGACCGATGCCCTGACCCGGCATTTCGGCAACCGGCTGCCGGAGATCATCGTCGAGCCGGGGCGCTCTCTGGTCGGCGATGCCGGCGTCATCCAGAGCGAGGTCGTGCTGATCGCGGACAAGGGTGACGGCGGCGGGAGGCGCTGGGTCTATCTCGATGTCGGCAAGTTCAACGGGCTGGCCGAGACGATGGCCGAGAGCATCAAATACCGCATCGAGCCGCCGGCTTGCCGCTGCGGCGCGCCGGCGCCGGTCGTCCTTGCCGGCCCGACCTGCGACAGCGCCGATATCCTTTACGAGCGCACCGAATACCGCCTGCCCGAAGATCTCGCAGTCGGCGACAGGATCGCGATCCTGTCGGCCGGCGCCTACACGGCGAGCTATGCCTCGGTCGGCTTCAACGGCTTTCCACCGCTGCGCACCTACTGCATCTGAACTCGATGCGACGCGTGTCCGCGGCGAACACATCCTCGCCGCGCTCGCGCCGCAGGCCTGATTTACGGTTTGGCAACCGGCGCGGGGTTAGACTGTCCGCGGGTGTTCCGCGGGGGTTTGTGATGCTGTCACATGAGTGGCGCGAGCTGGAGGTGCTGTGCCAACGCATCAGCGATCTGCGCCATCGTTATGCCGCAGCGCTGAAGACGAATAATGCCGGCCTCGTCGAGGGGTTGCGCGCCGATCTTGCGCGAGCAAAGCGCATGCGCGAACAGGTCGTGCACCACATCTCGGCGCGCCTCAGTTGGGCTGCGGCGGAACCGCCGCACCCCGGAAACGGCAGCATGCACCGCCCCGTTTCCGGACCGCCGCGGCCGGACGGACCCGATCTCGGCGGCTGAAGGCACGGGCGGCAGCCGCGCGCGCCAACCCCCGCACCGGCAGTCGCGCCGGCCGCGTACCAAAAGCCGCGTACCAAAAGACGTGCCGATCAGTAGCCGCCGTGCCACGCTGTCGTGCCGGTATGTGCCGATACAACCGCCCTGGGAGCGCTGTGCGAATAAGTGCTGTGTGAATAGGCGCTCGCCGCGTCTGCCGAAGGCGCCCCCACCTGCGCCTGCAACGCGCAAAAACAGGTGAAGTCCAATGCCGCGAGTCCGATCGCCAGGATCAGCAAAACCGCGTTCACGCCCTGCGCCGCATGATCGAGCCGAGCGACGAAGCCGTGCGCCGGCTTTTGATCATTGCGCAAGCGATGGTCCATTTTTTCACTCCGCCGCTTCAGCGAGGCAAATGCGCTTTATCCTCTTCTCGATATATAAACGCGTGGACATGCCGTTTGGCCTTGCACCGTGCCCCGATATCATGTAGTTTTCGGAATCGTTCGGTAACAATCAACCGACGCTTTTTCCTTTCGGTGCAATAGAAAATATGGCGATATGCCGAGCACCTTTTCGTTTATCGATCTGCGGCATTTCTGAACTCGACGAACATTGCGGCGCCGGGGTGACGCATGTGCTGTCGATCACCGATCCCGAGTGGATCGAGGTTGCCCCGATCGCGGCGTTCATGCCGCACTGCCGGCTTGCCCTGCGTTTCCACGACATCATCGAGCCGGCGCCCAAGCGCTCGGCGCCAAGCCGCGAGGATGTCGCGCGCCTCTTGGCGTTTGGCCGCGCGCTCCGGCCGGGCGATCATCTTCTCGTGCATTGCCACGCCGGCATCTCGCGCTCGACCGCGGCGGCGGCGCTGATCCTGGCGCAGGCAGAGCCGTACCGGCCCGCCCTGGAGGTGCTGGAGCAGGTGACCGAACTCCGCCCGCGCGCGTGGCCCAACCTGCGGATCCTCGAATTCGGCGACGCGTTGCTGGACCGCGGCGGCAGCATCGTCGCCGCGGCGGGCACCATCTATCGGCGGGCGCTCGACCGCGACCCCGGTTTCGGCGACTTGATCATCGGCAGCGGCCGCGGCCGCGAGGTGACGGCCGCGTTCAGCTTACCGGGGATGGCGCGAACGGGCTGACGATCGGACCGTCCACGTCATAGTTGACGCGCAGCACGACGAACCACGGATGGTTCGGATCGACGGCCATTCCATCGGGATTGACGAGGCGGCCATCCGCCGTCGTCGGTATCTGCCACATGCCGACCGTGTTGGCGACGTTGCCGCCAATGCCGTCGATCGAGCCGGGATGGGTTGCGACAACAATATCGCAATGGCCAGGAAAGGGGCCGGCAGGCAGGTCGGCATAATGGATCGGGCGGTTGCCGCGCCACATGCACACGAGATCGCCGACGCGCGGGGCATAGTTTTCCGGCGGTTCGGCAACGATCGCCAGATCATGCCGTTCGCCGAGCGCCTCTTCTTTTGCGGCGTTGATGTAGTCGGCATGCAGCGGCGAATACGGGAAGCGGCTCCCCGCGCCGGCCATCCGCATCACATAATCGATGAAGACTGCCGACCACGCGTAGTTGCCGTCCTGGTCGGCCGGAAAAACAAATCCGTTCTGGTCGTGCATGCCGGTGATGCCCTGATCGGGCGTCCCCATCCCCAGCCCCTGCCACCAGTAGTCCCCGACCCGCTGCCACAGCCCGTCGGCGCGCTCGGCATCGTAGGGCAGTTCCTCGCCGGGGTGGACAATCGGCGAACCGAACGCGCGCCATTCGCGCAATGCGATCTGCACCGCTGCGTTGCGCGAGAACGGCTGATAGGGCCGGCGCGCATAGGGCGGAATGTGTATATCGGCGGGGACGGCTTGGCCGAGCAACGCACTCTGCTGCGGCGCGCAGGCGCCCAGGGCGAGCGCCAATCCGAGCACGGCGAAGCCGAACGTGCGTCTTGACAATGCCGACCTCGACCGGCTCGAGCCCTCGTCCTCTTCGCCTCTATAGCGGCTGGAACCCGTAAAGTCGCGCCGGATTATCGACGAGGATCTTGCGGCGGATCGCCGCGTTGCGGGTCCATGAAGGCAGCTGGTTCAGCGCCGAGCCGTCATCGATGTCGTAGAACGACGCGACTTCTTCCAGCGCCTTGCCCGGCGGCGCGGCATGCGGATGCGGCCAGTCGCTGCCCCACAACAGGCGATCGGGATTGGCGGCGATCAGGGCGCGGGCGAGCGGCGCTACGTCGTCATAGGTTGGCCCCTTGTCGGAACAGCGATAAGCCGCCGACAGCTTGACGTAGGCGTGCCCGGCGGCGACCAGCGCCAGAAGCTCGGCAAACCCCGGCTGATCAACGCCGTCCTTTGCCGGCGCGCCGCCGAAATGGTCGAAGACGATCGGCACCGGCAGGCGGGCAACCTCCTCGCTCAACGCGGCAATGACGGACAGGCGCGTATAGACCTGAACGTGCCAGCCGAGCGCGGCGACCCGGGCGACGGCGGCAGCCAGATTGCGGCGGGCCGCGTCAGGGTCGGTTTCGCCGGCGGTTTCAAGGTTGACCCGGGCGCCCCGTACGCCGGCCCGGTGCATCGCGTCGAGCGCCGCGTTCGACGTTGCTTCGTCGATGACCGCGACGCCGCGGGCGCGTTCGCCCAATCGCCGCATGCCGTCGAGCGTGCACGAATTATCGCTGCCGTAGACACTGGGCTGCACGATGACAACGCGCGACAGGTGCAGCGCCGCCAGCTGGGTGATGAGTTCGTCCGCGGTTGCCGGCGGCGGGGTATAGCCGCGGGCGGCGGCAAACGGAAACTCGGCCGCCGCGCCGAATACATGCACATGGCAGTCGCAAGCGCCCTCGGGCACGGCAAACCCGATGGCGGTGTGCGACTCGGACGCCCGCATCGTCCGGCGATGCGGGTCGCCGGCATCGCCGCCGCCCGCATCCGCCGACGGCGGCAACGGCCGCAGCTCGTCGGAACCGGCGATCCGGCCGCGCTTCAGCGAACGCCGGCGAGCCTCCTCGCCGCCTTGCCTGCGAGCCTCCTCGGCCCGCCACAGCGCGATGCCGCCGGTCAGCCCGTCGGTGTTCGGCACGATTGTCACGTCCGCGGGCAATGCGAAACCGATGTGCCTGGCATTGCCGCCGCCGATGTAGAGATGATCGAAGTTCACGAGTCGGCGCAGGATGTCGAGGACCCGCGCCACCCGCCTGCCCCATTTCTTCTTGCCGATCTTCTTCAGCGCCGCGTTGCCGACATATTCGTCATAGGTCTTGTCGCCGTGCACCGGATGATGCGCCAGTTCGAGATGCGGCATGATCTGGCCGTTCCAGAAGATCGCGGTGCCAGCGCCGGTGCCGAGCGTCAGCACCATCTCGACCCCCTCCCCCTGGATTGCGCCGAAGCCCTGCACGTCGGCGTCGTTCATGACCCGTACCGGCTTCCCCCAGCGCTCGGCGAGCGCGGTCTGCAGATCGAAATTCGCCCACAACTCGGTGCCCAGATTGGGTGCGGTCAAGACACGGCCGTTGCGCACCGCTCCGGGAAACCCGACTGACGCCCGATCGAATTGGCCGAGCGCGGGGATCGCTTCGTCGATTACAGCGACGAGCGCGTCCGGCGAGACCGGCTGCGGCGGCGTCGGCAATCGCACGCGGTCGCCGACGATCCGCCCGCTGCCGTCGAGCAGCGCGAGTTTGACGCCGGTGCCGCCGATATCGACGGCGAGCGTACGGGGATGATCCATGCTCGACCTCACGAACGCGAGCGGGTTGGCAAAAGATAACGCACCCCGCACGCGGCGGCCACTCGGCTTGCGACCGGCCGCCGCTGTCGGAGCGCTCGAATTCTCTGCTATAAACTGCCGGACGCGAAGCACCGGACACGCGCCGAACCCCGGGCCGCCCGAGGATCGGTAGAACCAGGTCGGAATGCGGCGGATAACAGCCACCCTCTTCTGCTTGGCGCTCGCCGTCGTATCGGCGCCGGCCATAGCCCGCGCATCGCCGCCATCCAGCACCGCGGCGGCGGCACCTGTGGCGCCCGTCAGGGTGCGGCTCGTCGCGGCGACCGCCGCCATTTCGCCCGGCGGCAAAATCGGGCTCGATTTTCACTTCGACATTGCGCCGGGTTGGCACATCTATTGGCGCAATCCCGGTGATTCCGGCCTGGCGACGGAAATCGACTGGAAACTGCCGCCCGGCTTTCATGCGAGCGCCCTCCTTTGGCCGGTGCCGCGGCGCTTTGTCGTCGGCGCGATCGGCAATTACGGCTACAGCGGGGCCGTCGATCTCGTCGCCGACGTCGAGGCGCCGCACGACATCCGGCCGGGCGCCGTCGCGCACGTTGCGGCCGCCGCGCACTGGCTTGCCTGCTCGACCATCTGCATCCCCGGCGCGGCGGCGCTGGCGCTCGGCCTGCCGGTGCAGCGCGGCCGGCCGGCGCCCGATCGGTCTTCGCGCGCGTATTTCGCCGCGGCGCGGGCAGCCCTGGCGCCGCAGCCGGCCGGGTTCGGCGTGCACTTCACGGCTTCACCCGATGATTTGCGCCTGTTTGTGCCGGGCGCGGCATTTGCCGGCGCGGCGCAACACCGCTCCGCGACATTCTTCCCGTTTGACCAGAACGTCATCGATGCCGCAGCGACACCGCGCATCGAACAACTGGACGATGGTCTCGAAATGGTGCTGCGGCGGGTAACCGGCCCGACCGCGCGTCTGCCGGCGATCGTCGCCGGCGTGCTCGTCATCCGCGACAATGGCGGCGCCGAGCGGGCCTTCACGATCCGCGCGACGCCGGCGCCGGCCGCCGCCGCGGCCCTGCCGCCGATCGGCTGGTGGCAGGCGCTGGGGCTGGCTTTTCTCGGCGGCGCGCTGCTGAACCTGATGCCGTGCGTGCTGCCGGTGCTGGCGCTGAAGCTGGTGGGCTTTACGCTCTCGGTGCACCGTTCTGAAGAGCGCCGCCACGCGCTCGCCTATGCCGCGGGCATCATCGTCAGCTTTGCATTGCTTGGCACCGTCCTGCTGCTGCTGCGCGCCGGCGGCGCCGCGATCGGCTGGGGATTCCAGCTGCAGTCGCCGATCGTCGTCGCATTGCTCGCCGACCTGCTGCTGGTACTCGCGCTCAGCCTTTCGGGAGTTGCCGAATTCGGCATCGGGTTTGGTGGCATCGGCAGCCGGTTTGCCGATCGTGCGGGCCTCGCCGGCGCCTTCGCCACCGGCGTCCTCGCCGCTGTTGTCGCGACCCCGTGTACGGCGCCGTTCATGGGCGCGGCGCTCGGCTTCGCGTTGCTCGCGCCGGCGCCGCTGGCGATCGCTACGATCCTCGCGGTCGGCGGTGGTCTGGCGGCGCCGGTCCTGGCTGCGGCGGCCGTGCCCGGTATTGCCCGCGTGTTGCCGCGCCCCGGCCCGTGGATGCTGTGGTTCAAACAACTCCTGGCATTTCCGCTTTACGCCACGGTGGCGTGGCTGATCTGGGTGCTGATGCAGGAGGCGGCGCCGGCGGGATCGTTTCTCGCGCTGGCCGGACTGGTTGCCGTCGGCTTTGCGGTGTGGATCTATGGGCGCACGCGCGCGGCCGGACCGCCCGCCCGCCGCCTCGGCGGCGGCCTTGCGGCGGCGGCGGCGGCAACGGCGCTGCTCCTGGCGGCGATGCTGCCGACGGCCGGAACGACGCCGGCGCTTGCAGCAGCGGGCGGCGGGCTCGCCTACCAGCGCTTTGCGCCGGGTCGCCTCGATGCGCTGCTCGCCGCGCACAAACCGGTCTTCGTCAACCTGACCGCGGCCTGGTGCATCACCTGCCTGTTCAACGAACGCACGACGCTCGACAGCGCGGCGGTGCGGCATGCCTTTGCGGCCCACGGCATCGTGGCGTTGAAGGGCGACTGGACGCGGCAGGATCCGGCGATCACGGCGTTTCTGCAGCAATTCGGCCGCAGCGGGGTGCCGCTTTACCTGCTGTATGGCGCCAACGGCAAAGCGACCGTCCTGCCGCAGATCCTGACCGAAGGAGACGTGCTGGCGGCCGTCAACCGGAGCTGAGTTGCGCCAGCTGGGTTTCGCGCCCGAGTTCGCGGCCATGCAGCTGCAGCCTGCTTTGCTTCAGCCGGTAGCTCTCGCCACGCACCTCCAGAATGTGGGCGTAATGGACGAGCCGATCGAGCACCGCGCCGGTCAGCTGCGCCGTCCCGAAGACGCTGATCCACTCCTCGAACGGCAGGCTGCTGGTGATGATCGTCGAGCCGCGCTCGTAGCGCTGGCTGACGACATCGAACAGCAGATCGGCGCCGACCGCCGACAGCGGCGCGTAAGCCAATTCGTCGATGATCAGCAGTCTGTAGGACGCCAGGCGCCGCTGCAGGCGCAACAAGCGGCGCTCGTCGCTCGCTTCCAGCAATTCGTGGACGAGCGATGCCGCGGTGATAAAGCGAACCGAGACGCCTTTTCGGCACGCTTCCACGCCGAGACCGATCGCCAGATGGGTCTTGCCGGTGCCGCTGTTGCCGACCGCGATGATGTTCTCGTTGCGCGCGATATAATCGCAGTTCGCGAGTTCCCGTATCGCCTCCTGGTCGAGCGTGGGCACCGCGGCAAAGTCGAAGCCGTCGAGCTCTTTCACCGCCGGAAACCGCGCCGCCTTGATGCGGCGTTCGGTGACCTGTCGCTGCCGCTCGCCCAGCTCCAACTCGGCAAGCCGCAGCAGATAGTGCGACGGATCGAGGCCCTCGGCGGCGCACTGCTCGGCCAGCGTCGCGTATTGCGACAGGAATGTCGGCAGCTTCAGGGCCTTCAGATGATCGGCCAGCAGCTTTTCGGCATCGGCAGCCGTCGCCGGCAACGCGATGTGGGGCGGCGGCGGCGCCGCCACGGGCAGCGCGGCGGCGGGCGCCGGGTCGGGTGCGGCCGTGACAGCGACGGCCGCGGGCGGCGGGCTGGCGGCCGCCGGGATGCGCGGCACCGAGACGGCTTCCGTGATCGGCGCGTCCTTGCGCACCAACAACGCGCCGGAAAGTTTCGCGTAAGCCATGGTCGCTAGGCCGCGGCACGCATGCCGATTTGCGCATACACGCACTGCCACAATTCGGCGATCTCCTGGGCCGACCGGCCGGAAGCCGCAGCCTCCACGACCGTGCGGCCATCGATCATCGAGGCGGCAAATTCGGTGCGCTGATAGAGAATGACCGGGGCGACGCGCCCGTGTTCCGACAATGCCGCGACGGCCTGTGCGGTGATGCCGGCGCGCGGCGACGCGCCGTTGACGACGAACAGGAACGGCTTGCCGGCCCGTTGCGCCATCGCGACGGTGCCGCCGGCGGCGCGCAGATCGTGCGGGCTCGGGCGCACCGGGATGACGATCAGATCGGCCATCGCGATGACTTGCTCGATCGAGCCGGTCAGCGCCGGCGGCGTGTCGATGATCGCCACCGCCGTGCCGTAGCTGCGCAACTCCGCCAGGTTGGCGCCGAGCTGTTCCGGCTTTACCACCGCGAGCGCCGGCGTGTCGTCCTGGCGCGCATGCCACCATTCGGCGAGCGAGCCCTGCGGGTCGGTGTCGATCAGCACGACCGGTCCCTGGCCGGCAATGCCGGCCCGCACGGCGAGATGCGCGGCCAACGTCGTCTTGCCGGCGCCGCCTTTTTGGCTCGCGACGGCGATGACGAACATCGGCGGGAACCCGCCTCCCGGCTCGGCCGGAGGCTTGTCGTCGCCGCCTGCCGCCGGCGCGGCCTCGGCGGTCTTTTTTGCGGCGCGGCGCGGCGCGGATTTTGCCTTGCGGCGCGGCCGCGGTTCGCTCTCTTCGTCCGGCTCCGCGTCCTCCTCGGTCATCGGCCGCAGGGCCGCGAGCGACACCGTGACCGGCTTGCCGGTGGCGACCGAGGCAGTCTCGGCCGCCGCCTCCTCGGCCGGCGGCGCGGCGCCGGCAGCCGCGACTTCGATCGGCTGCGGCGGCTCGGCCTTCGCGATCGGCTGCGGGATCGCAGCAACCGCCGGCGCTTCCGCCGCCGACGGCTCGGCCGCGGCCGGATCGGCATCGTGCCGCGCCGTCTCGCCGGCCGCCTGCTTCTCCGGTTCTGCCGCCGTCGTGTCGGTCGCCGGCGGCGGGTAGATTTCGTTCAGCACCGCTTCTTCAGGGTCTGCCGCCGCCCGATCCGGCACCGCAGCCGGCGGATAGATCTCGTTCAAAACCGTTTCCGCCGGATCCTCGGCGGCGCTCCGCTCTGCCGCGAGCGGCACGGCGTGCAACTCCGCCGCGCCCGCCGGCCGCGGCCGGCTCTCAAGAACGACCGCCGCATGCTCGCCCGCCAGAGCCGAATCCGACCCGAGCCGGCCCAGCAGACGCTCCAGCCGCTCGTCTCCCGGTGGATGTCCCTCGTCGTCTTTACGCGACGGCTCGCCGGAGACAGGGGCCGTTTTTCGCTTCAGCCAACCGAGCATGTTTTGCATACCAAAAGTTGACGGCCGGTCTGCCGACCACTCGCATCAATGTCTACAGCATCAGCCGGTCTTGGGAAAAAGGGCCTTTGCACGCGACAGGCGCGGCTCCGGGAGGTCCCGGGATATCCCCGGTTGGGCCGATGCTGACTCGGGTTCTCTTGAAAAAGGGTAAATTTCCGGCGCCGGCAGTGTCCGGGATCAGCGCTCAATCGCTTGCGTCACCGCGCCGCCGATCGCGGTACGCCCGCCATCGACAACGTATTGCGCGCCGGTGATGGCGCGGGCCAGATCGGAACACAGGAACAGCACGGTCGCCGCGATCTCGTCCGGATTGACATAGCGGCCCATCGGAATCGCCGATTGATAGCGACGGTTGACCGCCGCGGGATCGCTCGGATTGATCATCTGCTCGAGCGAATGGATCATGCGGGTATCGACCGGTCCGGGGCATACCGCATTGACCCTGACGCCGCTCTTCGCGACCTCGCCGGCCGCCGTTTTGGTCAGGCCGATCACCGCGTGCTTCGAGGCGACATAGGCCGGCATGCCAGGTGTCGCGACGAGGCCGGCAACCGACGCGGTATTGACGATCGCACCCGCCTGCTGCGCCAGCATGACCGGCAGCACGTGCCGGAGGCCGAGGAAAACCCCCTTGACGTTGACCGCGATGACCTGGTCGAACATCGCTTCGTCGTATTCGGCGGTGTGCTTCCAGGTGCCTTCGATGCCGGCATTGTTGTGGAAGCAGTCGATGCGGCCGTACGCGTCAAGCGCCGCCTTGACGTAGTTGGCGACATCCGGCGCTTTGGTCACGTCGGCGGTGACAAAGCGCGCCTCTCCCCCCTGCTGGCGGATGATGCCGGCGCTCGCCTCGCCGCCCTGCGAATCGCGGTCGACGATGACGACCCTGGCGCCCGCCGTTGCGAACGCCAGCGCAGTCGCGCGACCGATGCCGTTGCCGCCGCCGGTGACCAGCGCAACCTTGCCGGTGAAATCGAGCTGCATGGCGTTCCCTCCCTCGTTCAGCCCTCATTGCGAGGCGCAACGCGCCGTAACGATCCCCGAGGTCATGCGGCGCCGCCGGATCGCGGCACCGCGTCGGCAATCGCCCGGCAGGTTTACCGCTCCTGGCCGAGCCGTCGCGCCCACCTGGCGAGGTTCGCCATCAGCTCGCGGATGAAACCCTTCGCCGTCTCATCCAACAGGTTGCCGTCGGCATCGAATTTGGTCTGCGCCTGACCGATCAGCACCTCGGGTTTGTTGAGCGGGTGCATGTCGAGAAAGACGCAGCTGCGCCGCAGATCGTATTGCGCGCGGGCGCTGCCGGCCATGCCGGCGGCGGCGCCGATGATCGCGCACGGCTTGCCGGCGAAGGGCTGGTCGGGCGGGCGCGAGGCCCAGTCGATCGCGTTCTTCAAAACACCCGACATCGAGTAGTTGTATTCCGGACAGGCGAAGAGCAGCGCGTCCGCCGCCGCAATCTGCCGCCGCAGCGTCTCGACCGGCGGCGGGAACGCCTGCTGGCGAACATCCTCGTTGTAGGGCGGGATCTGCGAGATGTCGGCGACGGTCACCGTCATTTCGGCCGGCCGCAGCGCGATTGCCGCGCGCAGCGCCGCCATATTGTACGATTGCTGGCGCAGACTGCCGCAAATCCCGAGCACCGAAACCTGGCCGGTGTCGCTCATCGCATCCTCCAGGGGTCGAGGAGCCTGCGCTACCCCTTAACGCAGCCCTGCCCTCGCGACAAGCTGCAAAGCCGTCCGACGCAATCCGCGCAGCCCCGCTTTATGGCCGTCGTCGCGGGCGAAGTGAGGCGATCCCGCCGCCGCCGACGCCAGTCGCGGAGCAAGCGCGAGGTTGTCGTCGCGGCCGGCCGCTATGTTGATGCCGACGACCACCCAGCCGCCGTTCCGACGGGCGAGCAGCGGCGCGCCGCTGGTGCCGCGCGTGCCCTCGCAGTCGTGCACGACGAAAATGGCGTCCGTCATGCGAACGACGCGCAGCACCGAACAGGCAAGATCAGCCATCAGAAGCTGCGCGCGGTCCTGATTGTAGCCGGCCAGCATGACGGGCAGTCCGGGCACAATCGGCCCGCCGAACAGCGGCAGCGGCGCGATCGGAACACCGCCGGCGAGCGTCAAATACGCCCAGTCGGATGATTGCGGCCGCGCTCTTGCACCGTCGAAGCCGACGCCGACCGACAGCCGGGCGATAAGGCGATGCCAGCGGCAACGGTCGCGCTGGTAGCCGAACAGCATATGCAGCGACAGCGGCTCCAGCAACAGGCGGGTGCGCGGATTATAAAGGCAGTGCGCCGCGGTCAGTACAGTGAGAGGGGCGATCAGCACGCCCGTGCAACGGACGCCGGTATTGGTCTGTACCTTGACGACGGCGTCCCATGGCGGCGCGTCCGGATCGACCGCGACGCGACGGTCGGCGGCATGTGCCGCCGCTCCGGCGCAGAGCGCGACGGCGAGGACGACGGCGAATTTCAATGCGCGAGACTGACGGTCCAACGGGCGATGAAGCGGTCGAGGCAGGACAACCAGTAATCGCGGATCGCATCACGCTCGAGAAACGGGTCGTGCTTCGAATCGGTCAGCTCGACCAGCGTGCAGTTCGGCAGCAGCCGCGCCGCTCGGCGCTGCGCCGCGCGCGAGACGACGACATCACGCTGCGGCCGGCCGAGCAGGATCGGCGTATCGATGGCGCTCAGGAACTCCGGCTTCGAAATATGCGCAATCAACGCCAACGCGCTGTCGAGCCAACCGTAGGTCGCATCGTCATGGCGCAGCGTCGGATCGGCCGAGAACCAGGCATGCCGCAGTCGGCAGCGCTCGGCGTCGGTGCTGGCGTGGCTGCGCTCGGGTGACGGCAGCCGTGAGGGGCGCCATTTGCGCGCGCCCGGGATGAAACACATGCCGAGCCCGGCGGCGCGCGCCGACCGGGTGATGACGCGGATCAGGCTCGGCGGCACCCGTCCGGTACGCAGCCCAACCATCGGCGACGACAGCACCGCGGCAGCGAACAATCCCGGATGCCGTTTCAGGCACAACAACGCGATCGCGCCACCCATCGAATGCGCCACCAGCAGCCGCGGCATCGACGGGCTGAGCCTGGCGCGGGTAAAGCCGGCCAGATCGTCGGCGTCGCGCTCGAAATTGCGGGCGCGCGGCCGGGTCGGGAGCCGGCGCGGACGCACCGATCCGCCCTGGCCTCGCCAATCGAGGCACCATACGGTGATGCCGCGCGCGGCGAGATCGCGCACCGTCTCGAACTGCTTCTCGATGAATTCGCCAAAGCCGCCGACCAGAACGCATTCGGCGCGCGGGTTTTCGGCCGGCAAATAGCCCCAGCGGAGCAGCGCGCCGTCAGGCGCGACATACTCCCCCCAGATGAACCCGACCGGGCGCAGAAAACGCTCCGGCAGAGCCGGATGCCGCCGCGACCTGGCGAGCGGCAGCGCAGGCGATAGAAGAGTGTCAGGCAACCGCGTCCCCCTGGTGCTGCAAAGCTCTTGCGAACGGCCATCGGCATGCGCCGTCTGTCGTCTCCATTATGCAGAAAAATGGCCGCGATGGGGCAGAGTAGGCGGCCGAACGCCGCGGCGGGCGTTCCTACTGCGACGGGAATGCCGACGGCAGCGAATCGCCCCGTTATCGATGCGCCACGGGCGGCGACCGCGCGAGGCGGGCGGCGCCATGGACGGCAGCGGCCTTGCTACGCCGACTGCCGCGCGAGGTGGGCGGGCGGCGGGCCGCCCGGACTGGCCGTCACCGCCGCCTCGATATCTGCGACGCCGGCGGCAAGCGTCCTGACGACCCGGTCGGCGGCTGTCCCGGCAACGGCCTCTTCGGTCGACATATCCACATCGGCCTGGCCCCAGAACCCGACCACGACCCGCGCCCGCCGCGCCTGGCGGCGGATGCGACGCACCAGGTAGCGCGCACGGGCAGTCGAGTTCGTGCTGAGCAGCGACAGGCAGACGACGGTGACGCCCTTCAGCGGCAATCGTTCGATATTGAACGTCGCTGCCGCATCGGGCGAAAAGACCGCCGCGCGATGGCCGCCGAGCAGCAACAGCCGCTGCAGCAGCCACGCCGCGCCGAGGTCGAGTTCGTTGCGTCCGGCAAGGCAGACGATGGTCGCGCCGTCGACCGTGTCCACGTTCGGCGCAACCTCATCCTCGGCCAGGTTGTCGAGCATTGCGGCAAAGCCTTCGACGATCATCGCGCGACCGCGATGCGACAGCGCACCGCGATCGCTGTCGGCCTGTGCCAGCAGCAGCGCCGGGATGGCGACATTGTCGAAGAACGTGACGAGGGAGCCGTGGCGGATCGTCTCCTCAGCCTGTTCGGTGGCTTCCTCCGGATCGCGCGCCAACAGCCGCTGATAGAGGCTTTCGGACGGCGATAAAACCGGGCGGTTGCCGAGCAGAATGTCGAGAAACTGCAGCTGCGGCACATAGCGACCCAGCACGACGCAACAGACCGTCAACGGCGTCGCCAGCAACAGCCCGACCAAGCCCCACAACCAGGTCCAGAACACCGCCGCGATGATGACCGCAACCGCCGACAAGCCGGTGCTGCGGCCGTAGATCCACGGCTCGATCAGGTTGGCGACGACCAGTTCGATGCCGGTGAACAGCAGGATGGTCCACAGGAACAGCCCCCACCCCGGAGCCACCGCGATCGCGAGCGCGGCCGGCAATACCGCCGTCAACCAGCCGCCGAGATAGGGCAGAAAGCGCAGAGCGACCGCGAGCATGGCCCACAGAAGGGCGTTCGGGATGCCGATCAGCGCCAGCCCAACGCCGACCGGCACGCCGTAGCAGATGCCGACCCCGAGCTGCGCCAGCAGATAGCGGCTGACCCGATCGGCCGCCTCGTCCATCGCCGCGGTCGTGCGGTTGAGGTCGCGATCGCCGGCCAACCGCAACACCCGGTCGCGCAGGTCCTCGCGCTTCAGCAGGATCATCACGAGGAACAGCAGCACAAGACCGGCCGACGCGATCGGCATCAACAGCGGCCCGACGACATTGCGCACGATCTGCAGCGCCTCCGGCTCGCTGCTCTCGACAATGACCGGGACCGGCGCCGGCGCTGCGTTCCGCGCTCCGGTCGGCGCCGCGGCGGGCGCCGCGAACGAAGCAAAGTCGTTGCCGAGGTCGCGAAACACCCGCGTCGCGCGTGCGAACATGCCGCCTTTGGGAAAGGCGCTGTTCAGCGAGTCGATCTTGGCGGCGAGGTTGCTCTGGTACTGCGGCAATCTCTGCATGAACGTGACGGCCTGGTCGCCAACGGCGGCGCCAAGGCCGAGGATCACCGCGGTCGCGAATGCGACGCTGAGCAGCACCGCCGGCGCACGGCCAAGCCCGCGCCGCTGCAGCCAGCGGACCGCCGGCGCCAGCATCAGGCTCAGCAGGCCGGCGAGCGCCAGCGGCTCGAGTACCGGGCCGGCAAAATACAGACCGGCCACGACGATCGCCGCCCCGATCAGCGCGCGTACCAAGCCGCCGGGCTGATGGTCGAGCGGAACGCCCTCCGCCGGTACACCGTGCCGGTCGCCGCCGTCTGCCGCCATCCGCACCTCCATCGATGCGAACGAGGCAGGCGCGTCTTTGTCTTCGTCGGCGGCGGCGCGGGACCCTATTTGCCGTTGCAGGGGCCGAGGTATTGGCCGGTGACGTGCAGCGACGATTCGATCGGCGACCCCTGCGGCGGCGTCACGCGGTTTGTGATGTCGGCTTCCATCCGATCGCCGTCGTAACGCGCCGTGCCCTCCATATGCATCGTGCCGCCGTCCGAACCGGTACACGACCCGGCCCAGGATACCGTTCCGCCGCTGCTGTTCATCCGGTCGGAGCGGCATTGCATGTTGGCTGCCCGCGGGCCGTGCGGCCGGTTGAGCCCGGCGATCGGGTCGCTCGCCGTGACGCAACTCGTGCTGGTCACGGTGATGCCGCCGGCACCGGTCTGCATCTGAATATTGGGCGGCAAGCGGACGCCCGGCGGGAGCTGCGGCAGGTTCGGCATGTGCATCGTCGTCGTGTATTGCCACTCGCCCGGCTTGATCGCGTCGTCGGCGCGGGCGCCGCCGACGGCCAGCAACAACATCGGCGGCAATGCCGCGATCGCGCAGCTTCGCTTCATCTGCACCCCCTCACGAATGAGCAGGTAGGGTGTCATCGCAGCGGAACGGCGACAAGGCCGTTGCGCCCGGGGACCAGCCGGGGCGCCGGTCAGCGACCGGCCGATGTCGGAGTGAGCATCGCCGCCACAGGCGCCAGCGGCGGTTTGCGGGCGGCGTGGCGGCGACCGGCGGGGCCTGTCTGGGTCAATGCGAAGGCACCGAGCCGGGCAGCATCCATCGGCTCGGCAAACAGCGCGCCCTGCCCGAAGCCACAGCCGCTGTTATACATGAAATCACGCTGCTCTGCCGTCTCGACGCCCTTGGCGATTGCCGCGACGCCTTGCGCTCGTGCCACATCGAGCAGTGCCTGCGTCAGTTTCCGGCCCTCTTCACTGCCGGTCCGGGCGATCAGGCCGGCGTCGATCTTGACGGTATCGACCGGATAGAGGTGCGCGCTGTCGAGTGCGCCGGGCCCGGCGCCGAAATCGTCGAGCGCCAGGCGGATGCCGAGGCCGGTCAACTCGTCCAAGAGCGCGCGGCGATGCGCCGGATTGTGCCGCAACACGCTTTCGCCGATCTCCAGCCTGAGCCGATGCACCGGAAAGCTTGCCTGGTGAATGAGCCGCGTCGTGCCGAGCAGCGCTACGGGATTATCAAGCTGCCGCGCCGACAGGTTGACGCTGAGCCACTCGACAATGTCGCGGCCATAGAGCAGGCGCCACGATTCGAGCTGGCGGATTGCCTCGCGGATGACCCAGCAGCCGACCTCGACGATGAGGCCGGTCTCTTCGAGCACCGGAATAAAGGCGGCGGCGGGCGCCAACCCTTCGCTCGGATGGTTCCACCGCAGCAGCACCTCGGCGCCGACCATGCGGTGGTCACGCAGCCGCAGTACCGGCTGATAATGCAGCGTGAATTCGCCGTTGTCGTAACCGCGCCGCAATTCCTCGGCGAGCGTGTAGTGGCGCGCCGCGGCGACGGTCAACGCCGGCTGCCAGGCAACCGCCTTGCCCGGCCCCAACGTCTGCGCCCGCTGCAACGCGACATCAACGTCGCGCAACACTTCTTCGGCGCTGTTGTGCGCCGGCGTCGTCGCCAGGAAACCGACACTGGCGGACAGCCGGAGCGACTGCACTTCGGATGCGATCGGGCTCTGCACGAGCCGCAACAACCGGTGCGCCAGGCTTTCGGCGTCCGCCGGCGCGGGCGCCGGCGCGGCGCACACGATGCCGAACTGCTCGGCGCCCAGCAGCCCGACCAGATCCCGGCGCGGCGACGGGCCGCCATCCTCGCCGACGAGGCGCGCGCGGGTTCCCGACAACAGCCGGTCGGCGACGATTTCCCACACGCGGTCAACGACCGCGCTGCCATGCAGGTTCTTGATGGCGCGCAGGTTGTCGATGCTGATGGCGATGACGAGGGCGCTGCCCTGCGCCGGATCGGGATCGGCGAGGGCGTCCGCGATGCGGGCGGCGAGTTCGTCGCGGTCGGCGAGACCGACGGGGTTGTCCGCCGTGGGCCGCCGGCCGCCCGGCCCCGACCGGTCCACCGGCCGCAGCGCCACGACGACGCCAACGACGGCCCCATGCTGGTTGCGGTGCGGCCGCGCGCTCAGCACGGCGCCGCCGGCGGCCTGCCGCGAATCGGCAGCGATCGGGCAGTCATCGATGCTTTCACCGGTCAGCGCGCGCAGTTGCGCGTGGCGCAGCGCGGCCTGGCCGAAAGCGCAGAATTCGTCGTGCATCTGCCCTGCGAGCGGCGGGCCCAGCAGCGAAAAGGCCCTGGACCACTCGGTGCTCGCCGCGACATAGCGCAGTTCGCGGTCGAACAGTGCGACCGCGGCCGGGATGTCGGCGATCAGCCGCGCACCCCAGGCGAGGGATTCGTCGAGCTTTCCGATCATCTCGGCTCTGTCCGCTGCCCGCCGGTCGTATCGAGTTAGGGTCGGCCACTGTGCCGGGGCACGCGTTAAGGCTGCCCTAATCCGCCGGTCACAGGGTGCGATTTCAGCAAAGTTTTGGCCGGAATTTCAATAAAAAGCCGCCTAGTTTCGCGCGGGAAAGCGGCCGAATACCCCTGAAAAACAAAGGATTCCGCTCCGTTGACAAGAAAACCGGGCCGCACCATCTAATGCCTCGGTGCCGGGCGATTGCGCACTGTGCGGACCGCGGGGCGGCGCCTCCCGCGCCTTGACGGGCGGGAACGATAAGGACGGAGTGCCCGAGTGGACTTCGCGAATCTGACGGAACGCGCGCGCGGCATTTTGCAGGCGGCGCAAATGCAGGCGCTGGCCGCGCGCCACCAGAATCTGCTTCCCGAACACCTTTTGAACGCGCTGCTCGCCGATCCCGAAGGCCTGGCCGACCATCTCGTGCGCGACGCCGGGGGCGACCCCGAGTTGCTGAAGGCGGCGGCCGAGGAGCGCTTGGAGCGGCTGCCAAAGGCGCCCGACCCGGGGCCGCATCCAATCTACATGTCGCCGGAGCTGGCGACCGTCCTGCAAGGGGCGAGCGAGGCGGCCCGCGCCGCCGGCGACCGTTTCGTCACCGCCGAGCGCCTGCTCGCCAGTCTCGCGGCGCAGGGGCCGATGCGCACGCTGTTCGCGCGCGCCGGCGTCAACCCGCAAGGCCTTGGCGAGGCGGTTGAGCGCATGCGCCATGGCCGCAAAGCGGACGCGCCGTCGGCCGAGCAGAATTGGGAGGCGCTGGCCAAATATGCCCGCGACCTGACGGAGGAAGCGCGCCAGGGCAAGCTCGATCCGGTCATCGGCCGCGACGACGAGATTCGCCGCACGATCCAGGTCTTGGCGCGGCGCACCAAGAACAATCCCGTATTGATCGGCGAGCCGGGGGTCGGCAAGACCGCGGTCGTCGAAGGCCTGGCGCAGCGGCTCTCCGCCGGCGACGTGCCGGAGGGGCTGAAGGATCGCCGCGTGCTGGCGCTCGACCTGACGCTGATCCTGTCGGGCGCCAAGTTCCGCGGCGAATTCGAGGAGCGGCTGAAGGCCGTGCTCGCGGAAATCCAGGCCGCCGCCGGCCGCATCATCGTCTTTATCGACGAGTTGCACATGCTGGTCGGCGCCGGCCGCGTCGATGGCGGCATCGACGCCTCGAACATGCTGAAGCCGGCGCTGGCGCGCGGCGAACTGCGCTGCATCGGCGCTACGACGCCCGACGAATACCGCCGCTACGTTGAAAAGGACGCGGCGCTCGCACGGCGCTTCCAGCCGGTGACGATCGAGGAGCCGTCGCAGGACGACGCGGTGTCGATCCTGCGCGGCCTCAAAAGCCGCTACGAGGTGCATCACGGCGTGCGCATCACCGACGCGGCGATCGTCGCGGCGGTGCAATTGGGCGCCCGCTACATCGGCGACCGGCGATTGCCCGACAAGGCGATCGACCTCGTCGATGAGGCGGCCTCGCGGGTGCGCATCGCGATCGATTCAAAACCCGAGGCGCTCGATGCGACGAGCCGCCGCGTCGTGCAGTTGAAGATCGAGCGCGAGGCCCTGAAGGCCGAGCCCGACCACGCCTCGCAGGAGCGTCTCGTCAAGCTCGAAGCCGATCTCGCGGAGGCGGAGAAGGAGGAGGCCTCGAAGGACGAGGCGTGGCGCGCCTCGCAATCGCGCCGCACCGAGGGAAGGCGCCTCAAGGAGGAGCTCGACCAGGCGCGCACCGCGCTCGAACGGGCGCAGCGCGACGGCGATTGGAGCCGGGCCGGCGAATTGACCTATTCGCTGATCCCCGATCTCGAAAAGCGCCTCGCCGATGCGGAATCGCGCGCCGCGACCGAGCGCGAGGAGGTCGGCGTGCGCGATGTCGCCGCCGTCGTCACGCGGTGGACCGGCATCCCGGTCGAGCGCATGCTCGAAGCCGAGCGTCAGCGCCTCCGCGACATGGAGCAGAAGCTCGCCGAACGCGTCGTCGGCCAGGAAACGGCGGTGCGCGCGGTCTCGAAGGCGGTGCGCCGCGCCCGTTCCGGCCTCAAGGACCCGGCACGGCCGACGGGATCGTTCCTGTTCCTCGGCCCGACCGGCGTCGGCAAGACCGAACTGGCGAAGGCGCTCGCCGAGTTCCTGTTCGACGACGAGAACGCGATCACCCGCCTCGACATGTCGGAGTACATGGAGCGGCACACGGTCTCGCGCATGATCGGCTCGCCCCCGGGTTACGTCGGCTATGACGACGGCGGCACACTGGCCGAGAAAATCTGCCGCAGGCCTTATCAGGTCGTCCTGCTCGACGAAGTTGAAAAGGCGCACCCGGACGTGCTCAACGTGCTGTTGCAGGCAATGGAGGACGGCCGCCTGACCGACGGCCAGGGCCGCACCGCCGACTTCCGCCACGCGATCCTGATCATGACCTCGAACCTCGGCGCCGAGGCCTTGCTCGGCCTCGGCGAGGACGAGCCCGTGGGGTACGCCCGCGACGAGGTCATGGATGCGGTGCGCCGCGCGTTCCGGCCGGAATTTTTGAACCGGCTCGACGACGTGCTGATCTTCGGCCGGCTCGGCCGTGACGAGATGGCGAAGATCGTCGACATCCAACTGGCGCGGGTCAACGCGCGGCTCGCCGAGCGGCACATCACATTGATCGCCGACGCGGCGGCGCGCCGCCGCCTCGCCGATCTCGGCTGGGACCCGGCCTTCGGCGCGCGCCCGTTGAAGCGAGCGATCCAGGGCCTCGTCGAAGACCCGATCGCCGAGCGCCTGCTCGACCTGCCGGAGAGCGAGGCGGGCGAGCCGGTGACGATGGTCTTGTCCATCGTCGACGGCTGCCTCGCCTTGGATGGCATCGTCGTCGAGGATCACCGGCCGCAGGGCTTCAAGGCCCCCGACCGCCCGCCGATCGGCTTCGCGTTGTCGGCGGCGCCCGCCGCGGCGGGCGCCAGCACGGCCGTACACTGACCCGGTGATCGAGTTTTTCGGCATCGCCGGACCGGTCCATCCGGGAATGCCGTCGGCATCGGCCTCGCCGGTGGCGCTTTTGGCCGTCAGGCGCTAGGCTCGGGCTGACACGAGCCGGAGGATGCCATGGATGAAGCCGCCGTCGCGCCGAACTGCCTCGCCGGGGTGCGCGTGCTCGATTTGTCGCAGTTCGAGGCCGGGCCGACCTGCACCGAAGTGCTGGCGCAACTGGGCGCAGAGGTCGTCAAGGTCGAAAACCCGAAAGGCGGCGAGCCGGGCCGCATCCTCGGCGTCGGCCCGAAGCCGGGGGCCGATGCCTATTACTTTATGATCTACAACGCCAACAAGAAATCGGTCACGGTCAACCTGAAGTCGCCGCGCGGCCTCGCGCTCGTCAGAGAAATGGCATCGAAGGCCGATGTCTTTATCGAGAACATGGCGCCCGGCACGATCGAAAAACTGGGGCTCGGCTGGGACGAACTGCACCGGATCAACCCGCGGCTGATTTACGCGCAGGTCAAAGGCTTTGGCGACGGCAGCCCGTACGAGCACAATCTGGCGTTCGACATGATCGCGCAGGCCGCCGGCGGCAACATGGCGATCACCGGCGAGGCCGGCCGCCGTCCGGTGCGGCCCGGCCCGACGCTCGGCGACACCGGCACCGGCATGCTGATGACGATCTCGATCCTGGCTGCGCTCTATCAGCGCAACACGACCGGCCAAGGCCGCCGGCTGCAGGTCGCGATGCAGGATGCGCAGCTCAATTACACGCGCGGCGCTTTCGTCAATTACGCCCGCACCGGCCAGCCGCAGCCGCGCGGCGGCGCCGGCTTCGGCGCGCCGGTGCCGCCGTCGGACATCTTTCCGTGCAGGCCGGGCGGCCCGAGCGACTGGATCTATGTCTTCAACAGCCACAACAATCCCGAGCACTGGCGTCGCATGGTCACGGTCATGGGCCGGCCGGAACTGGCGGACGACCCCGAATATCTCGACCGCAACAACCGTGCGAAACACACCGAGGCGGTCAATGCGCTGGTGACCGCGTGGTGTCAGCAGCATACCAAGCACGAGGCGATGAAGATTTTGGGCGAGGCCGGCATTCCGGCCGGCGCGGTGTTCGACACCGGCGACCTGTTGGCCGACGAGACGCTGCAAAAGCGCGGCATCATCCAGACGCAGCACCACCCGAGCGGCGAATTGCGCATGCCGACCTTTCCGGTGCGCTTCGACGGCAAGCCGCCGAAGATCGCGCCGGCGCCGCTCCTCGGCCAGCATACGGCAGAAGTTTTCGGCTCCTGGCTGGGCCTCGATGACACGGATATGCGCGGCCTCAAGGACGACGGAGTCATCTGAGCTTGGCGGCGTCCGCGACTGTTGCCATCTGTCGTGGCGATGAAGCCTGAAGCTGATCGTCCGGCAGCCCGCGCGACGCTGCTCGGCATCGACCTTTCCGGCAGCGCCGACGACCCGCTGGCGAGCCGGGCGCGCGCGTTGCTCGCCAGCCGGCTGACCTCGCTGCTTGTCGCGCTGATCACGGTTACGATCGGCGGCGCGCTGATCGCCGAGGACTGGGCCGATCTGCTCGCCGCCGCCCTGATCGCGACCGGCATCATCCGGCTGGTGCTGCTGTTTCTGGCGAAGGACCGGCGCAGCGCCGCCTTTGCCATCAACAATATCGGCGGCGCCCTGCTCGTCGCGCTCGGGCTTTACGATATCGGCAGCGCCGGCGGCCTCGATGTCTGGGCGATGCTCGTGATCGGCGTCCCGCCGCTGACGATGGGCCGACACGACGGCGCCCGGCGCCGCACCGTTTATGCGATCTGCGTCGCCATTGTCGTGGCGGCGGAAGTGCTCGCGCGGTTCATCCCGCCGCACGCCGCCTTGCCGGCCCACGTGCTGGCCGGCTGGCGTCTCGTCAACTTCGCCGGCGCGGCGATCGTGCTGGTTGCGCTGACGATGGTCTACCGCAAGACGCTCGAACGCGCCGAACGCCAAGTCGCCGAGCAGCAGCAGGTGTCGGAGCGCCTGCTCACCAACATCCTGCCGGCGCCGATCGCCGAGCGGTTGAAGCGCGACGAATATCCGATCGCCGATGCCCATAAGGCGGTCACGGTCATGTTCGCCGACGGCGTCAATTTCAGCGAATTCGCCGCCAACAACAAACCCGAAACGGTGGTCGAACTGCTCAACATCATCGTCTATGCATTCGATGACATGGCGCTGCGCCGCGGCGTCGAGAAGATCAAGACGATCGGCGACGCATACATGGTCGCGGGCGGGCTGACCGAAGAACGCGGCGGCGGCGCGGCGACGATCGCCGAGCTGGCCTTTGAAATGCTCGATTTTGTGCACGATCTCGGGCGCCGGATCGGGCTCGGCATCGATCTGCGCATCGGCATTCATACCGGGCCGCTCGTCGCCGGCGTCATCGGCAAGCACAAATTCAGCTACGACGTGTGGGGCGACACGGTCAACATCGCCGCCCACCTCGAAAGCGCGGGCGAGCCGGGACGCGTTCACATCTCCGAGGCAACGGCTCGCGCGCTGGGGCCGGGCTGGCGCGTCGAGCCGCGCGCGCCGATCGTGCTCAAAGGCGCCGGGACGGTATCGACGTGTTTCCTTCTCGGCCCCGCCCCCGCGGCCGCCGCCGCGGCGAGCATCGCCGCGCAATAAGCGGCGCTGCGAGAAAGGCATACGAACCCCTCGACTCAAACTGTTCCCTATGTTCCAATATCTGATGGAACAAACGGGACAGATTGAAGATTTCGCGGCCGCATGCCGCCGGCTCTTCATGCCTGCGCATGGCCGGCGCTGGAAAAGCGCAGCGGCAGCGGCGCTCGGCATCGGCCGCACCAGCCTCTATCGCTACTTGAGCGGCGATGCTCCAGTGCCCAAAGAGGTGCACGCCCGCCTCGCGGCACTCGCCAAGGAGCAGCGCCCGTCCGCCAATCCATTTGCCGGCACTCATTCGCGGGGAGAAGACAAGGTGACGCCCGAACAGCACATCGGCGCGGCCGACCGGCCGTTCACCGGCGCCGAATATGTCGCGAGCCTGAAGGACGGGCGCTGCGTCTATATCGACGGCGAACGGGTGCGCGACGTGACGACCCACCCGGCGTTCCGCAACTCGGTGCGCTCGCTCGCGCGCCTCTACGATGCACTGCACGATCCCGGACGGCGCGACGCGCTGACCTGCCCGACCGACACGGGCTCGCCCGGCTTCACGCACCGGTATTTCCGCGTCGCCCGTTCGCGCGACGAACTGATCGGGCAGCAGCGGGCGATCGCCGAATGGGCGCGGCTGACCTATGGCTGGATGGGCCGGACGCCCGATTACAAGGCGGCCTTGATGAACACGCTCGGCGCCAACGCCGAGTATTACGGCCAGTTCGCCGGTAATGCGCGCGCCTGGTACCAGCGGGCGCAGCAGGCGGTATTGTTCATGAACCATGCGATCGTCAACCCGCCCGTTGACCGCGGCCGCCCGACCAGCGAGGTGAAGGACGTCTATGTCACGATCGAGCAGGAGACCGACGCGGGCGTCATCGTATCGGGCGCCAAGGTGGTCGCCACCGCGGCGGCGCTGACGCACTACAATTTTCTCGGGCAGAACGCCGCGACCGCGACCAATGACCCGGACATGGCGATCATGTTCATCCTGCCGATGGACGCGCCCGGCGTCAGATTGATCTGCCGCAATTCCTACGAGGAGATCGCGACGCGAAACGGCACGCCGTTCGACTACCCGTTGTCGTCGCGCTTCGACGAGAACGATGCGATTTTCGTGCTCGATCACGTGCTGATCCCGTGGGAGAACGTGCTGGTCCACCGCGACACCGAAAAGATCCTGTCGTTCTACCCGCGCTCCGGGTTTTTGAACGGCTTTTGCTTCCAGGGCTGCACGCGCTATGCGGTGAAGCTCGACTTCATCGCCGGCCTCGTCGCAAAGGCGCTGCGCGCCACCGGCGGCGACGAATTCCGCGGCAACCAGGCGATGCTGGGCGAGATCGTCGCCTGGCGCGACCTGTTCTGGTCCTTGTCGGACGGTATGGCGACGAACCCGCAGCCCTGGGTCGGCGATGCGCTGCTACCCAATCTGCAGCCGGCCATCGCCTATCGCGTCTTTGCGCCTGACGCCTATTCGCGCATCAAGGAGATCATCGAAAAGATCGTCGCCTCGGCGCTGATTTTCCTGCCGTCCTCGGCGAAGGATTTTGCCAACCCCGAGATCGACCCGCTGCTGCGGCGCTATGTGCGCGGGTCCAACGGCATCGGCTACAAGGAACGCATCAAGATCATGAAGCTCTTATGGGACGCGATCGGCACGGAATTCGGCGGCCGCCACGAGCTTTACGAGCGCAACTACGCCGGCAACCACGAGGACATCCGCATCCAGGCCCTGACCGGCGCACGGCGTTCGGGCGCGCTCGATCGCATGATCGCGCTCGCCGATTCCTGCATGTCCGACTACGACGAAAATGGCTGGACCGCCCCACCCTGGGCGGAGCGGCAGTCGTAGGGCGGATCACCGCCGGCGGCAATCCGGCGCCAGGCTGCCCGGCGCGCGGCGGATTGCGCTTCGCTTATCCGCCCTACGGATTATGCTCCTGCGGGACCGAACGGGCCGGAGGACAGCGATGGGACAGGTCGAGGGAAAAGTGGCGCTGGTGACCGGCGGCGCCTCGGGGATCGGGGCCGCCTGCGCCGAGACGTTGGCGCGCGAAGGTGCCTCGGTCGTCGTCAGCGACATCGACGACGGCGGCGGCAACGCGCTCGTCGCACGCATCGCGACCGCCGGCGGCCGGGCGGCCTACCTGCCGCACGACGTGACAAGCGAGGAGGGCTGGCGCACCGTCGTCGGCGATATCGAGCGGCGCCACGACCGGCTCGACATCCTCGTGTCGAATGCCGGCATCGGCGTCATGTGCACGTCGATCACCGACATGAGCCTCGCCGATTGGCGGCGGCAGACCGCGGTCAATCTCGACGGCGTTTTTCTGTCGGTCAAATTCTGCCTGCCGCTGATGCGCCGTTCGGGCGGCGGCTCGATCGTCATGACATCGTCGATCGCGGGCTTGCGCGGCTCCGCGACGCTCGCCGGCTATTGCGCGACGAAGGGCGGTGTGCGGCTGTTTGCCAAGGCGATCGCGATGGAATGTGCGTCGAAAGGCGACAATATCCGCGTCAATTCGGTGCATCCGGGCATCATCGACACGCCGATCTGGGGCAAGATCCGCCCCGACCTTGGCGCTGCCGCCGGCGGCCGCAACGCGCCGGCGATCGACATCGAGGAGTACGGCCGGCGCGGCGCGCCGTTGGGCCGTGTCGGCAAGCCCCAGGACATCGCGAATGGTGTCCTGTTCCTGGCCTCGGACGCGGCGAACTACATCACCGGCACGGAGCTCGTCATCGACGGCGGCATCACCGGCGGCCAGATCACCCGCGTCGGCCCGCTGGCGATGAGCTCGGCACACGAATGAGGCGCACAGGAACGGACGAATGAACGACGCCGCAATGGCCGGCCTGTATGAGGGGCTCGTTTTTTGCGGACGCGGCAAACGCTTGAACGAATGCCGCGTTGGCGGCGCGGCGCCGCGACGCTATGTTCGGCCGATGATGCCGACGACACGGGTATTTGCCGGGTTTGCGCTGATCGTCAGTGCGGCGGTGCTCGGCGGCGCGCTGGCCTCGCAATACTGGGGCGGCCTTATGCCGTGCGAACTCTGCCTGCTCGAACGCTGGCCGTGGCGCGCGGCAATCGTCATCGCGCTGGTTGCGCTGCTGGTCGGCCATCGCGCCTTGCTGCCGTGGGCAGCGCTGCTCTTGACCCTTGTCTATACGCTCAGCATCGCCTTTGCGGCCTATCATGTCGGCGTCGAGCAGCATTGGTTTGCCGGCCCCGCGGCCTGCACCGCCGCCCCGACCGGCGCGATGACGCTCGAACAGATGAAGGCGCAGATCCTCGGCACGCCGGCGGTCATGTGCGACAAGGTGCAGTGGTCGCTGTTCGGCGTGTCGCTGGCGGGATGGAACCTCGTCGCCTCGTTTGGCATGGCGACACTCTGCGCGATTGTGTTCGCGCTGACGTGGCGCCGCGCCACTCGCCGCCCGGCACCAGCATGACCACCGCGCGGCCGCCCTATCTGCCCGGCGACAAGCCGCCCGCCGCCGATGTCGCGGCGATGATCCGGGTCGATCACGCCGGCGAATACGGCGCGGTGCGGATTTATGACGGCCAGCTGGCGGTAACCGGGCGCGGGCGCGGGCGCGACGAGATTCGCCGCATGGCCGAGCAGGAAAAGCGTCACCTCGCTGCATTCGATGAACTGGTCGTGGCGCGCCGGGTGCGCCCGACGGCGTTGCAGCCGCTGTGGCATGCCGCGGGTTACCTGCTCGGCGCGGCGACGGCGCTGCTCGGTGAACGTGCAGCGATGGCCTGCACGGTAGCCATCGAAGAAGTCATCGACGAGCATTACCGCGCTCAGGCCGAGCAGCTCGGTGACAACGAGCCGGCACTCGCGGGCCTCGTCCGCGATTTCCGCGCCGACGAATTGCGGCACCGCGCCGCGGCGATCGAGCATGGCGCGACCGAGGCCTTCGGTTACGGGCCGCTCGCGGCAGCGATCAAGACCGGCTCGCGCCTCGCGATCTGGCTTTCGCAGCGGCTCTAATGCGCGAATGCGCATGGCCGGACCGCCGTGAGCGTGGTTGAAAACCGCCGCTCGCCGGTTATGCTGCATGGCATTCGAATTTCCGAACGAGGCGGGCGCGATGCAGCACAAGATCATCTCCGGCGACAATCACATCGACCTGACCTATTGCCCGGCCGATCTGTGGTCGTCGCAAGCGCCGGCGAAATGGAAGAAAACGGCGCCGCGCACCGAGATGCGCAACGATGGGCTGCACTGGATGATCGGCGATGTCGATCGCGGCATGTGGAACGGCGTCGGCCCGGGGTTCCTGCCTTACCAGAAGGGCGCGTTCGGCCATATCGACGAAATGAAAGAACTCGGCTTCGAGTGGAATTATTTCCCGGAAGCCAAGCCGCGGCCGACGACGCCGGAACTGCGTCTCGCCGATCTTGACCGCGACGGCGTCGATAAGGAAATCGTCTACGGCTGCCTGTTGGCGAACGATCTGATCGAGAACCCCGAGTTGCGCACCTGGGTTTATCAAATCTACAACGACTGGGCCGCCGACTTCGCCCGGCGCTCCGACCCGAACCGCATCTTTCCGTTGGCGATGGTGCCGAATACCGACCCCGCAGCGGCAGCGGCCGAGGTGCGGCGCTGCGCCAAGCTGGGCTTGCGCGGCGGCGATCTCGCGTTCAAAGGCATGACCCCGCCGCTTTACCACCCCGGCTGGTTCAAGCTGTGGGAGGCGGCGGCCGAGTGCAAGTTCCCGATCTCGTTCCACTCGACCGGGTTCAAGGCGATCCGGGCACCCGACACACCGGAGATGCAGCAGGAGGTCATGACGCAGTGGCGGCTCGTGCGCTCGGCACTGTTCCAGCTCGATACAATGGAGGTGCTGGTGTCGGTACTCGCGTCCGGCGCCTGCGAAAAATATCCGGACTTCAATTTCGTCCTCGGTGAATCCGGCGTGACCTGGCTGCCCTACGTGTTCGACCGCCTCGACACCGAGTACGAAGACCGCGCCCGGAGCCTCAACTTCAAACTGAAGCCGAGCGATTATTTCCGCCGCCAGGGATATGTCACGTACCAGCAGGACAAATACCTGGAGCCGATCGTGCCGCTGATCGGTGAAGACAATATCATCTGGGGCGCCGACTACCCGCACCCGGACTGCATCTGGCCGAATTCGCACGAAACGCTGGCGAAGAACCTCGCCGGGTTCTCGCCCGCGGTTCAGAAGAAGATCACCTGCGACAACGTGAGCCGCCTTTACGGCCTGAACTGAGGCTAGCCGGCGCGGGGTGGCGGACTGCCGTCCCGCAACGTTCTTCCTGCAGTGCTCGGTCGCGGCGATCAATCGCCGTGAAGCGGCAATTTTACCGCGCTGTGGCGGCGGCGCGATCGGCTACAATTGCCGCAATCGTCGAAATGGGGAGGAGAGGATGACAAGAGCACGCGTGTTGCGATGGCTCGCCGTGGCCGTCTTTTGTGCCATGTCGGTGATCGGCGCCCGCCCGGCGCCCGCGGCACAGCCGATCAAGATCGGCTTTGGCATGGCGTTGACCGGCGGGCTCGCCTCCGCCGGTAAAGCCGCGCTGCTGGCGATGCAGATCTGGGAGCAGGAAACCAACGCCAAGGGCGGACTACTCGGCCGCCCGGTCAAGCTCGTCTATTATGACGACCAGAGCAATCCAGCGACGGTGCCCGGCATCTTCACAAAGCTGCTCGATATCGACAAGGTCGACATCGTGATGGGCGACTACGGCACCAATCTGCTGGCGCCGGCGATGCCGATCGTGATGGCCCACAAGATGACGTTCTTCGGGCTGTTCGGCCTCGATGTGAACCACCAGTTCCACTACGATCGGTATTTCTCGATGGTGCCGACCGGCGGCCCGGATCCGGCCGCCAGTTTCTCGGCCGGCTTCTTTGCCATCGCGGCGGCGCAGCAGCCGAAACCAAAGACGCTGGCGATCGTCGCGGCCGACGCCGAATTCTCGCGCAATGCCGCCGACGGCGCGCGGCGCAACGCAAAAAAGGCCGGGCTGAAGATCATCTACGACCAGACCTATCCGCCCAGTACGGCTGATTTCACGCCGATCGTTCGGGCGATCGATGCGGCCGGCCCCGATGTCGTGTTCAGCGCTTCCTATCCGCCCGACGCGGTCGGCATGGTGCGCGCGGCGAACGAGATCGGCCTGCACGCCAAATTGTTTGGTGGCGGGCTGGTCGGACTGCAATACGCCTCGATCAAGCAGCAGCTCGGTCCTGAGCTCAACGGCATCGCCGATTATGATTTTTGGGAGCCGGCGAAAACGCTGTTGTTTCCGGGCGTGCTCGATTTCCTGAAAAAATACCAGGCAAAGGCCGAGGCCGCCGGGGTCGATCCGCTCGGGTACTATCTGCCGCCGTTCGCCTATGCCAACCTCCAGGTGATGGCACAAACCGTCGAGGGTACGAAGGGCCTCGACCAGCAGAAGCTCGCCCGCTATGCGCACAGCCACGTGTTCAAGACCGTCGTCGGCGACATCCGCTACGGCGCCAACGGCGAGTGGGCAGTGCCCCGCGTGCTCGAGGTGCAATACCATGGCGTCGTCGGCCACGGTCTCGATCAGTGGAAGAGCGACGAGCGGCAGACGATCCTGTGGCCGCAAAGATATGCGACGGGGAAGGTGGTCTATCCGTACGCGAAGGCGCGGGAAGCAACGCAGTAAGCGCGAAAGGCGCGGTCCGGCGGATGACCGCCGGACCGCCCGGCGGCGTCAATCAGCGGACGTGGTCGCGCCGGTATAGCGCCAGGTTTTACTGTCGCCGACCTGCTCGGCGGCATCGCGCGCTTCCAGTTGCCCGAGCGCATGGCGAATTGACGTGAACGCCATCGCCACGCCTTTGTCGCGCTGGATCGCGCTGCGGATCTCGGCCGGGCGCAGCGCGCGTGGCGCATTCGATTGCAGCACCTCCTCGACATATCGCGCGTTGGTGCCGCGCTGCGGGCGCGGCACAGCCGCCCGGCCACCGCGCCGCGGCGCTGGCGCCGTCGGGGCGGCATTGGCGCGCGGCCGACCGCGCCGGCCGGCAGGCGCGGCGGCGGCCGGCGCCGGATGCACCGTGGTCGGCCGTCCACGCGGCGCGGCGGCGCCGGCGCCGGGCGCCGGCCTGGCGGCAAGGTCGCGGACGGCCTGCATCGCCGCCGCGTAGCCCTGCGCGAAAGCCTCGCGGCGGATCGCATCGATCTGTTCTTGCAGTTGGTTTACGGCCGTCGTCTTCGCCATCGTCGCCCGTCCTCCCTGAAAAGGTGACGCAGCATTATCACATCCGCAACTGCAGCAACAGATCACAATACCGGTTCGGCAGTGCCGGATTGCGAATATTTCAGCCGTTCACGCGGCGATCGCATCTCCGCCACCAGATCCCGCATCGGGTCCCACATGATTGGCTCGATGCCGACGAGGCGCGGCGCCGGGTGACCGATCGGCAACAACGGGGCAAATTCCATATCGACGAGATCGGCGCCCGGCGAGATCAAGCGCGGCCGCGCCGACCGCCGCGCCGCCGGCAGTGACGATGTCGGTGACGATCAGGCTGCTGACGCGGCGGACCGCGTCGATGCGACCGACCCCGCGGCGCAGCGTCACCGCGATCGCCGGGCCGGTGCTCAGGAACCGCGCCGGTGCTCAGGAAACCGACATGGCAGCACGCGCACGGCCCCGGCGCACGCCGGGCGTCCGGGGGCAAAATCGCGCGGGCACCGATCGAAGCCCCGGCGCGTCGCTACCCGGCTTTCCTGCGTGTCGGCTGCGCCAGATTGTCGTATGATGCGCATGACGGCCGGTTGAAACGGACCGCGCGGCGGCACGCTTCTTGAACGTCGGACCGGGCGGGTTTGTCGGGAGGATTGCGCATGGCCACCAGGGCTCCATATTTGAAGACGCGGTTCGGCGGCTACTACCACCGTGGCGTGCCGCAGGAAGACAGCGAACTTACCCATGTCGGGCCGGACACGCCGTGCGGCGAATATCTGCGCCGCTTCTGGCAGCCGGTGTGCTTTGCCGACGAACTCGGGGATCTGCCGCTGCGGGTCAAGATCCTCGGCGAGGAACTGGTGGTGTTTCGCGACCGGAGCGGCGAGATCGGACTTTTGGAATTGCACTGCCCGCACCGCGGCACGTCGCTGGAATTCGGGCTGGTCGGCGCCAAAGGCATCCGCTGCTGCTATCACGGCTGGCTGTTTGACTGCGACGGCGCGATCCTCGAAACTCCCGGCGAGCCGGCCGACAGCACGCTGAAGGACAAGCTGTTTCACGGCGCCTATCCGGTGCATGAGGCGCACGGCCTGGTGTTCGGCTATTTGGGGCCGCCGGAGCGGCAGCCGCCGTTCCCGACATACGACAGCCTGATCCGGCCCGGCTTTCGCGTCGTGCCCGGACGCAAATATTTCTATCCTTGCAACTGGCTGCAGATCCAAGAAAACACGATGGACCCGGCGCACACCGCGTTTTTGCACACGATCGTCAGCGGCGCCGTGTTCACCGAGGAGTTCGGCGTCTTGCCGGAGCTCGACTTTGTCGAGACGCCGATCGGCATGATCTACGTCGCGACCCGGCGGGTCGGCGACAATGTGTGGGCGCGCATGGTCGAGGCCGTGCTGCCGAACCTGCAGCAGGTGGCGCCGATCTGGGAAACCGGGCGCCGGGAGCGCACCTTCAGCGGGCCGATGATGAGCCGCTGGCTGGTACCGATGGACGATACCAGCACGATGTTCATCGAACTGCGTCATCTCGGCGATGGCGACACCGAGATCCCCGAATGGTGGCTCGACCGCGGCCAGATGCTGCCGGGGCAATTGGCGATGGACACCTACGAGGAAAGCCAGCGCCACCCGGGCGACTACGAGGCGCAGGTATCGCAGCGGCCGATCGCCCTCCACGGCCTCGAGCACCTCTCCGCCACCGACCGCGGCATCTCGATGTTCCGCAACCAGCTGCGCCGCGGCATCCGCGCCGTGCGCAACGGCGACGAGCCGCTGGGGCTCAGCCGCGGCGGCGCCGTGATCCCGACCTACTGCAACAACACGGTCGTATACCGGCCGGCGCCGGCCGGCGAGGCGGCGGACAAGAAGCTGATGCGTGAGCTCGGCATGCAGCTCGCCAAGGACTACTTGAAAAACCCGCCGCTGATGGCCGGGCGATAGAGCGGCCGCACCGACCCGGCGTTACGATTGCGTCCCGCCGCCGGGGATGCCAGAAAGGGGGGGTGACGGCGGCGAGGGACGCGGCATGACGGCACTGTCGGGCAACGTAAAAAAGGTCGTGCTGGCCTATTCGGGCGGCCTCGACACCTCCGTCATCCTGCGGTGGTTGCAGGAAACTTATCGCTGCGAGGTCGTCACGTTCACCGCCGACCTCGGCCAGGGCGAGGAACTGGCGCCGGCGCGCGACAAAGCTGAACTGCTCGGTGCGCGCGATATTTTTGTCGAAGACCTGCGCGAGGAATTTGTCGGCGATTTTGTCTTTCCGCTGTTCCGCGCCAACGCGCTCTACGAGGGTCAATACCTGCTCGGCACGTCGATCGCGCGGCCGCTGATCGCCAAGCGGCAGATCGCGATCGCCCGGGCGGTCGGCGCCGATGCCGTCGCCCACGGCGCCACCGGCAAAGGCAACGACCAGGTTCGCTTTGAACTCTCCTACTACGCACTCAACCCGGACATTCGGGTCATTGCGCCGTGGCGCGAATGGGACCTCAATTCGCGCACGAAGCTCCTCGATTATGCCGACAGGCACCAGATCCCGATCGCCCGCGACAAGCGGGGCGACGCGCCGTTTTCGGTGGACGCGAACCTGCTGCATGTCTCGGCCGAAGGGAAGGTCCTTGAAGACCCGTGGAGCGAGCCCGAAGAATACGTCTACAGCCGCACCGTTGCGCCGGAAGAGGCGCCGGACGCGCCGCAATACGTCGAGATCGATTTCGTGCGCGGCGATCCCGTTGCGCTCGACGGCGAAGCATTGTCTCCCGCGGCATTATTGACGCGGCTCAACGAATTGGGCGGCCGGCACGGCATCGGCCGGCTCGACCTTGTCGAGAACCGCTTTGTCGGCATGAAATCGCGCGGCGTGTATGAGACGCCGGGCGGCACGATCCTCCAGGCGGCGCATCGCGGCATCGAAAGCCTTTGCCTCGACCGCGGCGCGATGCACCTGAAGGACGAGCTGATGCCGCGCTACGCCGAACTGATCTACAACGGCTTCTGGTTTGCCCCGGAGCGCGACATGCTGCAGGCGCTGATCGACAAGAGCCAGGAAAAGGTCGAAGGGCGGGTGCGGCTGAAGCTCTACAAAGGCCTCGCGCGGGTCGTCGGGCGGCGATCGCCGAACAGCCTGTACAGCCAGGCGCACGTGACGTTCGAGGAAGACGCGGTCTATGACCAGCGCGACGCCGAAGGCTTCATCAGGCTCAACGCGCTGCGCCTGCGCCTCGCCGCGCGCCGCGACCGCCGGTGAAATTCATGTTCCACCCCGTTTGGAGGAAATCACGATGAAGCTGTTGCGCTATGGCCCGGCAGGACAGGAAAGGCCGGGGATGCTCGACCGCGACGGCAGGATCCGCGACCTGTCGGGCGTCGTCCGCGATCTTGACGGCGAGGCGCTGGCGCCGGCGAGCCTCGCGCGCCTCAACGCGATCGACCCGGCGAGCCTGCCGCTCGTGCAGGGGTCGCCGCGGCTCGGCCCGTGCGTCGCGCGGGTGCCGAAAATTGTCGCGATCGGCCTCAACTATCGCCTGCATGCCCAGGAGGCGGGCATGGCCGTGCCGAGCGAGCCGATCTTTTTCCTGAAGGCGACATCGTCGATCTGCGGCCCCAATGACGACGTGATCATCCCGAAGGGGTCGCAGAAAACCGACTACGAAGTCGAACTCGGCATCATTATCGGCAGCCGCGCCAGCTACGTCGCGGTGCATGACGCGCAGCGCCACATCGCCGGCTATTGCGTCGTCAATGACGTGTCCGAGCGCGAGTTCCAGATGGAGCGCGGCGGCCAGTGGACGAAGGGCAAGAGCGCCGATACGTTCTGCCCGCTGGGGCCGTGGCTCGTCACCGCCGACGAAGTGCCCGATCCCGGTAAATTGCAGCTGTGGACCGAAGTCAACGGCGAGCGGCGGCAGAACAGCAACACCTCGGACCTGATTTTCGGGATCGATCACATCGTCAGCTACGTCAGCCATTTCATGACGCTCGAGCCTGGCGACATCATCACCACGGGCACGCC
>DATJSO010000131.1:0-12614 GCA_035504075.1 Allostellaceae bacterium | reverse complement strand
GGGGCCGAGCCGAGCGAGGATCGTGTTCGTCGGCGAGCAGCCGGGCGACGCCGAGGATGTCGCCGGCCGCCCGTTCGTCGGCCCGGCCGGGCAGCTGCTCGACCGCTGCATCGCCGCGGCCGGGCTCGATCGCCGCCGCATCTATGTGACGAACGCGGTCAAGCATTTCAAATGGGTGCCGCGCGGCACCCGGCGCATCCACAGCAAGCCCAACTCGATGGAAATCGCCGCCTGTTTTCCGTGGCTCGAAGGTGAAATCGCGGCCGTCAAGCCGCACGTCGTCGTCGCGCTCGGCGCGACGGCGGCCCAGGCCCTGTTCGGCCGCGCTTTCCGCGTGACCCGCGACCGCGGCCGCCCGCTGCCGTCGCGCTGGGCGCCGTATGCGATGGCGAGCGTGCATCCGTCGGCGCTGCTGCGCGCTCGGGACGCCGAGACCCGCCACCGCGAGACCGAGCGTTTCATCGCCGATCTGAAAGTCCTCGCCGAGCTGGAGGGGCGGCGATGAACGGCAAGCTTTCGCGCGCCGCCCGGATTGGTGCCGCGGTCGCCGTCGTGGCGGCGGCCGCCGTCCTCGCCGCCGTTGCCGGGCTGTGGGCGGCGGTCGGCGACGACGAGATCAGCGCCGCCGGCTGGGCCGCGATGATCGTCGGCGTCATCCTGACGCTGGGGCTCGGGGTCGGGCTGATGAGCCTGGTCTTTTACAGCAGCCGGCACGGCTATGATGAATAGCGCCCGGCCGTTGCTCGCCGCCGCTGCGGCCACCATTTAAGCGCGGAGCGTACCGCCATGCCGACCTGCGGTTGCCGGAAGGCGGTTAAAAGGCTGCGGGGCTGACCATGCCGATGAAGAAAGAACATCAGTATCACGCCTGGTACTGGATCGCCGCCTTCGCAGTGGTGCTGTTCATCCAGGCGATCTTTGCCTCCTATACCCAGATCCAGCAGATCCCCTACAGCCAGTTCCAAAGCGAACTGAAGGCGGGCAACATTTCCGAAGTCGAGGTCAGCGGTAATTACATTCAGGGGAAATTCAAGCAAAAAGACAAGAAAGGATATACCGAATTCATTACGACCCGCGTCACACCCGATATCGCCCAGGAACTCGAAAAATATCACGTCACCTTTGCCGGCGAGATCGAAAGCCATTGGCTGAGCGACATCCTGTCGTGGATCATCCCGGTCGCGCTGTTCTTTGGCGTCTGGTGGTTCATGTTCCGCCGTTTCGCCGGCGAGCAGGGGTTCGGCGGCGGGCTGATGTCGGTCGGCCGCAGCAAGGCCAAGGTTTACGTCGAGACCGACACAAAAGCGACCTTTGCCGATGTCGCCGGCGTCGATGAGGCGAAGACGGAACTGCAGGAGATCGTCGCGTTCCTGAAGGACCCGCAGCGCTATGGCCGGCTGGGCGGTCGGGTGCCGAAGGGCGTCCTGCTGATCGGCCCTCCCGGCACCGGCAAAACGCTGCTGGCGCGCGCCGTTGCGGGCGAAGCCAACGTGCCGTTCTTCTCGATCAACGGCTCGGAATTTGTCGAGATGTTTGTCGGGGTCGGCGCCGCGCGTGTGCGCGACCTGTTCGAGCAGGCGCGGCAGAAGGCGCCGTGCATCATCTTCATCGATGAGATCGACGCGCTTGGACGCGCCCGCGGCGCCTACCCGTGGGGCGGCGGCAGCGACGAGAAGGAGCAGACGCTGAACCAGTTGCTGTCCGAAATGGACGGCTTCGATTCCCGCGCCGGCATGATCATCCTCGCGGCGACCAACCGGCCGGAAGTTCTCGACCCGGCATTGCTGCGCGCCGGCCGCTTCGACCTTCAGGTGCTCGTCGATCGTCCCGACAAGGAAGGGCGGGTGCAGATCCTCAGCGTGCATGCGAAAAAAATCCATATGGCCGCCAATGTCGATCTCGCAACCGTCGCCGCCTTGACCCCCGGCTTCACCGGCGCCGATCTCGCCAATCTGGTCAATGAGGCGGCGCTGATGGCGACCCGGCGGGGTGCCGATTCCGTCACGCTGGCCGATTTCACGAATGCCGTCGAACGCATCGTTGCCGGGCTCGAAAAGAAGAACCGGCTGTTGAACCCGCACGAGCGCGAGGTTGTCGCGCATCACGAGATGGGGCATGCGCTCGTTGCGTTGTCGCTGCCCGGCAGCGACAAGGTGCACAAGGTTTCAATCATCCCGCGCGGCATCGGCTCGCTCGGCTACACGATCCAGCGGCCGACCGAGGAGCGCTACCTGATGACCCGCCGGGAACTCGAAAACAAGATGGCGGTGCTGCTGGGCGGGCGCGCCGCCGAGACGATCGTCTACGGCGAACTGTCGACCGGCGCCGCCGACGACCTCGCCAAGGTAACCGATATCGCGCGCGGCATCGTGACCCGCTACGGCATGACCGATGAACTGGGTCTCGTCACGTACGAGCGCAGCCGACAAAGCTTTCTCGGCGGCGACCAGCCGCAGTTGCCGCCCTATCAGGAGCGCGATTACAGCGACGAAACCGCGCATCAGATCGACGCGACCGTGAAAAAGATCGTGGACGACGCGTTCCGCCGCACCGTCAACCTGCTGCGCACGCGACGCGCGGTTCTCGACGAGGGCGCCCGCCAGCTTCTGCAACGCGAGACGCTCGACGAGCAGGATCTGGCGGCGCTGATCAAGGAGCCGGCGGCCGTCGCGGAATAGGCTGCGGCGCCGCAGCGGACCGCGGCTACAATTGCAACTGGCGCGAGACCATCGTGAGCAAATCCATGGACCTGGCGAACCCGCGGGGCTACGGCCGCGGTACCGGCATACCGGATCCGGTTGACGTGCACGTCGGCGCCCGCATCCGCGCCCGTCGCCTGCTGATCGGCATGAACCAGGAGACGCTGGCCAACCGGCTCGGCCTGACCTTTCAGCAGGTGCAGAAATACGAGGGCGGCGCCAACCGGGTCAGCGCCTCGCGGCTGTCGCAGATCGCCGACATCCTTGGCGTCGAGGTCGATTATTTCTTTATCGGGCTCGACGGCGAGACCGGCACGGCCGATATGCGCGAGGAGGCGGCACGCGAGCGTCTGCAGCGCCCGGAAGCGATTGACCTGATCCGCTCGTATTACGCAATCGCCGACGGACGCGTTCGCCGGCAGTTTCTCGACATGGTCAAAGCGGCGGCGGAGGCGCAAGGTTAACCGGGCCGCGCCGCGCTCGATGTGCCGGGCGCGCGAACGGCGACGATGAGCAGTGCGGCGCCCGCGTCCGGTCGGCGTGCGAGCGCCGGCGCACCCGTCGATGGCGACACCATCGGAACTGTGCGCCAACGCATCCTGATCATCGCCAACCCGGCGGCGGGCAGCCGCCGACGCGGGCGGCATCGGCTCGGCCGGGTCGTCGCCGCGCTGGAACGGCGCGGCTGCGCGGTCGCCGTGCGCACCGGCCCGGCGACCGGCGACGCCGAGCGCCTGGCGCGTGAAGCAGAGGCGGAGTTTGACATTGTCGTCGCCGCCGGCGGCGACGGCACGCTCAATGCCGTCGTCAATGGGCTCGCCGCGACACCGCGCCCGTTCGCATTGCTGCCGTTCGGGACCGCCAATGTACTGGCGCGCGAATTGCGGCTGCCGCGCCGCGCCGAGCCGCTGGCCGAGCTGATCGTGCGCGGACGGGCGCATCCGGTCTGGCCGGGCCGGGTCGGCGAGCGCCTGTTTCTGACCATGGCGAGCAGCGGCTTTGATGCCGAGATCGTCGCCGCCGTCGATCCGCGGTTGAAGCGGGCGCTCGGTCGGCTGGCCTTCGTATGGGCGCTGCTGCTTTGCCTGTTGCGCTACCGGGCGCGGGCACTGACGGTGCGCGCCGACGGCGCCGAGTATCGCGCTTACGGGGCGATCGCGGCAAAGGGCCGGTTCTATGCCGGCCCGTTTGTCATCGCGCCCGGAGCGGATGTCGCCGAACCGGCGCTCGAACTGGTATTGCTTTGCCGTTCCGGCCCGATTGCGATGCTGCGCTATCTGTATGCGCTGGTGCGCGGCCGGGTCGCCGGGCGCAGCGACCTGCTGTTTGTGCACACCCGCGCGGCCTGCATCGCGGCGGACGAAGCGCTGCCCGTCCAGGCGGACGGCGAGCCGATTGCACGCCTGCCCGTCGTGGTCGGCATCGCCGAGCGGCCGTTGTTGCTGGTCGGACGATCATCGCCGCGCGTCACCCGCGGATGTTGAATTTATGCAACACTCGGCAGGTTGCTATCCCTCGCCGCTGTCGCGATGCTTTGGTTGCACGCCGCATCCTAGTAGTTTCGCGCGATGCTGTTGCCGAGGTGGGAGATGATCGCGAGACCGCCGCATCGGACCGCGCTATGGCATCGCGCCGGGCCGGCGACGGCGGCCTGTGCCGCCGCGCTGGCGCTGGCGCCGGTCGGCGTCCGGGCGCAGAACATCACCTACAGCGAAGCCCAACTCGGCGTCCTGGACCACGACGTGCACCTGCTCGGCGGCAAGGAAGGCGGCGTCGACATCAATCCTGAGATCATCCTGCAATCGCCGATCGCCGATGCGTGGGCGGCGCAGGTTTCGCCCTATTTGCGCTGGCTGGTGCAGCCGCGGCCGACGGCCGGCGGCGAGATCAATACCTCCGGATACACCTCCCAGGGCTATTTCGGCCTGACGTGGACCTGGCAGCTGGCCGCCAATGTGCTGCAGCCGGGCGACGGGATCACGTTCGGGCTGTTTGAGGGGCCAAGCTTCAACAACGGCGAGATCGTGGCGCGGGCCGCCGACCGGGAAAGCCTCGGCTCGCATGTCCTGTTTCGCGAGGCGGCCGAACTCGGCTACCGCATCAACCCGGTATGGACCGTGTCGCTGCTCCTCGACCACGAGTCGAATGCCGGCTTCGCCCGGTACAACCAAAGCCTCAACGATATCGGCGCTCGCATCGGCATCCGCTTTTAGGCGGCGGGGTGCGGGGCCGTCGGAAGATGGGCAGCCTATCCAAGCAGCCGCCAGATGCCCTTCGCGATGAAGGCGAGCGTCGTCCAGGCTAGCAATGCCAACACCAAATTGAAGAGAATCGCCATTCCCGGCGGCATTCGCTGCTGCTCATCCGTGCCGATCCTGGCGAGCCGATGCATCGGCAACCCTCGTGAGGTGCGCTGAGTATCGCAAGCGTATCGAGCAGAGCCGGGCGATTCACCATGTTTCTGGTCAGATTAACTTTGAATTTGATGGAAATGAGCCGCAATTATGCGAATTATCACCGCGGATAACGCCAACCAATTGCGGCAGTCCAAGCGCGGCATAAATGGAGTTTATAGTGATTCTTTCGGCGTCGCTGCGGCAATTCGAGAGCAAGTCAGGGATGAAACGGATCAGCGATCTGGTGATCGCGTGTGCTTTGATCGCATTTACCCTGCCGTTGATGGCGATTATCGCGCTCGCGATCGAGATCGACAGCCGCGGCCCAGTCGTAGTCGGCGAGAATCGCCGCACGGCCGACGGCCGTCCGATGCGCGTGCTGAAATTCCGCATTGCGACGCCGCTGCGGCCGCAATCGACCGGGACCCGGCCCGGACGCGTTACCGCCATCGGCCGCTTTCTCCACTACACGCGGCTTGTCGATCTGCCCCAGCTGGTCAACGTGCTGCGCGGTGAGATGAGCCTCTTCGATCGCGGTTCCGCCCGCCCGGATTTTCTCGACTGAACTGGCGTCCGCCCCCGGGCCGTCCGCGTCCTCGAACTGTCGAGCGAGCCGCCCCGAAAAGAGATGCAGGTGGCCGGATCAACTCCGGCCACGGCGGTTTAAAGCTCATCGATTTCAAGAGAACCGCAGCAGGCGCTCGGCATTGCGGAAGCACACCGCCTCGCGCTCGACCTGGCTCAGCGGCGCCGCTTCGATGAACCGGGCGGCCTCCTCGCTGTCCTCGAGCGGGTAGTCGACCGAGAACAGCACGCGGTCAAGGCCCATCGCGTCGATCGTGCAGCGCAGCGGCTCCGGCGAAAAGGCGCCGGCGGTGGTGACGGCGATGTTGCGCCGGATGTACTCCGACGGCATGCGGCGAAGCGCCAGTTTCGGCTCGCTGATCTTGAAGCGGCTGTCGATGCGCCAGAGATAGAACGGCAGCGCCTCGCCCATGTGGCCGAGGATGACCGTCAGCGACGGGAAGCGGTCAAAGAGACCGCAGAGCACCAGCCGCAGCGCATGCGCGCCCGTCTCTGCCGCCCAGCCGAACATCGCCCCGGCGAGGCCGGGGTAGCCGTCGAATGCCGCCGGGATCGTCATCGGGTTGGTCGGGTGCAGGTAGATCGGCACGTCGAGCGCGGCGACGCGTTCCCAGAACGGCAGGCAGCGCGCGTCGTCGAGATAGACGCCCTGGGTGTGGCCGTTGATCAGCGCGCCCTTGAACCCGAACTCTCTCACCGCGCGTTCCAATTCGTCGGCGGCTTGCCGCGGATCCTGCATCGGTACGACGGCGAAGCCGCGGAAGCGCGCGGGATGCCGCGCGATCCGTTCGGCCAGCGTGTCGTTGACCGTCTTGGCCTTGCGGATCGCCGTCGCGGTGTCGCGCTCGCCCTGGATGCCCGGGTTGAACAGCGACAGCACCGATACCTCGATGCCGGCCTTGTCCATCGCCTCGAGCCGCAGCGCATCGATCTCCGGCAGTCGCTCGGCCGCCTGGCGGCGGAACGCCGCCGCCGGTCCGCTGCCGTCCGTGCGCGCCATATTGGCAAACCCGTCGACGAGAAAATGCTCCTCAAGCGCGATCTTCCTGGTCATCCCTCGCTTCCTTTCACCACCCGCGATGGCAATCGACCGATTTCAATGCCCGCAGCCAAGGCGACAGCCATCCTGGCCGAACTCATAACCAGCGGCGGCGGGTGGATCAACTTCGATCCGGCCGCCACAGCGGCAATTGCCGGCGAACATCGCCGCGCCGCGGCGGCGCACCGGGCGGGTTTCCGAACTCCCGCCGCCGCCCGGAAATATCGGGTTCCCTGGGGCTAATCGGCGGCGTCGGGCAGCAGCACGGCGCCCTGCGAATTGTCGGTGATGCAGGCGGTCTCGAAAAACTTGATCTGCGGGTCCATGCCATAGCGTTCGCGGATGCCTTGCAGCCATGGGCCGCTGTAGAAGGCTTCGGCCGCGGCCCGGCTTTCCCACAGATAAACGCCGCCGGCCCAACCGTCCTCGGCATAGATGAACTGCTTGCGGACGAGGCCCGGCACGCTTTGGAAGCCGGGTGCGATGCTGCGGAAATGCGCGGCACAGGCCGCAAGATCGATCGACGGCGGCAGGCGGTATTGCACGATCGCGGTGATCATCGGGTTCCTCCGGTTCCTCGGGTCAAGGCAGGCGGCGGGACTGGCAAAGCCGGCGCCGGTCGCCGCCGGCGGCACAGCTCAGGCGCCGATCTGCGCCGCCAATATCGCCGCCGGCCGGCGGCCGACCGCCTGCACGCCGATGGGCGCCAACACGCCGCTCTGCTGGTCGATCCGATAGGATGCGAGCCTGCCCGATGCGGTCCCGACGGCATACAGGAACCGGCCGGTCGGGTCGAGGCAGAAGGCGCTCGGCACCGCCTCGGTCGCGGCATGGCCGGCGGCGGTCAATCGTCCCGAGGCGGCATCGACCGTAAAGCCGGCGATGTTGCTGCTGCCGGCCGCACGGTTGCCGACATAGAGAAAGCGGCCGGACGGTGTCAGATGGATCTGCGAGCAGGTCGTGCGCTCGGCATGGCCGGCGGGCAGCGATGAGATCGTCTGCATCGCGGCCAGCGTGCCGGCCGCCGCATCGAGGTGATAGGCCGTCACGCTGCAGCCCTGCTCGTTCGAGAAATAGACGACGCCGAGCTGCGGATGAAAGGTGTAATGGCGCGGGCCGATGAGCGCCGCCTGCTCGACGCGAGACGGCGAATTCGGCGCGAGCCGGCCCGACTGCACGTCAAAGCGGAACTGCAGGATGACATTGGGGCCGGGGTTGTTCTTCGCCGGCTCCATCACATTGTCCTGGATGCGGGCGATATGCGGCACGAACGCGAAGCGGTTTGTCGGGTCGGTCGCAATCGCGTGCGCGCCGATCGCGGTCGCCTGTTTGTCGCTCGGCGTGGTGCCGACCGCGCCGTCCGCGGCGACCGGATAAACCGCGGCATAGCCGCCCTGGTAATAGGCGGCCAGCAGGCAGCGCCCGGTCCGGTCGGGGGCAAGGAAGGTCGGCGCATCCGCCTGTGCCGTCGTGCCCAACGGGGTGAGGCTCCCGGCGGCACCGTCGATGCGCCAGCTGGCGATCGCCGGCCGCGTGCGGTGGCCGACATAGAGCGTGCGTCGGTCGGGGGCGATCGCAAACACCGACGGCCCGCCGGCCGCGGCGATTTCGGCCCGCGGCGTCAGGCCGCCGTCGCTGTCGATCGCGAATACCGCGATCCGGTCGTCATCCTGCAAGCCGACATACAGCAGATCCGCCATTTGCTTCCCTCCGATGCAGCGCCTTCGCGGCTCGCGATCCGGGCGAGCGTCGCGACAGTGCTGCCTCGCGGCGCCGATGACAAGCGTTCGGCACGGTCGCGGCTATCTCCCGGCGCTGGCGCCGGCGGCGGCTAGCGGCCGACCGCGTAGGTCTGCATGCCGCGCGGGTTGGCGCCGGCCTTCAGGATCACGCCGTCGGGCGTCTCTTCGCGGGCGCAGGCCGTCAGCCGGCCGCCCGACCAGGTCTCGCCCCGCCGCACGCGGTGGCCGCGCCGCGCGAGTTCGCACTCCGTCGCCTCCGGGAAGCGGCCTTCGAGCACGAGGCTGCCGGGCTGGGCGGCGCGCGGGTAGAACGAGGAGGGCATGTGCTGGTTATCGAATTCGGGGCAGTCGATCGCCTCCTGCAAATTCATGCCGTGATGCAGGTGGTGCAGCAACAGCTGCGCCGACCACTGGTCCTGGCCGTCGCCGCCGGGCGTGCCGAACGCCATCCACGGCTCGCCGTCCTTGAGCGCGAGGGTCGGCGACAGCGTGCTGCGCGGCCGCTTGCCGGGCGCAAGCGCGGATGGCGAACGCGCGTCGAGCCAGGCGATCTGCAGCCGCGTGCCGAGGCAGAAGCCGAGTTCGGGGATGACGGGCGAGGACTGCAGCCAGCCGCCCGACGGCGTCGCCGACACCATGTTGCCCCAGCGGTCGATGATGTCGAGATGCACGGTGTCGCCGGCAACGACACCCAGTTCGCTTGTCGTCGGCTCGCCGATGCCGCCGAGCACGCCGACGGTGGGTTCGCCGATGCCGGCCGCCGCGGCGGCGCCGCCGCCGACGGGAATACAGGGCTCGCGGCCATCCGGGCGCCCGGGCCGCAGGTCGAGCGAGGCGTGCTCGCCGACGAGCCGCCGGCGCGCGTCGTTGTAGGCGCCTGACAGCAGCGTCGTCATCGGCACGGCGACAAAATCAGGGTCGCCGTACCACGCCTCGCGGTCGGCATAGGCGAGCTTGGCGCATTCGGTGACGATGTGGACGAATTCCGCCCCGAGCGGGTCGGTCGCGTCGAGATCGAAGCCCTGCAGCAGCGCCAGTTGCTGCAGCAGCACCGGCCCCTGGCTCCACGGCCCGCCCTTGACGATCGTGTGGCCGCGATAGTCGAAGCTCAGCGGCGCTTCGACCGGCGCCTGCCAGCGCGCCATGTCGTCGGCGGCGAGGACGCCGCGGTGCCGCCGGCCGGACGCATCAAGCACCTCCTCCTGGCGGCAGAATCGGTCGATCGCCGCTGCAACAAAGCCGCGATACCATGCCGCGCGCGCCCGCTCGATGCGCTGTTCGCGGCTGCCGCCGCCGGCGTCGGCCGCGACCAGCACGCGGCGGTAGGTCGCCGCCAGGGCCGGGTTGCGGAACAATTTGCCCGGCACCGGCGGGTTGCCGCCGGGCAGATAGACCGCGGCGGAGGTCTGCCACTCGCGGCGGAACAATTCGGCGACGGTCAAGATCGTGTCGCGGATGCGCGGAACGAGCGGATAACCGCGCTCGGCGTAGCCGAGCGCCGGCTCGATCAACTCGGCGAGCGGCAGCGTGCCCCAATCACGCGCAAGGCAGGCCCAGGCGTCGAAGGCGCCGGGCACCGTCGCGGCGAGGAGGCCCGTGCCGGGAATGAGGTCGAGGCCGAGCCTATCGCGGTAATGCGCGATCGTCGCGCCCTGCGGCGCCCCGCCCTGGCCGCAGATCATATGGCAGCTTCGGTCGCTCGCCCGGTAGACGAGGATCGGCGCCTCGCCCAATGGCCCGTTCAGATGCGGCTCGACGACCTGCAGCGTAAATCCGGCGGCGACCGCCGCGTCGAACGCGTTGCCGCCCTTTTCGAGGACGCTCATCGCCACCGAGGAGGCGAGCCAATGCGTCGTCGCGACGACGCCAAACGTGCCGCGGATCTCGGGCCGCGTCGTAAAGCCGGGCATTCTTCCTCCCTGTCCCCAAAAAACGAGGGCCGGGACCCATCTTCATGGATCCCGGCTGGAGCCTGTCCTCGGGCCGGCCGAAGGCGGACCCCGGGGACGGGATGAGCTTATTTCGGCCGAACCGGCCCGGCGTCAGTTGGTCAGCCCGTAGAACTTGGCGGCGTTCTCGCACGTCATCTTGTAGGTGGTTTCCGCCGGCAGGTGCGCGAACTGCTCGTCGATGTATTTCTTCGATTCCGGCCACACGCCGTCCGGATGCGGGAAATCCGACCCCCACATCAGCGTCTCGACGCCCATGTCCTCGATCAACTTGGTGCCGACGCGGTCGTATTGGAACGTCGCCTTGCACTGGGCGCGCCAGTATTCGCTCGGCAATTTCTTCAGCTTGATGTCCTGGTACTGGTCCTGGTACTCGAAGTCCATGCGGTCGAGCACGTAAGGGATCCAGCCGATGCCGCTTTCGCCGAACACGACGCGGATGTTCGGGAAGCGCTCGAACACCGCGGCGCCCATCAGGTCGGTCAGGATCGTCGCCAGCGTCATCTGGAAACGGCACAGCCCGCTATAGGTCATGCGGCGGGCAACCTCCGGTTCGAGCGACTTGCGCAACTCGGGATCGCTCGCCGGGAAGGTATGGAAGTGGAGCGGCAATTGCGTCTCGTTGACCGCCTCCCACAGCGTGTCCCAAATCGGGTGCCACATCGGCGTCATGTGCCACGAGCATGACAATTCGACGCCCTTCATGCCCATCTTCGCGACGCGGCGGACTTCCGCGGCCGCCGCCGGGATGTTGCTGTAGGGCAGGCAGGCCAGCCCGATCATGCGGTCGGGGTAGGTGCTCGAAAAGCTGTGCTGGAAATCGTTGTAGATGCGCAGCATCTCGTCGGCCGCCTCGGGGTCCTGCATCTTGGCGCAGGCGGCGAGAATGCCGTAGATGACCTCGGCATCGACGCCGTCGCGGTCCATGTCCTTGACGCGCAGGTGCGGGTCGCCCGGGCGCCGCAGGCCCTTGTCGAAATAATCGCTGTAGAGGCCGGCTTCGGCCATCTTGTCGGCGCGCAGTTGCTTGCCCTTGACCCACCGCGTGCCGGTAGCGCCGACGCCGCCCGGCATGCCGTAATTGGCGCCGTTTTTGTCGGTCCACACCTCGGTGCCGTCCGCCTGTTTCTCGACATAGGGCATCAGGTCGCGCAGTTTGCTCGACGCGTTCGTCGTGAACAGATCCGGCGGCAGCCAGAGCATGTCGAGGTGACAATCTGCCGAGATGCGCCGATATTGCCGAGCCATCAGCCGATCCTCCGAAAGTGGGACTGATCCCAGTCTAGCGCAGCCCTGCTAGGCGGACCGCGCATAAATCGCCGGGCTGGCATGCGGCATGGCGAACAACGTTCAGCTTTGCCGCCCGGCGAACGATGCCGGGCGTTTTCCGAGAAAGGCGCGGACTGCCTCGGCATGGTCAGGGTGCGCCGCGGCTTTTGCCTGCAGGTCGCGTTCGAGGTCGAGTTGATCGTCGAGATCGTTGGTTGCGGCGGCGGCGAGCGCGCTCTTCGCCAGGCCCAACGCAAAGGTCGGGCCCGTCGCCAGCCGAGCCGCCAGCGCCTCGGCCGCGGGCATCAGGCGCTCGTCATCGACCGCCTGCCAGATCAGCCCCCATGCGGCGGCCGTGTCGGCCGGCAGCGGCTCGGCCAAGAGTGCCAATGCGCGGGCGCGGGCGCCGCCGACGAGGCGCGGCAAGAGCCACGTGCCGCCGCAATCGGGGACGAGGCCGATCCGCGCGAAGGCCTGCACGAAACTCGCCGACCGGGCGGCCAGCACGATATCGCAGGCGAGCGCCAGATTGGCGCCGGCGCCGGCGGCGACGCCGTTGACGGCGCCGACGATCGGTAACGGCGACGCGTGCAGGCGACGGATCAGCGGATGGTAATGGTCGATTAGCGCGGCGATTTCCCGTGCCGGCAGATCGACGATCTCGTTCAAGTCCTGGCCGGCGCAGAAGCCGCGCCCGGCGCCGGTCAGCAGCAGCGCGCGGCAGCTTTTGTCGGCCTCGGCGGCGTCGAGCGCCGCCGTCAGCGCGTCCGCCATCTCGATGTTGAGCGCGTTCAGCCGCTCCGGCCGGTTCAGCGTGATCCGGCGATAGCCGGAATGCTTTTCGATCAGGATTGTCATGCCGGCCTCCGCGCCTGGTGGTGACGGCGCGGCGGTGCGAGGCCGCGCCGCGACGAAACAAACCCGATCATAGCGCG
>DATJSO010000130.1:0-3198 GCA_035504075.1 Allostellaceae bacterium | reverse complement strand
TGCTTGCAGAATGGCGCGGATTATCCTTACTCTTACCGGTAAGAGTGTAAGCGGTGCGGTGACCGCACATTCTGAAGGGCGGCGGGTGACGCGATGATCTCTCGGGTATCGGGAGATCGATTTGTGCGTAGTTTCGATCCTACATTCGAACCGAAGGGCGTAGTCGGCGTCCGGCGGCTGGAGGTGATCACCGGCGTCGGCGGCCGGCGGGTGTGGCCGGACGCGGAGAAGGGACGGATCGTCGCCGAGTCGTTTACCGCCGGAGCGAACGTCTCGGCGGTCGCGCGGCGGTATGGATTGCGACCGCAGCAGGTCTATGCTTGGCGTCACCTGGCCCGCAGCGGGGCACTGGCGCTGCCGGCGGAAGAGGCGTTGGGCTTTGTGCCGGTTGTCGCCGCGGAAAGTGAACCGGCGCCGTCGGCGACGGCACCGCCGAGACCAGCTGGTATCATCGAGATCGAGATTGCCGGCGCCGTGATCCGCGCCGCACCGGGAGTGGATTGGCGGCATCTGCGCGAGGTGCTGCGGGCGGTCAAGGCGGCGCGGTGATCCCGGTCCCGCCCGGCGTCCGGGTGCTGGTCGCGACACGGCCGGTAGATTTCCGCAAGGGGGCGGATTCGCTGGCGGCGCTCGCCAAGGAAACGCTGGCGCAGGATCCCTTCTCGGGCGCGGTGCTGGTGTTCCGCAGCCGCCGGGCCGACCGGATCAAGCTGCTGGTGTGGGACGGCAGCGGGCTGGTGCTGATCTGGAAGCGGTTGGAACAGGGCGCTTTCAAATGGCCGCCGATCACCGACGGGGTGATGCGTCTGTCACCGGCGCAGCTCGCCGCTCTCGTTGAAGGGCTCGACTGGACGCGGGTGCACGCGCCGCGGATCGCGCGGCCGCAGGCGACGCGGTGAGGGCCGCGACAAAGTGAATCGGGGCGGTCGAAGGAAGGCGCCAAGCGAGCCGGAATATGGTCGAATCCGACCAGCATGACGACGGCGGACGCGCTTCCCGAAGACCTGCCGAGCCTGCGGGCGGCGGCGCTGGCACTGCTCGCCGAGCGCGACGAACTGCTCCGCCGCGTCGAGCGGATGCGCCACATCATCCGCCAGTTGCAGCGAGCGCAATTCGGTCGTCGTTCGGAGCGGCTCGACCCCGACCAGCTGCAGCTCGCGCTGGAAGAACGCGAAATCGCCACGGTGCAGAAGCAGGCGGCCGCCGAGAAGCGGACGCCGGCACCGCGCCCGCGGGCCGAGCCGGGGCAACGCAAGTCGTTGCCGGCGCATCTGCCGCGGGTCGAGGTCGTGATCGCGCCGGAGACGACGGCATGCCCCTGTTGCGGCGGGGCGTTGCACGTGATCGGCGAAGAGAAATCCGAGCGGCTCGACGTCATCCCGGCGCAGCACCGCATTCTCGTCACCTGTCGCCCAAAATACGGCTGCCGCGCCTGCGCCGGCGCTGTGGTTCAGGCTCCCGCGCCGGAGCGCCTGATCCGCTCCGGCCTGCCGACCGAGGCGCTGGTCGCGCATGTCCTGGTCAGCAAATACGCCTGGCACTTGCCGCTCTACCGGCAAGCCCAGATTCTGTTGGTGCAGGGGATCGACATTGAGCGCTCGGTGCTGGCGTTCTGGGTCGGTTATGCGGCGGCTGAGCTGATGCCGCTGTGGCGGCGCCTGCGCGAGATCCTGCTCGGCTCGCCGCTGCTGTTTGTCGACGAAACCCGCGCCCCGGTGCTCGACCCGGGTCGCGGCCGGACTAAGACCGGCTACTTCTGGTCGATCGCCCGTGACGACTGCAGCTGGCGCGGCGATACCGGCCCGCCGGCAGTCGCCTACACCTATGCGCCGGGGCGCGGCGCCGAGCATGCGGCGACGCTGCTCGCCGGCTATCGCGGCATCGTGCAGTGCGACGGCTATGCCGCCTACAAACAGGTCGCCCATCGCGGCCGCGCCGGCAACGCCGTGATCCTGGCCTTCTGCTGGGCCCACTGGCGCCGGCGGTTCTACGAGATCGCCAAGGCCGGCTCGGCGCCGATTGCCGAGGAGGCGCTGCGGCGGATCGCCGAGCTCTACAAGATCGAGGCGCAGATCCGCGGCAAGAGCGCCGCGGAGCGGCAGGCGATGCGCCAAGCCGAAAGCAAAAAGCTGGTCGCCGAACTGAAGGCCTGGCTGCAAGCGCAGCTGGCGCGCGCCTCCGCTAAATCGGCGATCGCCGCCGCGATCCGTTACGGCCTCAACCACTGGCAGGGTCTCGAACGCTTCCTCGACGACGGCCGGATCGAGATCGACACCAACGTGGTCGAGCGTTCAATGAGACCGATTGCTCTGAATCGTAAGAATGCACTCTTCGCCGGCCATGATACCGGCGCCGAAAACTGGGCCTGCCTCGCCTCGCTGATCGAAACCTGCAAGCTGAACGGCGTCGACCCGCAGGCCTACCTCACCGACGTGTTGACCAGGCTGGTCAACCTGTGGCCGACGTCGCGAATTGACGAGCTGATGCCGTGGGCGTGGACCGGCCCCAACAACAACGGCGACGGGCTGGCCGCGTGACGGACGCCTTTACCTATGCCGAACTCGACGAAATCCTGCGCGGCACCGGCCATACCGGCGCGATCGGCATGAGCGCGATCGACGGTCTGATCGCCGCGCTCGTCGCCGCCCCTAGCTTCGTGCATCCGGACGAATGGATCCCGCTGATCTTCGGCGGCCGGCAGCCGCCGCTCGACGAGAACAGCCCCGAACTGCGCGCCGTCAAAACGATCTTCAATCGCTATAACGAGGTGTCGGAAACCCTCGCCGATCGGCCGCAAGCGTATCGCCCGATCTTCATGACGAACGACGACGGCAGCATCGTCGCGCGCGATTGGGCGGTCGGCTTCGCGCTGGGGATCGCGTTGCGTTCCAAGGAATGGGGACGCTGCATCCTGCTCACCGAGCACCGACAAGTGCTGGCCCCGATCCTGGTCTATTGCGAGAGCGAACTCGATCTCTTGCCCGACATGCCGGCCGCCGAAAAACGTCGGCGGCAAGCCATCGCCCACGCCGGGATCGCCCAGGCCGTCGCCGCCGCCCGCGACATCTGCAATCCCTATCGTGCCGCCGAAGCGCGCCAACCCGCCAAACGGCGCCGTGCCACCCGACCGCGCCGGTAGCGGGGTGCGCCGCCGCCGTCAAGCCACCCCGCAAGTGCTGACAACGCACCGCTTACGTT
>DATJSO010000129.1:0-2944 GCA_035504075.1 Allostellaceae bacterium | reverse complement strand
GACGAGCACGATCTGCACCGCTCTTTCAGTCAGCTCCGCATTGTTGATCAGCGTCGCGAGCGGGAAGAAATTGCGGCCGAGCTCGCCGGAAAACGCTGCGATGACAGCCTCCGCCCGCTTTCGGCAGGCATCCTCGCCGGCCAGCAGCGCGAGGCGCGTCAGCACCCCGACCAACGTGCCGTTGCCGGCCGGCACCGCGGCGTCCGCCGCGCTCTTGACCCGCGCGATCAGATCGCTTGTATCGTCGGCCGCGAAGAAATAGCCGCCATCAGCCGCATCCCAGTAATGCCGGTCGAGCACCGCGACCCAGGCGCGGGCCTGATCGAGATAGGCGGCCTCGCCCGTCGCCTCATAGAGCGCCAGCGCGGCGCGACAGAGATTGGCGTAGTCGTCGACGCTCGCCGGGTGGCGCGCAACGCCGCCGCGCCAGCTGTGGCGCAACCGCCCGTCCGGGCCGGTCATCCGGTCGCGGACAAAGGCGAAGGCGCGGGCGGCCAGCGCGATCCAGTCGGCACGGTCGAAGGCCAGCCCCGCTTCGGCCAGCGCGGCGATCATCAGCCCGTTCCAATCGGCGAGAATCTTGTCGTCGAGTCCGGGCCGCGCGCGGCTGCCGCGCGCTCGCAGCAGCAGTTCGCGGCCATGCGCCAGTTCGGCTTCGGTCGCATCATCGGCAAGCTGCGGATGCGCCAGCCGGTTCAGGATGTTGTGTTCCTCCCAGTTGCCGCCGTCGGTCACGTCGTAATAGCGCTTGAAGAGTTCGGCGCCCGGCCCCAGCAGGGTATCGATCTCGGCCTCCGACCAGACGTAGAACTTGCCTTCCTCGTGTTCGCTGTCGGCGTCAAGGCTGCTGTAGAAGCCGCCCTCGGGATGCGTCATCTCGCGTTCGAGCCAGCCGATCGTCTCGGCGACGCGCCGGGAATAAAGCGGATCGCGCGTCTCCTGCCACACCAGGCTCAGCAGGCCGATCAGCTCGGCGTTGTCGTACAGCATCTTTTCGAAATGCGGCACGAGCCAATGCGTGTCGGTCGCATAGCGGGCATAGCCGCCGCCCAGATGGTCATAGATGCCGCCTTGTGAAATTGTCGTCAGCGTGCGGGTTACGGCTTCCCGGTACGGCTCGTGGCCGGAACGCTTCCACGCCCGCCACAACAATTCGAAGATGCCGCATTGCGGAAATTTCGGCGCCGAGCCGATGCCGCCGTTGAGCGGATCGACCTCGCGCAGCAGGCGCTCGGCGATGCGGTCGAACAGCTCGGGCGCAATCTCGCCGCCCTTCGTCGGCCGGCTCAGCCGCTGCAATCCCTGGCGCAGCGCGGCGACGTTTTTTGCCACGTCGTCGGCCTTGTCGCGATAAGCGGCGGCAATCGCTTCCAGCACCTGCGCGAAGCCCGGCCGGCCCCAGCGCGGTTCGGGCGGAAAATAGGTTCCGCCCCAGAACGGTTCGCCCGAAGGAGTCAGGAACATCGTCAATGGCCAGCCGCCCTGCTCGCCCATCATCGCCAGCGCGTTCTGATAGATTGCATCGAGGTCGGGGCGCTCTTCGCGGTCGACCTTGACGTTGACGAACAATCGGTTCATCAGCGCCGCGATGGCCGGCTTTTCGAAGCTTTCGTGCGCCATCACATGGCACCAGTGACAGGCGGCGTAGCCGATCGACAGCAGGATCGGCTTGTCCGCGGCCTTGGCGGCGGCCAGCGTCGCCGCGCTCCAGGCCTGCCAATGCACCGGATTGTCCTTGTGCTGCAACAGGTAGGGGCTCAACTCGTCGCCGAGGCGGTTGCTGTCCATGATTAATCCTTCAGGGCGGGTTGCGCCCGGACCGGTTGCCGCGCGGGGCGCGACGGGTTAGGGTCGCCCTCCCATTTTGGAGGCAGCGCGGCGGATTGCGAGGGGCGGACCGCCGCTCATGCGACAGGAGAGAGCGAATGTCGGACGCGCCGGGCGACCCGCGCCTGTTCTATCAGCATCATATCTTCATGTGCACGAACACGCGGCCGGACGGGCATCCGCGCGGTTCCTGCAGCGCCCGCGCCGCGGGCCTCGGCGGCGTCGACAAGGTGCGCGCCTATACCCGTGAGAAGGCGCGGCAGCTGGGCATCGAGAGCATCCGCTGCAATGCCGCCGGCTGCCTCGACCGCTGCGAACTCGGCCCGAACATGGTCATCTACCCCGAGGGCGTGTGGTATCGTTACGAGACGACCGCCGATATCGACGAGATCCTCGAGACGCACGTCAAGAACGGCGGCCGCGTCGAGCGGCTGATGCTGCAGCCCGACCAGCTGCCGCCGAAGCACTGAGGCCGCCGCCGTCGCTGATACCCAAAACGGCGACACGATCTATGCCCCGGCGACGGCCGCGGGGCGCGCCGCGATCGCGATAGTCCGGCTGTCCGGCCCCGCGGCCGGCACGGCATTGACGGCGCTGCTCGGCGCATTGCCGCCGCCGCGGCATGCCCGGCACGTGCGATTGCGCGATCCGGCAAGCGGCGACGCGCTCGATGACGGGCTGGCGCTATGGCTGCCCGGGCCGCACAGCGTTACCGGCGAGGATGTCGGCGAATTGCATGTGCACGGCAGCCCCGCGGTGCTGGCCGCGGTCATGGCGGCGCTGCGCGGCCTCGGCTTGCGGCTCGCCGAACCCGGCGAGTTCACCCGCCGGGCATATCTCAACGGCCGCTTCGACCTGACCCAGGCCGAGGCGGTCGCCGATCTCGCCGCCGCCGAAACCGAGGCGCAGCGCCGCCAGGCATTGCGCCAGCTCGACGGGCATCTCGGCGCACTCTACCGCGGCTGGAGCGGACGCCTCGTGCGCCTGCTCGCGCATCTGGAAGCGGCGATCGACTTCCCCGACGAAAACCTGCCGCCCGAAATCGAGGCGCGCGTCGCCGGCGACAGCCGGGCGCTGGCCGAAGAGATCGCCGCCCATCTCGCCGACGGCCGCCGCG
>DATJSO010000128.1:0-4031 GCA_035504075.1 Allostellaceae bacterium | reverse complement strand
GTCGTGCGGTTCACGAACAGCCGATTGCGGCCGAGGATCTGCCGCAGCCAGGCATTCTGCGAGTGCCAGGAATGGTACATCTGCATCGGCCGCTGCGTGACGGCATGCAGCGGGAAGACCGCTTCGTCGATGCGCGTTCCCTCGAATGGCGGATACCAAAAGGGCAGCGGGTCGAAATGCGCGGCGATGCGGGCGCGGTTCGGCGGCGGCGGCTGCGCCGGGCCGTGGCCTTCGGCCGCCAGGCGGAAGCGCTGCAGCGGCTCGACATAAAGCTGCAGGATGATCGGCTCCGGCGCCGGGATCAGCCCCATCGCCGTCGCGGTGTCGAGATAGGCGCGGTTGGCATGCTTGTAATAGAGCTGCTCGGCCGGCAGCCGGTATTTCCAAAAGCAGCCATTGGCGACGTAGCGCTCGAGCTGCCGTGGATTGGGAGCGCCCCTGCCGACCGCCATGCCGTCCTCGCCGCGCCAGCCGGCCAGCGGCCCGACGCCGGGCGCGCGTTCGTGCAACGCGATGTAATCCTTGTAGCCGCCCGGAAAGCGCGCCGCCCCGTCCCGATCGACAAACGCCGGCAGGCCGAGCCTCGCGCCCAGTTCGATCAGCACATCCTGGAACGGCCGCACATCGCGGTCGGGCGGCAACACCGGCTGGCGGATCGAATCGGCCGGGCCGTCCGTGCCGCCGATCGGCCGGTCGAGCAGCGAGATGCAATCCCAGCGCTCGAGATAGGTCGTGTCGGGCAGGACGAGGTCGGCGTAGGCGACAGTCTCGGAATAATACGCATCGGAATAGATGATGCGCGGGATCGTGTATTCGCCGGTCGCCGGATCCTTGTCGGTCAGCATGCGCAACGTCTCGGGGACGTTCATCGCCGAGTTCCACGCCATGTTGGCCATGTACATGAAAAGCGTGTCGATCTTGTAGGGGTCGCCGGCCCAGGCGTTGCGGATGAGCATGTGCATCAGCCCGTGCGCGGCGATCGGCGCCTCCCAGGAGAACGCCTTGTCGATGCGTTGCGGCCGGCCTTCGCCGTCGATGATCAGGTCTTCCGGCCCCATCGGATAGCCGAGCGGTGCGCCGGCCAGGGGCTTGCCGGCGGCGACCTGGCCGGGCTTGCCGGCCGGTTTCGGGCCGGGCGGCGCCGGCTTCGGATAGGGCGACTTGTAGCGCCAGCCGCCCGGCACATCGATCGTGCCGAGCAGGATCTGCAACAGGTGCAGGGCGCGGCAGGTCTGAAACCCGTTGGAATGGGCCGAGATGCCGCGCATCGCGTGGATCGACACCGGGCGGCCGCGCATCCTCTCGTGCCGCCGTCCGGCCCAGTCGGTCCACGGCTGCGCGATCTCGATTGCTTCCGCAAAGGCGACGCGGCCGATTTCGGCCGCCAGCGCCCGGATGCGCGCGGCCGGAATGCCGCAGGCTGCCGCCACAGTGTCGGGCGCGTATTGCCGATCGAGATAACGCTCCGCGATGAGTTGAAACACCGGCACGGCACGGCGGCCGTCGGGCAGCGCGGCCTCGCCGACGACGCGCGCCGCAATATCGGGCCGCAGCGCGCTGCCGACTGCACCCTCCCTTTCGAGCACGAGCGGCTCGCCCGCTTCGTTGCGCGCGAACAGCCCGTCATCGGCCGCGCCTGGCGCCTGGATCACCAGCCAGGCGGCGTTCGTATAGCGGCCGAGATAGTCGAGATCGATCGCGTCGGCGCGCAGCAGCTCGTGCACCAGCGACAACACGAACAGGCCGTCAGTGCCGGGGCGGATGCCGATCCACTCGTCGGCGATCGCGCCATAGCCGGTGCGCACCGGGTTGATCGAGATGAATTTGGCGCCGCGTCGCCGCATGCCCGAGAGCGCCAGCTTGATCGGGTTCGAATCGTGATCCTCGGCGACGCCGAACATCAGCAGCAGCTTTGTGCGCTCCCAATCGGGTTCGCCGAATTCCCAGAAGCTGCCGCCCAGCGTGTACATGCCGGCGGCCGCCATATTGACCGAGCAGAACCCGCCATGCGCGGCGAAATTCGGCGTGCCGAACTGCGTCGCCCAAAACCCGGTCAGCGACTGCGACTGATCGCGCCCGGTGAAAAACGCGAGCTTTTTCGGGTCGTCGGCGCGGATCTTTTGCAGCCACGACAACGCGGTGGCAATCGCCTCGTCCCATTCGATCTCGCGGAACTCGCCCGAGCCGCGCTCGCCGACCCGCAGCAGCGGCTTCGTCAGCCTGGCCGGCGAGTATTGCTGCATGATGCCGGCGGCGCCCTTGCCGCAGATGACGCCGCGGTTGACCGGATGCTGCGGGTTGCCGTCGATGAACCGGATGCGGCCGTCCTTCAGGTGGACTCTGATGCCGCAGCGGCAGGCGCACATGTAGCACGTCGTGTATTTGACCTCGTCCGAGATGCGCGGCGAGGTTTCGATCCGTTCCTGCGGCGACCAGTAGTCGCGCCAGCGTTCGATAAAATTCATCCCCGGAATTGACCACGCAGAGAATGCCATTGCAACCGGCTGTCCCGCCGCAGCAATGTGAACTACGCTGTACTCGGTTCCTGCTTGCTGAGGACAGGATGGCCGAGCCCGGCGCCGCGATCGATCTGCGCTCCGACACCGTAACCCGGCCGACGCCCGGCGTGCGCCGGGCGATGGCCGAGGCCGAGGTCGGCGACGACCAGTACGGCGAGGATCCGTCGGTCAACCGGCTGCAGCAGCGGATCGCCGAGTTGCTCGGCAAGGAGGCGGCGCTGTTCGTGCCGAGCGGTACGATGGCCAACCAGATTGCGCTGAAGCTGTTGACCAGGCCGGGCGAAGAGGTGCTGGCCGGCACGGACGCCCACATGATCTGGCACGAGGCCGGCGCCGGCGCCGCCAATTCCGGCGTGCAGTTCACCGCCATCGGCAAGGGCGGGCTGTTCACGGCCGACGAGTTCCGCGCCGCGGTAAAGCCGCGCGGCCATATCGTGTGGCCGCCGACCGGGCTCGTCGCGATCGAGAACACCCACAATCTCGGCGGCGGCCGCCTCTGGCCGCGGCACGACACCATTGCCGTGTGCGCCGCGGCGCTCGAGGCAGGCATCGCCTCGTATCTCGACGGCGCGCGACTGTTCAACGCCGCCGTCGCGTCGGGCGTCGCGCTCGCCGAACTGGCGCGGCCCTTCGACCTCGTGTCGGTGGCATTGTCGAAGGGCCTCGGCTGCCCGGTGGGCAGCGTGTTGGCCGGCAGCGCCGCGACGATCACCGGCGCGGTGCGCGCCCGCCGCATGTTCGGCGGCGCGATGCGGCAGGCCGGCATCCTCGCGGCGGCCGGCCTTTACGCGCTCGACTGCCACATGCCGCAACTGGCCGACGATCACGCAAATGCCCGGCTCATCGCCGAGCGTCTGGCCGGCATCCGCGGCGTCCTGCTCGACCCGGCGACTGTCGAGACCAACATCGTCGTGTTCCGTCTCGCCGACGCGCTGCCCGATGCCGCCGCGATCGTCGCGGGCGCCCGCGACCGGGGCGTGCTGGTATCGGCGCTCGGCGCCCGCACCGTGCGCGCCGTCACGCATCGCGACGTGTCGCGCGAGGATTGCGCGCGCGCCGCCGAACAGTTGGCCGCTGTTCTCGCGCCGGACTGATCAGGCCTCGCGCTGGCCGCTGTCGAGAATGCGCGCCGGTCCCGCGACATCCGCCTCCAGCACTGCGACGCTCCAGTTGCGCGGCCGGCCGCCATTGCCGAACCATTTCTCGTTGACCTCGGCGACGGCCATTTCTTTCGCCCGCTGGTCGCTTTCGGCGACGAGCGTCGCGTAATAGATCTCGCCGATGCCCATCAGCGTGCAGCTGTATTTTGTCATTCGCGTTCCTCCGACCGGCCGCGTGCTTGTTCCCGACGGCGGGACCGCCATTATAGTCGTGCATGCCGCGCCGCGGAACGCCAGCCGCACCGCGATGCGTTTGCCGCCAGAGGGTCGGACATCGGGCATGGTTGATCTTTTCGACAGCGAGAGAACCGGCGCACCGCTGCCGCCCGATGCGGATCTCGGCGCGCTGCGT
>DATJSO010000127.1:0-2900 GCA_035504075.1 Allostellaceae bacterium | reverse complement strand
GATCGTCTTGCCTGCCATGCCGTCGCGCGCGCCCGCTTCGAGCGCGGCGGCGAGCGCCGCGCCAGACGAGATGCCGACGGCCAGCGCCTCCAGCCGCGCCGCCTTTTTTGCCGTCGCAAAGGCGGTGTCGTTGCTGACGCGGATCACTTCGTCGATCAGCGCGGTATCGAGGATGTCCGGCACGAAGCCGGCACCGATCCCCTGGATGCGGTGCGGCCCCGGCGGGCCGCCCGACAGCACCGCGCTGTCCTCCGGCTCGACCGCGATCATCTTCAGACCGGGTTTCCGCGGCTTCAATACCGAGCCGACCCCGGTCAACGTGCCGCCGGTGCCGACGCCGCTGATGACGACATCGACCGTGCCGCCGGTATCCTTCCAGATCTCTTCGGCCGTCGTGCGGCGGTGGATCTCGGGGTTGGCCGGGTTCTGGAACTGCTGCGGAATGAACGCGTCGGGCAGGCTCTTTGCAATCTCCTCGGCCTTGGCGATGGCGCCGCGCATGCCCTGCACCGCCGGTGTCAATTCCAGTTCGGCGCCCAGCAATTGCAGCATTTTGCGACGCTCGATCGACATCGACTCGGGCATTGTCAAGATAAGGCGATAGCCCTTCGCGGCGCAGACGAAGGCGAGCGCGATGCCGGTATTGCCCGAAGTCGGCTCGACCAGCACGGTGCCCGACTTGATGCGTCCGGCTTTTTCGGCCGCCTCGATCATCGCCGCGCCGATCCGGTCCTTGACCGAGGCGAGCGGGTTGAAGAACTCGCATTTGGCGAGGATCTGCGCCTTCGCGCCGGCGTCATTGGCGAGCCGGTGCAGGCGGACGAGCGGCGTGGCGCCGATCGTCTCGACAATACTGTCATAGACGCGGCCGCGGAATTCTCCGGTCGCCATCGTGCAATCTCCTCTCCTCAGCGCGGACTGTCGCAATCGCTTCTTCGGGCGAAGCGGCCGCCGTCACAGGTAATCACACCGCGTCGCGACGTAAAGCTATAAATAACACGTCCCGTCGACGCAAATTGGCGCCGCGTCGCTCGCGCCGCCATCGACGGCGCGCAATACCGGCGCCGACATGTGGCCCCAGCCGGGGATGAACGCCGAGAACCGGCCGGCGCTCCCGCCGATGACGAACAGGTGGATGTGGTCGGGGCTCGGCACGATCGGAATGCGCGCGTCGGGGTCGCGCTTATACCAGCGCGGCAGGTTGCGGTTGTACACGCGGCCGTAGCGGTGGTTGAACGCCAGCTCGCGGAACAGGTTACAGGCATTCATGTGCAGGTAATTGCGCACGTCGTGCCGGGTCCAGCCCTTTGCGGCGATTGTCCGCGCGTGCTCCGGCCCGATCGCGACGGCGCAATGGCCGGACGAGACCGCGTTGTTATGGGCGATCGTCGTCATCGCCGAACAGATGCTGTCGAGAATGCCCTCGGGGTCGTCGGCGACATGGTTCGTCACGCTATGCGGCGGCTCGGCGGCGATGACAAAGGTGGTCGAGGCCTCGGGTGCGAAGCCCTTTTCGACATGGTACGGCGCCCACGGGCTGGTCTCCTCGTTTTCGGCGACGGCGTAGGTGTATTTGCCGGGGTGGCCCAAGGTCGATTTGTCGAGTTCGCCCGGCCAGCCGCCGCCGACATTCAGCAGCACCAGGCGGATCGCCCGGCCGATTGTCGCATTGGCGCGGTTGCCGGGGCCGAACGCGCCGGTGCCGCCGTTCATGCCGATCGCGCGGGCGACGGGCCCGTTGACGACGAGCAGCGGCGCGGCCATGTGGGTCGTCGCCTGGACGCCGTTCAGGTTGAATGCCGGCTGGGCCAGCGCCAGCAAGGCGGCGCGCACGACGGGCGCATATTCCGGCTTGCAGCCAGCCATGACGAGATTGATCGCCAATACCTCGCGGGACAGCGCGCCGTAGCGCGGCGGCACGCGGCATTCGACGAAATCCGCTTCGCCGCCGAGCGCGGCGACCATCAGATCGATCGCGCCGCGGGTCGGCGGCACGATCGGCAGCCCATCCGTCCAACCCCGTTCGAAATACCATTCGACGAGATCGGTGCCGGCCGGCACGCGCATCGTGTCGGCCTCGTTGGCCGATGCGGCCGCGGTGCCCTCCGGCAATGACGCAACTCCCGCTAGATCGGCACGCAGCGCCGGTGCCAGTGGCCATAGGGACCGCGCCAGGTGCGCAGCACCATGCCCGGCGGGCAGGCCCGGTAGCCGACAACCGGGCGGTTCGGGACGCATTCGACATGCCAGCGGCCGTATGGGCCGCGCCAGGCATGCCGGTGAAAACCGGGGCCGCAGCCGCCGGCCACCGGAGTCACCTGCAGCGCCTCGGCGGGCGCGCCGTGCGGCGCCGGCGGTGCGGCCTGCGCCGACCCGAGGATCGCACTCAAGCAGATTGCAGCGACGGCTGTCAGGGTTCGGGCGCGCATATCCCCTCCGCAGTTGCAGACAAACGGGCATCAATAGTATCGCAGGTTCGCCTTGTCCGCCGCGCTATTTCCTCGTCTTGCAATCAATCGCTGCCGCCGCGGGCGACGGCGGCGCTGTTGACCGGCGCGTAACCCGGCTCGACCCGCACATCGACGACTGCCAGGCCGCCAGCCTCAACGCATTCGATCGCCGCCTTCAACGCCTGCGGCAACTCTTCAGGCCGGCGGATCGGGCCGAAGCCCTGGCCCCCCTGCGCTTTCGCCAAGAGGCCGAGATCGGGTTCGGGGTCGGCGATGCGCTGGCCGATCCAGCGGTTCTGCACCGGGCGGTTGCGCTGCCGCGCCATGCGATCCTGGTGCAGTTCGTCGTTGAAGAACGAATTATTGTTGGAAACGACGACCAACAGTGGGATGCGGTAATGCGCTGCCGTCCACAGCGCCGTGCAGCCCATCAGATAGTCGCCGTCGCCG
>DATJSO010000126.1:0-2699 GCA_035504075.1 Allostellaceae bacterium | reverse complement strand
CGGCCGGGCGATGCGAGCGACGCCAGCGTAAAGCGCACCGCGTCGCACCCGTAGCGATCGATCAGCTCGAGCGGATCGATGATGTTGCCCTTCGACTTCGACATCTTCTGGCCGCGCTCGTCGCGCACGAGCGCGTGGATGTAGACGGTGCGGAACGGCACGTCGCGCATGAAATGCAACCCCTGCATCATCATGCGGGCGACCCAGAAAAAAATGATGTCGAAGCCGGTGACGAGCACGTCGCCGGGATAGTAGCGCTTCAGTTCCGGCGTCTCCTCGGGCCAGCCGAGCGTCGAGAACGGCCACAATGCCGAGGAAAACCACGTGTCGAGCACGTCCGCCTCGCGCGTCAACGGGACCGTGCGGCCATAATGGGCCACTGCTTCGGCCGCGGCCGCGGCCTCGCTTTCGGCGACGAAGACGTCCCCATCGGGCCCATACCACGCCGGGATCTGATGACCCCACCACAATTGCCGCGAGATGCACCAGGGCTGGATGTTGCGCATCCACTCGAAAAACGTGTTCTCCCATTGGCGCGGCACAAAGACGGTGCGGCCGCTCTCGACCGCTTCAATCGCCGGCTCGGCCAGCGCGGCGGCGTTGCAGAACCACTGGTCGGTCAGCCACGGCTCGATGATCTCGCCGGAGCGGTCGTGGTGCGGCACCATCGACACCTGATCTTCGACTTTTTCGAGCAGCCCGGCCGCTTCCAGATCGTCGACGATCGCCCGGCGTGCGGTGAAGCGCTCCAGGCCGCGATACCTTGCCGGTGCGGCATCGTTGAGGTGCGCGTCGCGGTCGAAGATATTGATTGCTTCGAGGCCATGCCGGCGGCCGACTTCGAAATCGTTGAAATCGTGCGCCGGCGTGATCTTGACCGCGCCGGTGCCTTTTTCCGGATCCGCATACGGGTCGGCGACGATCGGGATCAGCCGGCCGACGAGCGGCAGACGCACGCGCCTGCCGACCAGATCGGCGTAGCGCCCGTCGTCGGGATGCACCGCGACGCCGGTGTCGCCGAGCATCGTCTCGGGCCGGGTCGTCGCGACGACGAGATAACGTCCGGGTTCGTCCTCAATCGGATAGCGGATATGCCACAGCGAGCCGCGGGTCTCGCGGTTGTCGACCTCGAGGTCGGAGATCACGGTGTGCATAACCGGGTCCCAGTTGACGAGGCGCTTGTCGCGATAAATCAGGCCCTCGCGGTAGAGCGTCACAAACACCCGGCGCACCGCCGCCGACAGCCCCTCGTCCATCGTAAAGCGCTCGCGCGGCCAGTCGGCCGAGGCGCCGAGCCGGCGCAATTGCCGCGTGATCGTACCCCCCGATTCGGCCTTCCACGCCCATACCCGCTCAATGAACGCGGCACGACCGAGATCCGCCCGCGTCTTACCCTCCTCGGTCAACTGATTCGCGACGACGATTTCGGTCGCGATGCCGGCATGGTCGGTACCGGGCTGCCACAGCGCGTCACGGCCGCGCATGCGCTCGAAGCGAACGAGGACGTCCTGCAGCGTAAAGGTCAGCGCGTGGCCGACATGCAGGCTGCCCGTGATGTTGGGCGGCGGCATCATGATCGTGTAGGGCCGCTTGCCGCTTGCCGGATGGGCGGCGAATGCGCCGGCGCTCTCCCATGCCTCGTAGAGGCGGGTTTCCACCGCTTGCGGGCGATAGGTCTTGTCGAGCATCCGCACCGTCCAATCGAATCGCATGGATTTTCCGGGCACGGCGCGCGCTGCGGGGCATGCCCATCCGCAAGGATGGGGCGCCGCCGGGCGCCACGCAACCCGCTGCGGCGGATCAGCCGCCGTTCGACCCGGAGCGGCCTGCGATGCGGGCGATCTCGGCCGCGACCAGTCGTTCGACAAGCCGCGGCAGGTTGGCGTCAAGCCAGGCTTGCAACAGCGGCCGCAGCTGGTCGCCGACAATATCGTCGAGCGTTCGGCCGCCGATGACCGGCGGCTCGCGCGCCGGATCTGGCTGGTCGAGCGCGGCCGCGAGCCGGCTGAACGCCGATGCCGCAGCCGACGATACCGCGGCCGAGACGACCGGCGGCGCGTTCGTCGCAGCGCGCGCGCCGTGCGGCGGCAACTGCCGTATGGTGCCGTCCTCGGCGACCGCATCGGTCAATTCCAGCACCTCGTCCTCGTCGGCCGGGTCGGCGGCGCGAAGCGGCGCGGCGAGCGGCAGCGCGCCCGGCCGCTCGTCCGCCGCAACGATGCGGCGAATCGCGGTAAGGATTTCGTCCATTGATGGGTCGGGCGTCGATTTGAAATCAGGCATTGGGATGACCGTAACAGCGCCAACACCGCAGCCTACGCAAAACGGCGGCGATGCGCCAGCCGCGCGGCGCCGATACGGGGCGCGCCGGCTGATCGCGCAACGCACCCGGCGCGGCGACCGGCGTGCGGCTATTCTCTAAGACCGCCGCCGAAACCGAACCACTTGTCTTTGACCTCTTTGTAGTGGCGGTCCATGTCGTAGAGCTTGACCGGCAGCTTCAGCTCCGGCGCGATCAACCGGCCGGTAGCGGCCGCCAGATTGAACTCGGCCAATGCGGCATCGTGCACGGCCTGCACCAATTGCGATTGCGTTGTGAACAATTGCTGGTCGGCAATCAGCACATCCAGCACGGTACGCGAGCCGACCAGCGCCTCCTGCTGGGTGCCTTCGAGGGCGATCTGAGCGGCTCGCACGGC
>DATJSO010000125.1:0-2315 GCA_035504075.1 Allostellaceae bacterium | reverse complement strand
GAACTGTTCCGCGGCAAGAAGGTCGCATTGTTTGCGGTGCCCGGCGCGTTCACGCCGGCCTGCTCGCAGCGCCACCTTCCGGGATATGTCGAGAAAGCGGCAGAACTGAAGGCCAAGGGCATCGACCAGATCGCCTGCGTCGCGGTCAACGACGCGTTTGTCATGAACGCCTGGGGCAAGGCGCAAAATGTCGGTGACAAGGTCATGATGCTGGCCGACGGCAGCGGCGATTTTGCGAAGGCGCTCGGGCTGACGCTCGACATGGGTGCCCGCGGCCTCGGCTTGCGCTCGCAGCGCTACTCGATGCTGGTCGATAACGGCGTCGTCAAGAGCCTTAATGTCGAAAGCCAACCCGGCGCGGTCGAGGCCTCCAGCGCCGAGGCGATGCTGAAGGCGCTGTAACGGGAGCGGCGCCGTCCCGGCGCCGCTATCGCCGCCGGCACATGCATTACAATTCCTGCGTGCGGCGGGACAGCGCCGTGCGCCAAATGCGATCGGTATCGGCATCGAACACGAGGTCCGGCGTCGCCGGCGCGACAAACCAGTCGCGACGCGCGATCTCGCCGTCGAGTTGTCCGGCGCTCCAGCCCGAATAGCCGATTGCAAAGCGGTATTGCCGGGGACCGCGATGGCGCACGATGTCGCGCAGGATGGCGCGCGTCGCGGTCATTGCGATGCCGTCTGCAACCGCCACTGTTGCGGCGCTGCGGTAATCCGTGCTGTGGATGACAAATCCGTATTGCGGCTCGACCGGACCGCCGAGAAAAACGCGGATCATGCCGCCGGCCGGCGCCGTCTTGCCGTCGCGGTCCTTGGCGGCGTCGTCGCCGGCGAGCAAGTCGGCGATCGGGCGCTCGCCGAGCGGGCGATTGATCATGATGCCGAAAGCGCCTTTCGCGTCGCAACGCACGAGCAGGATGACGCCATGATAGAAACGCGGGTCTTGGATTGTTGCGGCGGCGATCAGCAGCTGCCCGGACGCCGGCGCGTCCGCCGGCGCGTTGTCCGCGGCTGCGCCGAGCCTCGCCAGCATCGCCGCGGCGACCAGCAGCGAGCCCAGCCAAAGCGCCATCCTGCGGTTCTTGATCATTGTCATTGCAAGCGAAGCAAAGCAAGCTCGCGGTCATTGTGCCGCATTTTCGGCGAAATGGCTGCCTCAACCTGCCGGCTCCCGCAATGACGCCGAGTGCGACGACGGACGAGCTTCCACGCGGCGCACTGGAGGGGTGGCTGCGCGATCACGTCGCCGGGTTCCGCGGACCGCTGCGCACCGCCGAGCGCTTTGCCGGCGGCCAGTCGAACCCGAGCTATCGGCTCGATGCCGCATCCGGGCAATACGTGCTCAGGCGCAAGCCGCCGGGGCCGCTGCTGCCGTCGGCGCATGCCGTCGACCGGGAATTCCGGGTCATGCAGGCGCTGGCGGCGACGCCCGTGCCGGTGCCGCGCGTATACGCGCTGTGCGACGATACGGCCATCATCGGCAGCGCGTTTTACATCATGGAATACCTCGACGGCCGCATCTTCTGGGACCAGCGACTGCCGGAAATCACCGACGCGGCGGAGCGATCGGCCATGTTCGACTCGATGAACGCGGTCATCGCGGCGCTGCACACGATCGACCACGCGGCTGTCGGGCTTGCCGATTTTGGCCGTCCCGGCAATTACATGGGGCGCCAGGTCGCGCGCTGGAGCCGGCAGTACCGCGCTTCTGAAACCGCGCCGATCCCGGAGATGGACCGGCTGATCGACTGGCTGCCCGAACGCCTGCCGCCGGACGGCGCGCCCGCTGTCGTTCATGGCGACTACCGCATGGACAACCTCGTCTTCCACAAGACCGAGCCGAACGTTATCGGTGTGCTTGATTGGGAACTCTCGACGATCGGCGATCCGCTGGCCGATTTCGCCTACCATGTGATGTGCTGGCGGGTGACGCCCGAACTGTTCCGCGGCGTCGCCGGCGTCGATTTCGCTGTCCTCGGCATTCCGGACGAAGCGGCGTACGTCGCCGCCTATTGCCGGCGCACCGGGCGCGAGAGGATTGACGCCTGGGAATTTTACATGGTCTACAGCCTGTTTCGCATCGCCGCGATCTGCCAGGGTATCGCGAAGCGCGCGCTCGACGGCACCGCCGCATCGGCCGACGCCGCTGCGCAGGGCGCAATCGCGCGTCCTTTGGCGGAGCAGGCCTGGTCCCTGGCGCAGTCGCTCGGCGGTTGAGGGCCGAGCAGCTCAGGAGCGCCGCGAGGCCGCCGAGGAATGTCAACGGAGGATCAGAATGGCTCAGGGCGCGCATGAATTGGTGCATTTCGAGCGGG
>DATJSO010000124.1:0-30272 GCA_035504075.1 Allostellaceae bacterium | reverse complement strand
GCGTCCGCCGTTATGCGCGTAAGCCAATCGGCCGCGGGCGTCTTCCGTGCCTGGCGGCGCACCCATTGCGGCAAACAAGGCGTCATAGAACTTCTTCGACCGTGCGATGTCGTTGCTGCCGACCATGATGTGGCTGAACATGCCGCTCCCTCCTCCTGAAAACTCGTACTGTGTACGCGATGGGACAGTATGCCGTCGCTCCTCCTCAGTCACGCGTTCGGGCGGCAGGCGTGCGCATCGTGCGCGCGTGCAGGCGGGCATTTTTACGGCGGTGATGCCGCGTCGCGACAGTCGGATGCTTTGGCGGCCGGCGGCGGCAACGCATCGGCGCCTTGCGTCTGGTCCACGCGGAGCGAACAATGGCGGCGGAACGACAAAACGCGGCGCTTCAGGGAAAGAATGCGATGGACCTCGGATTGCAGGACAAGCACGCGATCGTGACCGGCGGCAGTCGGGGGATCGGCAAAGCGATCGCCCGCGAATTGGCGCGCGAAGGCGCCGATGTCGCGATCGTCGCGCGCACCGCGGCGGAGTTGGAGGCGACGGCGCGCGAATTGGCGGGCGAGACGAACCGGCGCATCGTCCCGCTCGTCGCCGATGTCACGAGCAGGGAGCAGGTGGACCGCATGGTCGCCGAGGCGGCGCGGCAACTGGGCGGCATCCACATCCTCGTCAACAGCGGTTCTCACCCGGGCGGCTCGACGACCGCGACCGGCCCCATCGACGCCGTCGTCGATGAGGATTTGATAGAGGATTTCAATGTGAAGTATGTCGGAGCGCTGCGCTGCTCCCGTGCCGTCGTCCCGTTCATGAAAACGGCGGGCTGGGGCCGCATCATCAACATCAGCGGCGGCAACGCCCGCACCGCCGGCAATCTCAGCGGCGGCGCCCGCAATGCCGGGCTGGTGCACATGACAAAGACGCTGGCCGTCCAGCTGGGCCGTCACGGCATCACGGTCAACTGCATCCATCCCGGCACGACCCGCACCGAGCGCACGCCGAACCTCATCGCCGCCCGCGCCGCGCAGCTGGGCGTCTCCGCGGAAGAGGCGGAGCGACGGGACTTCGCGCCGGATTCGCCGCGCGGTAATGCGATCTGCCGCATGGTTGACGCGTCGGAGGTCGCGTTCGTCGCGGTCTTCCTGGCCTCGGAAAAGGCCTGGGCGGTCTCGGGCGAATTGGTCGTGGCAAGCGGCGGCGCCGGGCGGTCGGTGTATTATTGAGCGGCAAAAAAGCAGGTCGAATGTCGGGCGTGGGCGCGCCGTCGCGAAGATTAAATGCACCCGACACAAGGCAAATCCGTCTTTTTCCGGGGTAAGCGGTCATGCCGACATTAGACGCTCAGGTGCACGCATATGAACGCAACCATCCGGGCCGGCCGTGGGTTGGCACGCTCTACGGGCCCGCTGAGGTCACCGGCGACCAGATGGTCGCTGCGATGGACGCCGTCGGGGTCGATGGTGCGATCCTGGTATCGCCGTTCAGCATGTACCGTTATGACGCAAGCTATGCCCTTCTGGTCTACGCCGCCCATCCGAGCCGCTTCCGGCTGGTCAAGCCGGTCGATCCGACCGATGCCGCCGTGACCGAGACGATCGCCGAGTGGGCCCGCACCGACGGCACGGTCGGCATCCGCATCTTCCTGCGCGACAACGCGTCGACCGACCCGGCCGACCCGGCGATCAACCGCGTATTGGCGACGGCGGCCGCCCAACGGCTGCCCGTCAATGTCGCCTGCACGGGGCGCCTCGACCAGGCCCGGCAGTTGGCGGCGCGCAACCCGAATACGCGAATGGTGATCGATCATCTCGGGCTGCCGCAGCCGCACGAGCCGCCGCCGCCCGCCGAACCCTTTGCCGACCTGCCGCGCTGCTGGCGCTCGCCGCCCACGACAATGTCGCCGTCAAGGTCAGCGGCGCCTGCACGCTGGCGAAGGACCCCTTCCCTTACCGGGACATCTGGGACCCTCTCGCCCGGGTCTTCGACGCGTTTGGCTTCGATCGCTGCATGTGGGGCACCGACTGGACCCGCGCGGTCGGGATGCTGACCTATGAACAGGGCGTAGAGGCGTTCCGCGTCACCGACCGGCTCTCCGCCGGAGATCGCGGCAAGCTGATGGGAGAAACGCTCTCCCGCATCTACGACTGGCCGAAGGCGCAACGCTGAGACCGGCGCGGCTCGTAAAGCTCAGCGGGAGAGGACCGGCAGCTCGACAAACGACGAGCTGGGCGGCGCGTGGTGGACGGTGTTGGTGGCGACCCGGATCGCGTCGTCGCCGTCTGCGGCGAGCACCGGGTTGCCGCTGTTGGTGTTGCGCGCGCGGCGCGGGAAATTGCTGCTGGTGACATCGATCTCGATCCGGCTGCCGGCGCCAAACGTATGGCAGATATCGCCGAGATCGATGACAAGCGGATAGATCCGTTCCGGCTCCAGAAGCTGCGCGCCGGCCAGCGGGTCGCGGTACATCGCCCGCGTGATCCCGTCCATCAGCAGCATCGCCCGGCCGTCCGGGTGCAACTCGACGAGTTTCGCAACGAAATCGGTATCCGGGCAATCGGAACCGACATCGAGCGTCACGCGGACATTGCCGGCGATCGTCATGTCGGCCGGAAGAGACGCGCCGCGATAGATGAGGCCGTAATCCGGCAATGCCTGTGCCGGACGCTGATCGCGCGGCCCGGCGTCGATCAGCATGTTGCGCCCGCCGAGCGTCGGAACGGGCTTGCGCGGATCATAACGGTAGCAGCGCGGCTCGCCGGCGGGCGCGTCGCCGAGCGTGCCGTCGCCGCGGAGATAAAGCCGGCGCGGCGCGACGCCGGGCGGCGGCCAGCGCTCTGCGCGCCGCCAGTCGGTCGGGGCGTAACGGGCACGGTCCTCGACCCAGGCGCGCGGCGAATAACAGACCGCCGGCTCGTCGACGAGTGCGCTCCGCTCGTCCTTCAGCCAATGGCCGAACCACGCGAAATACGGATCGCGCGGCCAGAAATTGCCGGCGTAGACGAAATAATGCTCGTTCGGCCCGATCCACAGTTTCTGGCTGCCGGTGCGCGCCTGGATTTCCTGGAAGGCGGCGATGACGCTGGTCTGGAAGATGTCGAACCAGCTCGTGACGTGAAAGCCGGGGATGGCGATTGTCCGGCGGAAATTGTGCCGCGCGCGGAACTGGTCGGGCGCGGGATGGCTGATGATCTCGTCGAGGAACGGCTGCCAGGCGGCAAAATCAGGATAGCCGACGAGCGGCAGGTGCAGCCAATCGGGCGAATCGACGAACGGCGGCTCGGCATGGCGCGCCGCATCGAGCCGGTTCCAGCGCTCGGCGGCCGACGCGGCGGCGCGCGCGAGTTCGGCGGCGGCGATCCCGCACCTTGCCATGACCGCCTCGCGGTGCGAGCCGGACAGGCCGGGGATGTTTTTTGACACCCACAGCCACAGCCGCTCCATCTCGATGCCTTGTCCCTCACAGACCACATCGTCGTAGATGCTGGAGCCGCCAGCCTGGGCAAAGAAGGCGCGAAGGCTCGGATGGCGTGTCGAGGCGGCGGCGAAGGTCGTCGTTGCCCCGGCGGACGAGCCGGACATGCCGACCCGGCCATTGCCCCACTCCTGCGCCGCGATCCAATCCAACGTGTCGTAGCCGTCGTCGGCGTCGTCGGCGTACACCCGGTCCTCGCCCTCCGAGCCGTGGCGGCCGCGGCAATCCTGGTAGACCGCGGCGTAGCCGTGTGCGGTGATGGCCTGCCAGCCGCGCAGAATCGAGCCGCGCATCGGCTCGGCCGGGTTCGGCAGCCAAGCCCGCGTGTGGTCGAATTTGTCGGCCCCAGCAGCGGCGATGCCGTAGGGTGTGCGATGCAGGATGACCGGCCAGCGCGGCCCTCCTGCCGCCGGCAGAAAGACGAAGGTGTTGAGCCGCGCGCCGTCACGCATCGGCACCATCACCTGAAACGAGCGAGCGTCCATTCGCATGACCCCTCGTCAGCGGGCAAGCATTATCTTGATCATCATCGCAAACCGCCAGCCGAACGGCGGCTTCAGTAGGCTTGTGCCGCTGATGCGCGACTGCAGGAACACGCTGCGGCGGTGCGAGAACGTCAAGAAGCCGGCTTCGCCGTGATAAGCGCCCAGCCCCGAGGCACCGACACCGCCGAAAGGCAGGCTTTCGCAGGCGAACTGCAGCAGCGTGTCGTTGACCGTGACGCCGCCCGATCTGGTGCACTGCAGCACGGCATCCCGCCGGACCGCATCGGCGCCGAAGTAATAGAGCGCCAGCGGTGGCGGCCGGTTGTTGACGTAGTCGATCGCCTCCTCGATGCGGCGGTACGTCTTGACCGGCAGCACCGGGCCGAAAATCTCCTCGCGCATGATTGCGAGGCCGTCGTCGGGATCGAGCACCAGGACCGGCGCGATTTTGCGCGTGCCCGGCGCGGACGGCGGCGGGTCTGGGCTCAGCTCAATGACCGCAGCACCACTCGCACGAGCTTCTTCGACATGAGCCAGCAGCCGGCGATAGTGGCGTTCGCTGACAATGCTCGTGTAATCCGGGTTGTCGGCGACACTCGGATAGAGCCGCCGCACGGCGCGGCGCGCGCACGCGACAAACCGGTCGCGCGCCGCCTCCGGAATAAACACATAATCCGGCGCAATGCAGGTCTGGCCGGCATTGAGCAGCTTGCCGAAGACAATGCGGCCGACGGCGCGCGGCAGATCGGCATCCTCGGCAATGATGCAGGGCGACTTGCCGCCGAGCTCGAGGGTGAGCGGAGTGAGGTTTTCGGCGGCCGCCTTCATGACCTCGCGCCCGACGGCGGTAGACCCGGTGTAGAACAGGTGGTCGAACGGCAACCGCGCAAATTCGGCGCCCGTCTGCGGGCCGCCTTGCACCACCGCGACCTGCTCCGCCGGGAAGAGGCCGCCCAGGAATTCGGCGAGAAAGGCCGAGGTGCGCGGCGTCAATTCGGACGGCTTGACAATGACCCGGTTGCCGGCGGCAAGCGGCGCGATTGCGAGCGAGAACGGGTAATTCCACGGGCTGATGATGCCGACCACGCCGAGCGGCTGGCATATGATGCGCGCTCGCGCCGGCATCAGTTCGAGGCCGACCGGCACGCGCCGCGACCTCATCCACCGCGCCAGATGGCGCGACGTGTGGCGGATCGAGATCAGCGTCGTCAGCACTTCGGCCAGCAGGGTCTCGCCCGCGGCTCGATTGCCGAAATCGGCGGTTATCACGCGCGCAATACGCTCGGCGTCGCGACGGATTGCGCGCGCCAATTTCGCGAGATCGGCCCGTCTCTGCGGCAGCGGGGGAATGCCGTCGCGCCGGAACGCTTGCCGTTGCCGGTCGAACGCATCGTTGAGATCCGCAACGGTGCTGCATGGCATGGACTGAAGCGGGGAGGGTTCGACGCCATTCATCGTGCCTGGCCGTTGTCTGGAGTGCTGCTGCGCGATTTTTACAGCGCGCGGCGGAACGTCAGGTTGATGCGTCGCTTGCCGAGAAACGGATGCTCGCCCTCTCTGAGCTCGGCAATGCCGTGATATGCAAGGCGCGCCTCGTTTCCCCACACGACGACATCGCCGTGCCGAAGCGGAAACCTTCGCACCAAATCGCGCCGGTTCGGTCCGCCGAACTGAAAGGTGGCTGGCAGACCGAGCGACACCGAGACGATCGGATGCGAATAGTCGCGCTCGTCCCTATCCTGATGCAGCGTCAGCCGCGTGCCCGGCGCGTAGCTGTTAATGAGGCACGCATCGGGGATGAAGCCGGGGTAGCAGGCTTGCGAGGCGGCGCTGGTGGCCAGCGCGCTGAAACATGCAGGCATCGCCGGCCATGGCCGGCCGGTTGCCGGATCGCTCCGATCGTAGCGGTAGCCGGCGCGATCGGAGAGCCACCCGACCTCGCCGCAATTGGTCATCGCGACCGACATGACGCCACCCCATGGCGTCGTCATGTGTCGGAACGGCGCCTGCGCGGCAATGTCGCCGAGGGCGGCGCGTATGTCTGCGGCGAACGGCAGCGCGAAATGGTGCAGCAGCACGGCGCCCGGTGCGATCGCTTCATCGCCCGCGGGTTCGACAACGCGCGCGGCAGCAAACAGGTCGGCCATCGGTCTCTAAATCGCCTCGACGCTCCGGTGCAGGACCGGCCGGTAACCGGCGCGGAGCGCATCCAGCGTTGAAGGTAGGATGACGAGCGCGTTCGCACGAGGAATTTCACCCGCGCGTCAAGCAGGCGGGTGACGCGGAGGCAGATTGCCTCCGGCCAATGTGAAACTGCTTCTACGGCGTCGGCGGCGGCTGCAACAGCGCCGGCGGGAGCGTGGCGCCGGTCAATGTCTCCAGAAAAGCAACGAGATCAGCCTGTTGCGACTTCGTCAGATGCGGCACGAGATTGGCGGTGGCCTCACGCGTCCCGACCAGGCGGCCGCGGGTTGCCGCCTCGCCATCGGCGTAGAACTGGAGGACCTGCGGCAATGTGGCGAAGCGCCCGTCGTGCATGTGGAACGCCATCGCGGCGACGCCGCGTAAGCTCGGCGTCTTGAAGGCGCCGAGCTGCGCTTGCGCCGCCGGTAGAAAGACGATCTTGTCCTTGGCACTGCCGTGCGGATCATCGCTGAAGGCGCCCGCACCGTTGAACGGATTGGCCCTGATCAACCCGATGCCGACGGAACGGCCGGGATCGGGCGCCTCGCCCGGCTGCAGCGGCAGGCCAAGGTTGTGGAACTGGTTGTCGGTGAAGTTCGGACCCGAATGGCAAAGCTCACAGTTCGCCGCGCCGACGAAGAGCTTGAGGCCGCGCTTGGCGGCAGGCGAGATCGCCTGTTCGAGCACGGGGTCGGCTGACCGAAGACCGCGTACATAGCGGTCGAACGGAGCGTCGCCGCGAACGAGCCTGCGCTCGTAGGCCTCGATCGCCTTGCCGAGATTGCTGAAGGCACGATCGACCGCGATGCGGTCGGGGACACTCATTGCCTGCCACGCGCATGCGACAGGCGCCTTGGGGTCGGCGTCCGGGCGGGCATCCGCGGGGAAGCGTTTGCGGTCGCGCAACGGCGGCAGGGGTCCGAACACCTGCTGATAAGCCTCGCGCAACGCCGGATCGGCGGCAACAACATGGACGATGCGCAGACGGTCGCTGGCAAACTCGCGCGGGTCTTCGAGCGGTTGCAGCGCTTGCGACCACAGTGAGTCCGCCCGGCCGTCCCAGAAGAACCACTGATTGAAAGCCGCGTTGATAACTGTCGGCGTCCGCCGCGCTTCGACCAGCAGGCCCTTTGCGACCTTGCGCCCGTCGGTGAACCCGTCCGCTGGTCGGTGACAGAACGCGCACGAGATTTTGCCGTTACTCGATAAGCGGGTATCGAAAAACAAAAATTGGCCGAGTGCGGCGGCACGCGGGCTGTCGGCCACGCGATCGGTTGGGTCGGGCGGCGCCGGCCCGAGCGGCGAGTGGCGCTCGATTGCGGCGAGTTCGGCCGCGGTATAACGGGTGTGTTCGACTGGCGGGGTCGCATGACCGCATACGGCGGCCAGCAGAACCGCGGCGCCGAGAATGCCGATAACGGCGGCGAGACGCGCCATTTTTCCGGATCAAGCGCTTATGACCCGCAGCATGGAAGCTGGAAATACGCGACGCCCGTATCGCTGCCACTGTGCACGGCCACCTTCAACGTCCACGGTCCCATCATGTGGAAGTACATGCCGGAAACCGTGACGACGCCGTCGCGATCGACGATCTTGGGCGTGGAATTCATGCCGTGGGCGAAGCCATGTTTTAAACCGTGCCGCATCCCGGCGAACAGCGCGAGACCGGCGTCGGGGAGGGGCTTCGCCGGGTGCTTGGTGTCGTAAACGGCAAACCGCAGGTCGAAATATTTTTCGAAAGGAATAGGTTTCGGTACAGCGGTGAGCGTCACCAGAAAGCGGTGGTTTGTGGTGTAGGCTTGGCGCGTCGGCGCGAAATGCGCCGGCGCTTTGGACATGTCCATCCCGCCGGACGGCATCGCCATCGAGTCGCCCGCACCGGTCCGCGGCGCCGAAATAGGCGCGCGCTGCGAGGGCGCACTCATGTTCGTGTCGGTTTGCGCCAAGGCCGGAACCGCCATGGCAAGAATGGCCGCGACGATCGACACGCCGATAGTACCCGCGATCATTGTACCCCCTCTGTCAAACCGGCCGGCCCGACCACGCATTTTGCGACCGCATGAAATGGCGGTCGTCACACTGCCGCGCCTTTTTCCGCTCACGGCAGGCCGGAAGGGCCGCATGCGGCCCGTCGTCGAATCGTGCCGAGATCATGGGCGAGCCTGCCGCGCGACAGCGTGTGTCATCGTGGGAAATGTGCATGAAACCGAGCGCAACGCCGTTCAGGTCTCTTCGTCTCAAGGCCCTTCGACCGCCGGGCTCGGCGGCGACAGGATTTCCTGAAACTTAAGAAGGCGTCCAGCGTTGCCTATGACCGCCAAGGTTCCGACATTATGCAAAGCGGCAGCGACAAGCGCACCGCTCGGCCCGAGGGCGCCCGATGCCGCTGCAGCGATCACCACGACCATCCAGCCCAAGCCGAGGCCGACATTCGTGTAGATCGTCCGCCTGCACCGGCGGCTGAGGCGAATGCAGGTGCCAAGTCGGCGCAGGTCATTTGTCATCAGGACAAGGTCGGACGACGCCAGTGCGACATCGGTTCCCTGAGCGCCCATTGCCACGGCCACGGCGCCGGCCTTGAGTGCCAGCGCGTCATTGATCCCGTCGCCGACGACGAGCGGTCTGCGACCTTTCTGAATCTCGTCGAGTACGTACTGCAATTTTTGCGCGGGCAAGGCCTCGGCACGGACATCCGTAAGGTCCAATTTCGTGGCGATGCGCTGCGCTTCGATTGTGCGGTCGCCGGTGAACACGATCTGCCGGCGCAAGCCAAGCGCTTTGAGTTCGGCAACCGCCGCGCGCGCCTCCAGCCGAGGCTCGTCGGCCAGCAGCAGCCAGCCCAGAAACCGCGACCCCAGACAGACACCCGCAATGGGTCCCGGATGGTCGGGGGGTTCGGGCGCGCGGATGCGAAGCTGGCTGAACAATTCCGGCCGGCCCAACCCGACGGTCTCGTCGCCGAACTGGCCGACCAGTCCCAACCCTTTGTTCTCCCTGACGTCGTCGATGGCAAAGCGCTCGCCCTCGGGAATGCACGCGGCGAGAGCCCGGCTGACCGGATGACTGCTGGCGGCGCCAAGGCTGCCGGCCAGCCGGATGGCCTGCTCCCGGTCGACTCCCGGCTCAAGATGCGCGCCGACAAGGCGCAGCTGACCGATCGTCAGGGTTCCGGTCTTGTCGAACATTACCGAGTCGACCGTAGCGAGGTTCTCAAGAAAAGACGCGCCCTTGACAAGAATGCCATGGCGACCGGCCACCGCTATTGCAGCGATTGACGTGGCGGGTGCAGCGAGGACAAGCGCGCAGGGGCACGAGGCGACGAGGACGGCCAGCAGAACGGTCGTGCTGCCGGTGAAGAACCAGGTGGATGCGGCCAGCAGCAGCACAAAGAGGATGTAGCGCAGCGCGTAGCGCTCAAGCAGGCGCGTGACCGGAGGCTTTGCGTTCTCGGCCTCCTGCATCAGCGCGATCACTTTACCGAGCGTCGTTTCATGACCGACGCGGGTGAGCCTGACCGTCAGATGCCCATCGAGATTGATCGATCCGTTAAAGACCTGCTCTCCGGGCCGGACATCAACCGGAACCGACTCGCCGGTCATCGACGCCGTATCGATGCTGGACACCCCCGTTTCGATGACGCCGTCTGCCGGCACGCGGTCGCCCGGACGAATCTCGATATGGTCGCCCGGACGCAGATCCTGTGCGGCGACTTCCTCGATTTCGCCGTTCCCGCGGATCCGACGCGCATTTGTCTGCGTCAACCTGCTGAGTGCGCGAATCGCCTCCTGGGATCCTAAAAGCGAACGCTCTTCGAGGACGTGACCGATCATCATCACCAACGGCAGCAGCGTGGCCGTAATCAGATCACCGCTCGCCCATGCGCCGAGGAGGGCGAGGGCAACGAGCTGGTCCGTAATGCCGTGCAGGTCGGGAAATCGCAGGCTCTGCCACGCGGCGCCGATCGCCGGCACCGCCACCATCAGGGCCGCGATCCCCGCCACCAGTTCCGAGACGTCGCGCTGCGCAGGGTATAAGACCTGGATGCCAACCGAAAGAATGAGCAATCCACCGGCAACGAGCGACAACGACAACCGGGTCCCGAGCCGCCATCGCTCGGCGCTGCTCAACAAGCTTTCGCCGGCGTCCTCGGCAATGGCGGCGGCAATGTCGGTCATGGCGCGGCTCCCGGCAAAATCGTATGCGCGCCGCCTTTCGGATCAACCGCTTCCACCTGGCCTGCCTGCCTTAGAATGCGCCCGGTCATGTCGTAATAGAGGCGCTGGAGGAGCATCGGCCGTGATGGACCTTGCGCCTGCCGGGCGAGTGCATCAATCGGGGCGGTTCGGGCCTCCGCCTTGGTGACGATCGCTTCGCCGTATGCGGTCGCTTCGGCCAGAATGCGATCCTTATCCTGGTTTGCCTGCTGCGAGCGGACCTGAGCGACATTGTGCGCCTCGGCGATGTTGGTTTCGGCGCCCTGCGTCGCCGTCAGAACGGCATCGAATGCAATCTTCGCCACGGTGGGAATGGCCGGCGTGACGTCGACCCGGGTTACCCGAATGCCGAGCCCGGTACCGTGCACCGACAGCGCACTGAGCCGTTGGTTCACGGCGTTCATCAGATCCGCCCTGAATTGCTCCCGCATCGTCGTCTCGCTCGGCCGATCGGCGATCTCCGGTTGCGCGACGAGGATACTGTCGAGATCGCGGCTGGCACAGACGGATACGGCGCTGGCGATAAAAAGCCGTTCGAGCGCCCGTGCGACCTGGGCTTTTTCGATCATGTACGCAACGGGATCCGTGATGTCGTAAAATACCGTCGCCTCCAGGTGAACGACGTTTGCATCACCGGTCAGCAGAAAGCCGGTGTTCTCCCTCGGGTTGTCGCTGACGTAATAAGTACCGGCCGGCAATCCTATGGCGCGGCTGTCAGCCTCAGGAACAAAGGGGGTGATGCGAAGCTGAAGCTGCGTCGCCCCAGAGGGCAGTATCACCACTTGTTCAATCGGCGCCGGCCAGGCCAGCAGCAGCCCCGCGCCCTCCTGGCGCACGACGGTTCCAAAACGCAGCACAAGCGCTTGATCGTCGGGCGGCACCTGGTGGAAATTCGACACGCACCAGCCGATCCCGACGGCGCACACGGCGACGAAAAGAAAACGAAAGGTGAGTTCGATCGACTGGCGCCAGGCACCACTCGAAGGCGCATCGCGCATTATCTCGTCGCCGCCGGGCATCAGCGCTTCGCTTCCGACTGGCTGACCGTGCACGGCGCGCCATTCGGTCCGTTGACCAGCACCTGGAACGGCGCCGAGTCGGTGCGTAAAATCAGCCGCGTATTTTTGTTGACGACGGCGTGCAGCGTATCGAACGACCGCAGCATCATATAGAGTTGCGGATCGGCGTCGTACGCCTTCCGATAGATATCGGCTGCTTTGACTCTCGATTTAGCCTCGATTGCCGCAGCATCAGCATGGGCCTTTGCAATTATCACCTGTGAATCGCGGGCCGCATCGGATTCTATTTTCGCGGCCGCGCGATGACCTTCCGCGGTTTCCTCGGTAGCGACCGTCATGCGCTCGGCCCGCATGCGGTTTATCGTGGCGTTGAGAGTTTCTTCGGGCAACGTCAGCCGCTCGAGACCGACCTGGGTCACGGTGATGCCGTAGACGTGCAACGCCTGCCGGTCGATGCGCTGTCGCAGGTTGCTCTCGAAACGGTCGAGTTCGATCTTTGAGCGGTCGGTATTGACGAGATTGGCGAGATCAAAGCTGCTCGCAGTGATCTCCAGGTTTGAGCCGACAAAGCTCCGCAGCTGCGTCGCCGCGATGTCCGGCTGGTTGCGCACCGCCCGCAGAAATTGGCGGATATCCTGTGCATCGTCGCGCACCTGCCAGGCGATATAAGCCTGCACGATGATGCGCAGTCCATCGCGCGTTCCGACATCGTGCAGGCCGCTCGGTGTCGTGCGCAACCGCAGGTTGACATCGATCGTGCTTTCGATCGGGGCCGGCAGCTTCAGGGCAAGACCGGGTTGGGTCAGAACCCGAACGGGCTTGCCAAACCGCGTGATGACGATGGCGTCGCCGGGCGGGACGAGGACAAGCGTGGCGCTCAGCACGACCGCCACAACGATAACGCCTGCGACGACAAACCGGATATTCCGCCTGATCCAGCCGACCGGGTCTGTCGGCCGTGCGCCGCCTGCCTCGTGATCATGATCGACGGGGTGATGATTGTGGTGGTGATGGCCGGCCATGCCCGGTCTCCCTAGTCGCCGACGCCGCTTCGGCTCATTCTTTCTCCGGTATCAAGCCTTGGACCGCGGTATTCCCGCCCAGCCGCCGCAAATCGATCGTCGGCGCCGTCTGGCCGGTCAAGCGGCTGTCGATAATGACGAGCGGCGCCAATGAAAGGCTGTCGGCGACGCGGTCGAGCCAACGCTCGTAAAGAAACGCCTCCCCATCCTTGGTGTCGGCTTCGCGGTCGCCATTGAAGTTCGTGTCGGCGGCGTCGGCCTCGTCAACGTTTTCGGCGGCGTCCGCAATGGCGGTGTCGCGGATGTCAGTCGCCGACTGTCGGGCAGCGTTTGTTTTTGTGGCCGCCTCGGCGCGGCTTTGCGAGATCAGCGCCGTGGAATCGATCTGAGCGGCCTGTACATAATGATATGCGTTCGCCGCGGCCGCCGGCGGATGGATCGCTTCGACGATGACGGCGAGAATGTCGATGCCCGCTTGCAGACTGTTCAATTGTGACTGGAGCCGGGTACGGAAAGTCCTGATAAATGTCTCCCGATTCTCGCCGAGCAAATCCAGCAGCGTGTAATGAGTGAAATGCTGGCTGAGTATACGGCCGGCAGCTGCCCGGATGAGTCCTTCGCGATTTGCCACGTGGTAGACGGCAGCCATCGCCGCAGCGTCGGACAGACCGACGCGGTAGACGATCCTCATGTCGATATCGACGATCTCGAAGTTCTGCCGGCCGTTGGCATCGCTGGCGACCAGATAGCTCGCTTCCGATGGATGCGAGGTATTCCACAGACGGTCCGCACTGAGAGGCGGGTCGTCCTCGGCGCCAACGATTTTTTCCCCCTCGGTGTCGGATGCCGCCGGCTGCCCCGGCGGCGCGGAAATGATCGTGATTTCATGCACGACGCCATATTCGACATGACGAAGAATCCCGAACGGCCACGGAAGGTGGATATGCAGGCCCGGACCCATGACGGCGACCGGCTTCCCGAACGCTTCATAGACCGCCCGTTCGTTGAAGCCGAGCGCCGTCACGCCGGTCAAAAGCCAGCCGCACAGAATGAGCCCCAAAAGCACAAACGGCATGGCCCTGCTGACAAATGTGAGGGCCCAGCTGCGCGACAAATCGATGCCGAGGTTGCGCTGGACGGTGACATTGAAAGCCGCGAAGTTCGGCCGTTTCAGGCTGATCAATCCGGCGAGCACGCTGTCTACGGGCGACCGGCGCGCTTCCGCGGTTCCTACCGGAAGAAATAAAGCACCGGCACAGCGAGCGAAAATCTCGACGCCGACAAGCGCCATGAGAATCGCGGCCGCTTCTTCGATCATGCCCGGCCATTCAAATCCGAAAGAGGAAAGGATGCGAGCCACGCCAAACACGATGCATGCCATCAGCGGTACACGGCTCAGGCGAGACAGCTTGGGCGCGTCGGGCAACGTCTCGCTCGCAAGGTCCGCATAGCTGCGTTCCAGGACAAGGAACGGAAAGGCCAGAATAATCAGAAAGCCGCCGAGGAGCTGTTGGGAACGCGCGACCGACGGCGCCTGATCGGCGATGCCCCAGGACTTGGCGCACAGCGTCACGGCCACGGCGCTGCACGCCAAGCCCACAATAACGTGCGACCAGTTGCCGAGCCAGTCTCGCAGGACCAGCCCCGCTCGAGTCACCGGCGCCAAAAGCATGCGCTTGATGGCCGCTTTCCGACCCAACACCGTCGGAACCGCAAGTCTTATCGCGCTTTCGCCGCCCGGCCGTGCAATGTATCGTCTGGGCCGAGTAAGGAAATAGACCGACAAAAAACCGGAAGCCGTGATGAGGAAGCTCGCCGCGAGATAGCCGCTCGGGGCACCCGGAAAGATAGGCGACAGTGCTATCCCGACAAGACCTGCGCCTAAAATGAAGAGGCTGGCGCCAATTATGCCCACGAAGTCAAAGGGACCGGAACGATATTGGCCAGCGCGCGACAAAGATTAGTTCCCCCGAGGCTACAGGTTTACCTGCCGCTTTAAAGACCGATGCCGTTCGCTTGTAAAGCGATTCCTGCGCGGGCGCCGGACGAACGGTCAGCGGTTGACCCGTCAGCGCGCCTTATCAATTTTCCATAATGGCGTGGCTACCCTCGCCACCGCCTTCCCGGTCGCGTCCGAGATCTTCGCGATCAACGTAGTGACGTCGTGCTGATCGAATTCAATATGAACGCGGTACGTACCCTGCGAGTCCTGGCCACGATACTCCCATTCGTCAACCGACGGATCGCCCTCGTATGTAATGCTGTCGTCGTCGATCTTGGTGTCCCGCCAAGGCTTCCCCAGCAGCGCCTCGACTTCCGCTTTGGTCGAGTGACCGGGGTCTATTTTATCCAACGTTTGCGTGCTGAATTGCCGGATGCGTTGAGATTCCGGCAGGTTCGCGGCGGTCGCCGCCTGGGGCGGGCTCTGACCGGCTGCAGAGACAATCGGCAGGTTCAGACCTGCTGCGCTCAACAGTAACGCTCCAACAATCCACCGTGACTGCATCTCGCCCCCTCGGGTGCTCAATCGGACTGCGACCAGCCGGCGCGCTCGCATCGGTCCGTCAAACACCTCATAGCCCCATTAACATCGCCGGCAATACAGCGTCAATCCAGCGCGATGAGGAATGATATACGGTATTTTGTATCGGGGCAGTGTTCAAATTGGCAAGCGCCGCGTGCGATGCGCGTTACCCAGGCGTCAGCCGAGCGCCTGGCGCAACTGGCGGCCGGCGACGACGAGCATCGCGAGATCGGGACTTTGAGCGGTGCGCAGTTCGGCGGCCAGCGCCTCGGCCGGGGCGAGCCGGCCGGCGCGGCGCTCCGCCCAGGCGGCGAGCGGGTCGGCCTCGCCGTTGGCGCCGGCCAGCGCGTCGGCCGCGAATTCGGCCTGAATGCCATAGAACTCATCGATCAATGTACCGGCCGCCGCCTTTTGCCAGGCGGTGTCGGCTGGCAGCCGGCGCGCCGCGTCGCGCATCTCGTCGATCGCGAAGCGCGCGCCGACGCCGTAAAAAATGCGCGCGGCGAGGTCTATCGGCCGCGTCGCCCGCTCGGCGAGATCCCCGACTTCGAACGCCGTCGTCAGGAAGATGACGCCGGCGACCCGCGCCGCCAGTTCCGCCGGCACGCCTGCCGAGGCGAGCTGCGCCGCGCGGCGGTCGAAATGCGCCCGCTCGGTCGGCGGCAGCAGATCGGCGATTGCCTCGGCGAGGTGCGCCACGGCCGGCGCGAAATGGGCGATTTCGCGGCCAACTTCGAGCCGGCCGCTGCGCAGCAGCCACGTGGTCGCGTGCTCGACGACGCCGGCGATGTCGAGCAGCATCGCGTACTGCGTCTGCGTCGCGATCCGGTTGTCGAGCGCCTCGATGTCACGCCACAACGCCGGCAGGCAGAACGCCTCGCGGACAATGCGCCAGCCGCGTACGATTTCGGGCGCACTGCGGCCGGTGCGGGCGGACAGGTCATGGATGAACGTGATCCCGGCGCGGTTGACGAGATCGTTCGTGACGACGGTCGCCATGATCTCGCGGCGCAGCGGGTGGGCCACGATCTCGCGCGCGAAACGTCGGCGCAGCGCCGGCGGGAAATAATCGGTCAAATCGCCGGCCAACTCGGGTAGGTCGGGGATGTCGGAAAGGAGCAGCTCCTCGTCCAGCGACATCTTGGCGTAGGCGAGCAATACCGCCAGTTCCGGCCGGGTCAGGCCGAGCCGCGCCTTGGCGCGGGCGGCGAGCGTCTCGTCGTCGGGCAGGAATTCGAGGACGCGGTCGAGCCGCCCGGCGCGTTCGAGGTCTCGAATCAGCCGCACCTGCTGATCGAGCGCGGCAGGGCCACGCGCCTCGGCGACCGACAAAGCCTCGCCCTGCAGGTAGTTGTCGCGCAGCACCAGCGCCGCGACATCATCGGCCATCTGCACCAGCAGCGGATCGCGCTCCTGCCGGCCGAGCGTGCCGGCCGTGATCGCGCCCGAGAGCAGGATCTTGATGTTGACCTCGTGGTCGGACATCGAGACCCCGGCCGAATTGTCGATCGCGTCGGTATCGATGCGCCCGCCTTTCAGCGCATAGGCGACGCGGCCACGCTCGCTGACCGCCAGGTTCGCGCCCTCGCCGACGATCGTCGCACGGACGTCCTCGCCGTCGATGCGCAGCGCGTCGTTGGCGCGATCGCCGATCTCGGCATGGCGCTCGGCGCGCGCCTTGACGAAGGTACCGATGCCGCCAAAAAACAACAGGTCGACCTCGGCGGCGAGGAGCTGGCGGATCAGTTCCGCCGGGGTCAGTTTGTCAGCGGCGATGCCGAAGGCACGCTGCATTTCCGTGCTGATCGGAACCGCCTTCAACCCGCGCTCGAAGACGCCGCCGCCCGGCGAGATCAGCGCTCCGTCGTAATCGGCCCAACTCGACCGCGGCAGATCGAACAGCCGCCGGCGCTCGGCATAGCCCGGCGCCGCGTCGGGATCGGGATCGATGAAAATGTGCCGGTGGTCGAAAGCCGCGAGCAGCCTTGCACGGCGCGAGCGCAGCATGAAATTGCCGAACACGTCGCCCGACATGTCGCCGACCCCGACAACGGTGAAATCGCTCGTCTCGACGTCGCGGCCGAGTTCGCGGAAATGCCGTTTGACGAGTTCCCAGGCGCCGCGCGAGGTGATCGCCAGTTCCTTGTGGTCATAGCCGTGTGAACCACCCGAGGCGAACGCGTCGCCGAGCCAGAAGCCGTATTCGGCGGCGATGCCGTTGGCGATGTCGGAGAACGTCGCGGTGCCTTTGTCGGCGGCGACGACGAGATAGGGGTCGTCGCCATCGTACCGCACGACATCGGGCGGCGGCACGACGGCGTGTCCGATGACCCCGTTGCCAGCCGCGGCGATGTTGTCGGTCACATCGAGCATGCCGCGGATCAGCGCCTTGTAGCACTCGATCCCTTCCGCGACGAATTGCTCGCGCGCGGCGGGCGGCCGTTTGACGACAAAGCCGCCCTTCGAGCCAACCGGCACGATGACCGCGTTCTTGACCGTCTGCGCCTTCATCAGGCCGAGGATTTCGGTACGGAAATCCTCCTTGCGGTCGGACCAGCGGATGCCGCCGCGCGCCACTTTTCCGGCGCGCATATGCACGCCCTCGGTGCGCACGGCGTAGACGTAGATCTCGTAAAGCGGCCGCGGCAGCGGGAACAGGTCGACCGCATCCGACGCGAATTTGACGGCGAGGGCCGGCTTCGCCTCGCCCGACGGGGTTCTCTGGAAGTAATTCGTGCGCACGCTGTTGCGGATCAGCGTCAGATAGGCTCTGAGGATGCGGTCTTCGTCGAGGCTTTCGACACCCGCCAGCGCTTCGACAATCGCATCGGCCTCGGCAGAAGCATCGCCGTCATGGGCGAGGGCCGGGTCGAAGCGGCGCTCGAACAGCCGCACGAGAGCGGTGGCGATCGCCGCGTGGCGCGCCAGTGTTGCCTCCATATAGGCCTGGCTGAAGCTCGATCCGGCCTGCCGCAGCACCTTGCAGTAGAGGCGCAATACCGTCGCCTGGCGGGCCGACAGCCCGGCCGCCAGAATCAGCCGGTTGAAGCCGTCGTTTTCAACCGTGCCATGCCATACCGAAACCAGCGCCGCTTCGAAGCGGCGGCGCAATTCGGGCGACGGCGCCGCCGGCGCCGATCCGGCGCCGAGCAGGAATTCGTGGATCCACACCGCGCGCCCGTCCCCCATTGCGATGCGGAACGGCTCCTCCGCGATGACGCGCAAGCCCAGATTTTCGAGGATCGGCAGCATGTCGGACAGCACGATCGGCTGGTCGGGGCGATAGAGCCGGAGGCCGGGGACGTCGTCGTCCTCGCGCGGATGCAGCGAGGCTTCGAACGGCGAGCCGGCGAGCACGGCCTCGATGCGTTCGAGATCGGCCAATGCCTGCGGCGCCGGCGTGCGCGCCTGATAGGCGATCGGCAAGGCCGCGAGACGGCGCAACCGGGCATGCGCCTCCGCCTCACCCAAGGCGGCGGCGGCGGCGTCGGCGAGGCGATCCGTCCAGGTCCGGGCGGCGTCGGCGATGCGGCGTTCAAGCGCCGCCAGATCGACCGGCGGCACCGCGCCGCGCGTCGTGCGTACGATGAACTGCACCCGCGCCAGCACCGACTCGTCGAGATGCGTATAGAAATCGGTGACGGTACCGGCGAAAGCCGCCTCCAGCACCGCGGCAAAGGCCTGTCTGAGGCGGGTGTCGTAGCGCTCGCGCGGCACGTAGACGAGGCATGACACAAAGCGCTCAAGCGGGTCGCGCCGCACGAACACTGCGACGCGCTGGCGCTCCTGCAGATTGAGGATGCCGGTCGCGATATCGAACAGCTCATCCTTGCCGATCTGGAACAATTCGTCGCGCGGGAATGTGTCGAGGATATGCAGCAGCGCCTTGCCGTCGTGGCTGTCCGGCGCGAGGCCGGCGCGCGCCATCGTGTGTTGCACCTTTCTCCGCAGCAGCGGGATCGCGCGGGCGCTGCGGCTATAGGCGGTTGACGTAAAAAGGCCGAGAAACAGCCTGAAGCCGACGGCATTGCCGGCGTTATCGAAACGGCGCACCCCGATCGCATCCATATGGCCGGCGCGGTGCACGCTGGCGCGCTGCTCGGTCTTGGCGATCAGCAGCAACTCGCGGCGGCGCAGGAATTCCTGCACATCGGCCGGCAGCTTGGCGAACGCGCGTAAGCCGCTGAACACGCGCACGGCGCCGTCGGCGAGAATGCCGAGCGGCGGCGCCGCAGCGGCCGCCTCGCTGGTGAAGAGGTAATCGCGGAAGCCGAGATAGGTGAAGTTGTCGTCGTCGAGCCAGCGCAAAAAATCGGCCCCTTCGCTGATCTCGGCGGTCGGCAGCGGCGGCGGCGCGGCGGCGAGGTCGGCGGCGACCGCCTGCAACTGCCGCCGCATTGCAGGCCAATCGGCGACCGCGCGGCGAACGTCGGCCAGAACGGCATCGAGGCGCTCGGCGAGCGCGGCGCGGCCGGCGTCGTCGGGCACGCGGGCGATCGCGATCTGCATCCACGATTCGCGCAGCCCATCCTGCGGCGGGTCGAGGCCGAGCAGCGCGCCCGCCTCATCGCGCGCGACCGTCAGGATCGGATGGATGACCAGCCGCACATCGCGGCCGCTCTCGTTGATCGCGGCAGTTACCGAATCGACCAGGAACGGCATGTCGTCGTTGACGATTTCGACGATCGTGTGCGGCGACGACCAGCCATCGCCGGCGGCGTCGGGATTGCCGACCCGTACCTTGGCCGCGCCGCGCTGCCGCCGGGCCGCGAAGCGCCACAGCGCCAACGCGCCGCCGCACAGATCGGCCGGCGTGCGTGCTGCAATATCGCCGGGTGGCACGTGCTCGTAGAGTTTGGCGATGAACCGGCCGAGCCGCCCGGGCGGCGCCGCGTCGGTGCACCGTTCTGCTAGTTCGGCTGCGCCGCGGATGCGCTCTGCCTTCTCCTTGTCGGCGATGTTTGTCACGGCGGCGTTGCCCTTTTGACCTGTGTCCGCGGCGGGCGAGCGGGTGCATTTGCCGCTCGCCGCGTTCCTGTGGCCCGAAACACTGGCAAATCGGCGGCCGTTTGGCCATCATGCAGCGTCCTCTTCTTGTGCGCAGCCGCCGTTGAAGCCGCTCCTCTCCCTCTTGCGCCGTGGGCTTGTGTATTGGCTGCCGCTGCTGTTGCTGCTGGCGGCGGTGGCGGCCCACATCATCATTCCGCGTGCATTCGATCGCCTGTCGCTGTTTGCGTTCGACGTCTATCAGCGCGCCGACCCGCGCCAGGCGTCGCCGGACCCGCCGGTCGTCATCGTCGATATCGACGAGAAGAGCCTGCGCGCGGTGGGACAATGGCCGTGGCCGCGGACGATCCTGGCGCATCTGGTTGACCGGCTGAATGCGGCCGGGGCCGCCGTCATCGGTTTCGACGCGCTGTTCAGCGAACCTGACCGCACCTCGCCTCACGCGTTGTTGCGGCTGCTGCAGAGCGAAGGAGCCAGCGAGACCGGCGCCGCGCAACTGTTGGCAACGATGCCTGACCCCGACAGCCGGTTCGCCGCCGCGATGGCGAAGGCGCCGGTCGTCGTCGGCTTCGAATTGGCCGGCACCGGCGGCGAGCCGCAGACCGCCATCAAGGCCGGCTTTGCCGTCGTCGGCGCCCGCGACGAAAATCCATGGCGCTTTGTCGACCGTTTTCCGCAAGCGGTCAGTGCATTGCCGCAATTCCTGCGCGCCGTTGCGGGCAACGGCTTCGTCAACGAACCGTCCGACTGGGACAATGTCGTGCGCCGCGTACCGATGGTGCTGCGCCTCGGCGATCGGCCGGTCCCCTCGCTCGCGGCCGAGGCGCTGCGCGTCGGGTTTGGCGGGCACGGCTACATCGCGCGCTATGCCGGGGCGCAGGCCGACCGCAGCTTCGGCGAGAATACCGGCCTCAACGCGATCGAGATCCCGATCCCGGCGGCGCATATGGCGCTGCGCATCCCAGTCGATGCCGCGGGCGAGGTCGCGATCCACTATGCGCCGCGCGACCCGCGCCAATACATTTCGGCGGCCGACATCCTGTCCGGCCGGTTCGATCCGAAGCGGATCGCCGATCACATCGTGCTGGTCGGCTCCTCGGCAGCGGGGCTCAACGACCTGAAGGCGACGCCGATCTCGCCCGACATGCCCGGCGTTGAGATTCACGCCCAGCTGATCGACCAGATCCTGCAGCGGGATTTCCTGTTCCGTCCGGATTGGGGTCCGGGCGCCGAGATCCTGTTCGCCTTTCTCGCCGGACTGGTGCTGATCGCCGCGATCCCGCGCTTCGGTGCGTTGCCGGGCGCGGCGCTCGCCGCGATCGCGATGATTGCGGCGGCCGCGGCGTCATGGTTCGCGTTTCGCGACGGACAGGTGCTGCTCGACCCGGTCTATCCGATGGCTGTCGTCGCCGTCATCTACTTGTTCAGCACGTTGCTGAACTATCGGTTGACCGAACGGCGGCAGCGCGAAATTCGTCAGGCTTTCTCGCTCTATCTGTCGCCGCACTATGTCGAGGAACTGGCGAAGAACCCCGAAAAGCTGCAGCTCGGCGGCGAGATCCGCCTGATGACGATCATGTTCTGCGACATCCGCGGCTTCACATCGATGTCGGAAGGCATGACCTCGCATGATTTGGGACAGCTGATCAACGAGTTCCTGACGCCGATGACCGAGATCATCATGGCGCATAAGGGAACCATCGATAAATACATCGGCGATTGCATTATGGCGTTCTGGAATGCGCCGCTCGATGATCCCGACCATGCCCGGAACGCCGTCGCTGCGGCCCAGGAAATGCGCAAAAAACTGATTGAACTCAACGCCGCCTGGGCGGCGGCCGGTCGCAAGGTGCTGCACATCGGCATCGGCATCAATACCGGCGAATGCAGCGTCGGCAATTTCGGTTCGAATCAGAAATTCAACTATTCGCTGCTCGGCGACCCGGTAAACTTGTCGTCGCGCCTCGAAGGGCTGACCAAACTGTACGGGGTCGATCTGATTATCGGTGAGGAGACCGCCGCCTGCCTTGATGACAATGCCCGCCTCGTCGAACTCGATCTGGTGGCGGTGAAGGGCAAGCAGCAGGCCGTGCGCATCTACACGTTGCCGCCGCATCAGGAGGATGCGCGTCTGTATCTCGCCCGTCATGCGGCGTTGCTGGATGCCTACCGCAAGCGCGACTGGGAAGGGGCGCTGCGCCTGTTGGAAGATCCGGTGCTGGCGAAGGACCCGGAGATGGCACCGGTCTATGGTCTGTTTCGCGAGCGCATCGCCGAGATGCAGGTCGAACCGCCGCCCGCCGATTGGGATGGCGTCTTCGTCGCGCACGAAAAATAGGCCGGCCTTCCACATCACCGCAAATCGCCGTTTTTTTGAGCAACTTAACGATAAATCCAGTTCATCAATCGGTCATATTCGACGATATTAACGACGGACACGGCAGCCGTCGGTTGAACGGCTGCCCGGCATGAATGTTTTGACCCGGGCGGCGGAAACCGCCGCCCTCGATGCCTTCGGAGCGCTCATTGCAGCGTCGGTGGCGCGGGGGCTCGGAGAGGACGGATGGGAATCATGGCATTCGAGGTATGTCGGCACCGGCATGATGCGCGCTGGATCGTCCGGCTCGGCGATGCCGTGTACGGCTCCTATCTCGACAAGGAGCAGGCGTTGCTCGACGCCGTCGAGGCGGCGCGCGACGCATTGCAGGCGGGCCGCGAGGCGCAAGTCTGGGTGCGTGAACGCTCCGACAGCGCCCGCATCTTCTGAGAGATTGCGGCCGCGGCGTTTAGGCGCTCCGGCGCAATTCGACCGCACGGGCGAGATCGACCGATACCAGCTGCGACACGCCGCGCTCGGCCATCGTGACGCCGAACAGCCGGTCCATTCGCGCCATCGTCACGCGATGATGGGTGACGACCAGGAAGCGGGTGCCGGTCGCGTCGGCGATATCGGCGACCAGCCGGCAAAATGCGTCAACATTGGCGTCGTCGAGCGGCGCATCGACCTCGTCGAGCACGCAGATCGGCGCCGGGTTCGTCAGGAAGACGGCAAACATCAATGCCAGCGCCGTCAGCGCCTGCTCGCCGCCCGATAACAACGACAGCGCGCCGAGGCGCTTGCCCGGCGGGCTGGCCAGGACGTCAAGCCCGGCGGTCAGCGGGTCGTCGCCCTCAGTCCAGGCGAGTTCCGCCCTGCCGCCGCCGAACAGCCGCGAAAACAGCTCGCCGAAATGCGCGTTGAGCCGATCGAACGCGGCGCCGAGCCGGGCGCGCGCCTCCTGGTCGAGCGTCGCGATGCCGCGTCGCAGCCGCTGGATCGCCTGGGTCAGATCGGTGCGTTCGCGTTCGAGCCCGGCCAGTTGCGTTTCGACCTGCACTGCCTCCTGTTCGGCCAACAGGTTGACGGCGCCCATCGCGTCGCGCTCGTGCACCATCCGGTCAAGCCGCGCCGCCAACTCGTCGGCCGCGTTATCGTCGTCGGCGCGCCGTTCGCCGTCCTCCGCGAGGAGCCACGCAAGCCCGTCCGGCGTGTCGCCGAGCCGCTCGGCAATCTCACCGCGCAGCCGCGTCAGCCCGTCCGTCGCCGCCGCGCAACGCGCTTCCATGCCCGCGCGGCGTTCGCGTGCTTCGGCCACCGCCGCCGCGGCGAGGCGCGCCGCCTCGTTGGCGCGGCGCAATGCCGCCTCGCCGCCGGCCAGCGCATCGTCGGCTTCTCGCAGCCGCACCGCCGCCGTCGCCGCGGTCTGCGCCAGCGTGTCGCGTTCGGCGGCGATTGCGGCAGGGCGGGCGGCCAATTCGGCGATCTCGGCAGCGAGCGCGGTGCGCCGCTCAATCAACACCGATTGCTGTGCGGCGGCGCCGTCGTGCCGTTTCTGCCAGGCGATCTCTTCGATCCCGATTGCCGCGATGCGCTGACTGCGCGCCGCCGCCTCGCGGGCCAGCCGCTCCAGCGCGGCCCGCGCCTCGCCATCGCGCCGGCGCGCCGCGGCGGCGGCGGCGCGAGCCGCATCGAGGGCGCTGCGCGCGAGGCTTGGATCGGGCAGCAGCGCCAGCGCTCGGCCGGCCTCGCCGGCCTCATGGTCGAGTTCGGCGAGATCGACGCGCAGTTTGTCGATCGCCTCGGCTACGGAGGCAAGCCGCGCCTCGGCGGCCTGCCCGCGGCGCGTCAGTTCGGCCTCGGCGTGGCGGACGCCGGCGAGCCGCTCCTCGGCGGCACGCAACGCGGCGACGGCGGCGCGCTCGGCGGCGGCGGCGGCCTCGCGCTCGCGTCGCGCTGCGGCGGCGGCTTCGCCGGCGGCGGCCGCCGCCGGCGAAGCCGCCGCGAGTTCACCGTTCAACGCGGTGAGGCGGTTGCGCTGACGCAAGCGCTCCGCGGTCGCCGTCGAGGCAGCGGCGGCGCGGACAAAACCGTCCCAACGCCACAGCCTGCCCGCGCGATCGACGAGGCTTTGGCCGACTGCAAGCAGCGGCTGCAGGCGCCAGCCATCGGCGCCGTCGTCGATCAACGCGGCATGGGCCAGCCGCCGCGCCAGCGCCGGCGGAGCGTCGCGATCGCCTGGGAAGCATCGCGCGCCGGCCGGCGGCGGCGGCGCGGCAAGCACCGCCAACTCGCGCCAGCCGGTCTTGTTGCCACATGCCGCCGCAGCCGGTTCGGGCAGCGGCGGCGCCGCCAGTTCGCCGTCAAACAGCGCGGCGACCGCGGCCTCTAAGCCGGGCGGAACCGTCAGCTGCGCCAGGATCGGCATGGCATCCGAGGGCGCGCCGTCCGCCGGCCCGAGGAGCTGCGTCAGCGCCTCCACCTCAGCCCTGAGCCGCGCCAGCGCCCGTTCCGTCGCGTGCGCCGCATCGATTGTCATCGCCTCGCACGTCTGACACGCCGCCAGCGTATCGCCGGCCGTCGCCGCCGCCGCCTGCGCCGCCTCGATTGCGCCGGCCGCATCGGCTGTGCCGGCGGCTGCCGCGGCGATCGCCTCCGGCGGCACGATCGCGGCGAGCGCCGGGACGCGCTGGCGCTCGCCGTCGGTGAGCCGCGCCGCCACGCGGCGCCGCCGCTCGGCAAGATCACGCACCTGGCGATCGAGCATAGCGCGACGCGCCTCGCCCGCGGCGCACGCTTCGGTCATCTGTTGCAGGCCGGTCTCGGCAGCGGCATGCGCGGCGGCCGCGTCGTTCAGCTGGCGCACCGCCTCGGCCCGCTGGCGCTCGCTTGCCGCACCAGCGGCTTCCAGTTCGGCCCGTTCGTCGACGAGCCGGACGAGAGCGGCCGCCGCATCATCGAGATGCTCGGCCTCACGCTCGAAATCGGCGGCGATTTGCGCCGCGCGACGCTCGGCCTCGCCGCGCGCCGAGGCCGCCCGCGACAATTCCTGCTCGAGCGATTCGCGGGCGTGGGCAATGCGCTGGCGGGCCGCCGCGGCAGTGGCCTGCGCCGTCCGCAGACCAGGCAACAGCGCTTCCGCTGCGGCGCGCCCGCGCTCGCGGACAAGAGCGGTCTCGGTCGCCGCTGCCAACCCGCGCTCGGTCTCGCGCAATCCGGCCGCGAACCCCGCCGCTTCGCCCGCCGCCTGGCGCCAGCGCACATTCAGCAATTGCGCCTCGCAGCGGCGGATCTGCTCGCCGAGCCGACGGTAGCGCTGGGCGTGGCGAGCCTGTTTCTTCAATGTCTCGATCTGCACCGTCAAGGTCGCGACAACATCGTCGAGCCGCGACAGGTTGACTTCGGCCGCTTCGAGTTTCAGATCGGCTTCGTGGCGCCGCGCGTGCAGCCCGGCCGTCCCGGCCGCTTCGTCGAGCAGCAATCGCCGCTCGCCCGGTTTTGCCGAAATCAGCGCGCCGACCCGTCCCTGTCCGACGAGGGCGCCCGAATGCGGCCCGGAAACGGCGTCGGCAAACAGCAGTTGGACATCGCGCGCCCGCGTTTCGCGGCCGTTGACGCGATATTCCGACCCTGCGCCGCGCGCGATCCGGCGTACGACTTCGATCGTTGCGGCGTCGTTAAAGGCGAATGGCGCGTCGCGGCCGCTGTTGTCGATCGTCAGCGCGACTTCGGCGATGTTGCGCGCCGGTCGCCCGGCCGCGCCGCCAAAGATCACGTCGTCCATGTCGCCGCCGCGCAGCCGCCGCGCCGAGGCTTCGCCCATCACCCAGCGCAGCGCCTCGACAAGGTTTGACTTGCCGCAGCCGTTGGGGCCGACAATGCCGGTCAGCCCCGGCTCGACCGAGAGCTCGGTCGGCTCGACGAACGACTTGAAACCGGCGAGGCGAAGCCGTTCGAATTGCATCCGCGGCCGCCGCTACAGCACCGGGGGCATCAGGATTTCTGCGCGGCCGCGAGCGCCTGATCGAACCCGGCGACGGTCGGCTCGCCCTCGAATTTCTTGCCGTTGATGAAGAATGTCGGCGTCGCATCGACGCCGAGCTGCTGGTAGGCCAGCAAGCGGCTGTCGGCGACCTCGTTTTCGATCGCCTTGTTCGCGAGGCAAGCGTTGAACTCCTTGTCGCCGATGCCGGCAAGCTTGGCAATGCGCTGCAGCGCAGCGCGCCAGTCCGGCACCGGCACCCATTCCGGCTGGCTCGCGAACATCGCCTTGACCAGCGGATAATAGCGGGCGGGCGGCATGCAACGTGCCAGCACCTCGGCGGCCAGCGCCTCGCGATCGAGCGGGTAATCGCGCATGATCAGCCGCGCCTTGCCGGTGTCGATCCATTTCTTCTGGACGTCCGGCAACACGTCGTTTTCGAAATGCGCGCAATGCGGGCAGCTGAGGGAGGCGTACTCGATTATCGTGATCGGCGCCTTCGGGTTGCCAAGGATGCGGTCTTGGGGAGTGACCGCCAGGAGGTTCGCGGCTTTCGCCGCGTCGATTTTCGGAGCCGGCGCTTGGGCGGCCGCCGGCAGACCGGCGCCGACCAACAAAGCGACGAGCAGTGCAAACCAGATCTCCCGCATTCGAAGCTTCCTCCTACTAGATCTTGACGGTAAACGCTCGCACCCGATTGTGCAACGGCGGCTTCCGCTAGCGCCCGCCGCGGCCGAGCACCAGCCGGCCGAGCCGGCGCAGCGCCTCCCGCAACTCCGGGTCGGCGATATTGACGAGACTGTCATCGAGTGCCTGTTGCTCGGCCGCGCTCGGCGAATCCGGACGGGAAGGCGGCGGCGCGGCGGCGAGCGGCAGCGGCCCCTGAACGAGAACGATCCGTTCGGCGACGCCGCGCCCGAAAAACAGATTGATCCGCTCGATCAGCAGCGGCGTGCGGTGCTGCAGTTCGAGCGCCACGCGCGGCGCGACGCGCAATTTCAGCACGCCGCCGCGGCTCAGCGCCGCCGGCCACGATTCGGCGGCAAGCTCATCGCCGGCAACGGCGCGCCAATCCGTCTGCAAGCGCCCGAGGAGGCCGCCGCCGCGGCGCGCGACAATCGGGCCGGCGACGCGGACCGCGGCGCCGGCGATCGGGCGCAGCCCGGGGCGGCGCTCGCCTGCGGCCGTCGCAGCCGCTATGCTGTCGCCCCGGCGATCTGTGTCCACGCGAGTCATGCCGCCCAGTATATCCCAGCACTCGCCGCGGCGCCGTCCGGATGCCGCTGCGCTGTTGGCGTGGTATGATCGCCATCGCCGCGATCTGCCGTGGCGCGCGCCACCGGGCCGGCGGCAGGACGCGTACCGCGTCTGGCTCAGCGAGATCATGCTGCAGCAGACGACGGTGCCGACCGTCGCTCCGTATTTCGATCGATTCATCGCGCGCTGGCCGACGATCGACGCCCTCGCCGACGCGTCGCTCGACGAGGTGCTGCATGCCTGGCAGGGCCTTGGCTACTACGCCCGCGCCCGCAACCTGCACGCCTGCGCCCGTGCGCTCGCAGCAGATCACGGCGGCGAGTTTCCCGACGACCCGGCTGCGTTGCGCGCATTGCCGGGCATCGGCGACTACACCGCCGCGGCGATCGCGGCCATCGCCTTCGACCGAAGGCTGGCGGCAGTCGACGGCAACGTCGAGCGGGTGGTGGCGCGAGTCTTTGCTGAAGCGACGCCGCTGCCGGCCGCCAAGCCCCGCCTGCGGGCGCTCGCCGCGTCGCTCGTTCCGGCGGAGCGGGCCGGCGATTTCGCGCAGGCGCTGATGGACCTGGGCGCGACGATCTGCACGCCGCGGCGGCCGCGCTGCGTGCTGTGTCCGTGGCGTGACGCGTGTGCCGCGGCGAGATCGGGGATCGCCGAGGAGCTGCCGGTGCAGGCCGCCAAGGCGGAGCGGCCGTTGCGTCATGGCGTGGCTTTTTGGCTCCGCCGGCCGGATGGTGCGGTGCTGCTGCACCGCCGCGCGGAGCGCGGTCTGCTCGGTGGCATGATCGAGTTGCCATCGACCGAATGGCGTGCTGCACCTTGGAGCGACTCGGAGGCTATCGCCAAGGCGTCACCGGTGGCGACCCGATGGGCGGCGCTGCCCGGCAGCGTGACCCACGGCTTCACCCATTTCCGCCTCGAACTGGCGCTGCTGACCGGCGCGACCGGCGAACAATTGCCGGGCATCTGGGCCCGACCCGAGCAGTTCAAGGATTACGCGCTGCCGACCTTGACCAAAAAGCTGGCGAAGCACGCGCTGTCGGCGGCGTCATAGCAGATGCGCGACGATGGCGAGCAATGCCCCGACCAGCAGCACCGCAGCGCTGGCGAAGGCGATGACAAAGCCCGGCCCGCGGGTTTCCGGATCACAGCAATACGCGACGGCGTAATGGGCGCGCGCAGCGATCCACACCAATCCGAGAAGGCCGGCCCAGAGCGGCGACGCAAACAGCGCAAACAGCCACAATGACGGGAGGAACCAGATGATCTGTTCGAGCGTGTTCTGCTGGACGCGAAAGACCCGTTCGAACTCCGGCACGCCGGTTACCGCCGGCGCCCGGATGCCATAGCGCGCGCGGGCTCGGCCAACCGAAACGAAGACGCCGACGTAGAGCAGCAGGGCCAGGGCGGCGACCAGCGCCGGAAACGTCCCGATCACCGCCCGCATCCCTGCGGTTAGGTCAGGTTCCAGCCGAGCCAGTCGCACACGGCGCGGCCCATGACGAGTTCGAGATCGCGGCCCTTGAGCCACGGCAGTTCCTCGGTGAACAGCGTCACGCATTGCCGCCACGACACCGGCATGCGGGTGATGTCGGTGCCCCAGAAGCAGCGTTGCGGCCCGAAGGCGTCATAGAGCTGCTTCAGGTATTTGTGGATGTTCGTGAACGGGTAGGGCTGGGTCGATTCGCCAGCCGCCCCGGTTGCCTTCAACGCGACATTGGGGAACTTGGCCAGCCCGCAGACCTGGTCGATCGTCGCGAACGCCTCGTCGTCGCGGCCGCCGCGCGCCCGTCCCAGGTGGTCGATGATCAGCTTCAGGCCGGGGTGCCGCTCGGCGATCTGCCCGACCTGCGGCAGGTAGCTCGACGCCATCAGCGCGATCGGGATGCCGGCCTTCTCGCAGGCCGGCCAGACCCAATCCATCGTGCCGTCGGTCATCCAGGTTGCCTGGTGCGGCTGGGTAAACGCCCAGCGCAGGCCGAGCATGCCGGGCCGACTCTTCCAGCCGGCGATCAGCTCGCGGCTCTCGGGTTTGTCCGGCGGAAAATTGCCGAGGATCGCAAACCGGTCGGGATAGCGGACGGCCGCCGACTCGGCGATGACGAGGCTGTTAGGATCCCAGCCGGGCGGGTGGATCAGCGCGGCGTTGACCCCCGCGGCATCCATCTCCATCAGGCATTCCTCGGCCGAATAGCTCGGCACCTGGCGGTGCGCTGCATTGGTCGGCAGATGGTTCGACCACAGATGGATCTGCGCATCGACGATCAGCATCGGTTCTCTCCCCCTTGCGGTCAGCGTGCCATGCCCGGCGCGTCGGACGGCACGTCGTAGAACGCCAGCGTCATCGACACGCTGGTGTAAAACCCCATCAAGCAGATCACGTCGGTGATGCCTTCATGGCCGAGCGCCGCGACCGCGCGGTCATAGAGGCCCTTTGATACCCAGCGCGAATTCGACAGGCATACCGCCATCTCATAGATTACCTGCTCGCGTGCGTCGTCAAAGGATGTCGGCAGCCCCGACAACATCGCTTCGACCTTGTCGGCCGGCAGCCCGGCGGCCTTACCGGCGCGTTCGTGCGCGTTGGTCGGATAGGCCGAATGCCACTTGCTGTTAATGATGACGACGGCGATCTCGCGCTCCCGCTCCGACAGCGAATAGCCGGTGCGGAAATAGGCGCCGAGCGGCCCCATGACCTTCACCAGCTTCGGGTTGTGCACGTAGATCTTGTTGGGGCCGGGCAGCCGGCCGCGCGCTTCCAACAGCGAGCGATAGCCGTCCTGCTGCTC
>DATJSO010000123.1:0-2436 GCA_035504075.1 Allostellaceae bacterium | reverse complement strand
ACCCGATTTTCACCACGCGCTGACCTTTGCCGCGGTCTACCGCGCGCCGGTCGTGCTCAATGTCGTCAACAACCAGTGGGCGATCTCGTCGCATCAAGAAGTTGCCGGCGGCGAGGTTGCGACATTCGCGGCGCGGGCGATCGGCTTCGGACTCGCCTGCCTCAGGGTTGACGGCAACGATTTCCTTGCGGTTTATGCGGCAACAAAGTGGGCCGCCGAGCGGGCGCGCGCCAATTGCGGCGCGACGCTGATCGAACTTTTCACCTATCGCGCCGGACCGCATTCCACGAGCGACGATCCGAGCCGCTACCGCCCCGAGAAGGAGGCTAGGGAATGGCCGCTCGGCGACCCGATCAACCGCCTGTCGCGCCACCTCATCCGGTTGGGCGAATGGTCGCCCGGGCGCCACGCGCAGCTCGAGGGCGAACTGGCCGACGAAGTGCGCGAGGCGGGGCGCGAGGCTGAACGCTACGGCACGATGGAAAACGGCCCACATTTCAGCGCCAGGACAATGTTCGACGACGTCTTCAAGGAAATGCCCTGGCATCTGCGCCGCCAGCGCCAGGAAATGGGGGTCTGAGCGAATGCCGGCGATGACGATGGTGCAGGCGCTCAACTCGGCGATGGACGTGCTGCTGGCGCGCGACCCCGGCGTTGTCATATTCGGCGAGGATGTCGGGTTTTACGGCGGCGTCTTTCGCGTCACCGAAGGCTTGCAGAAAAAGCACGGCGAGGAACGCGTGTTCGATGCGCCGATCGCGGAGGGCGGCATGCTGGCCGTCGCGGTCGGCATGGGAGCCTACGGCCTGCGGCCGATCGTCGAAGTACAGTTCGCCGACTATATCTACCCGGCGACTGACCAGCTGATCTCAGCTGCCGCGCGACTGCGCTACCGCTCGGCCGGCGAGTTCTGGGCGCCGATCACGGTGCGCGCGCCATGCGGCGGCGGTATCTTCGGCGGCCAGACGCACAGCCAAAGCGTCGAAGCGATTTTCACCCATGTCTGCGGGTTGAAGACCGTGATCCCGTCCAACCCTTATGACGCCAAGGGCCTGTTGATCAGCGCCGTCGAAGATGACGACCCCGTCGTGTTCTTCGAACCGAAGCGGCTTTACCACGGGCCGTTCGACGGCCACCCGGAACGGCCGGCGCAGCCCTGGGTGGCGCACCCGCAAGCGGAGGTCCCGGGGGATTATTACACCGTGCCGCTCGGCCGCGCCGCGATCGTGCGCCAGGGCAATGCCGTCACCGTGCTGGTCTACGGCACAATGGTGCATGTCGCCCTGGCGGCGGCCGAAGAGGCCGGCATCGACGCCGAGGTCGTCGATCTGCGCACGCTGTTGCCGCTCGACATCGACACGATTGTCGCTTCGGTCAACAAGACCGGCCGTTGCGTCATCGCGCACGAGGCTACCAGGACCTGCGGCTTCGGCGCCGAACTGGCGGCGCTCGTGCAGGAACATTGCTTCTACCATCTGGAGGCGCCGATCGTGCGGGTGACCGGCTGGGATACGCCCTATCCGCATGCTCTCGAATGGGAATATTTTCCGGGGCCGGCGCGGCTCGCGGCCGGCATGCGGCGCGTATTGCAGGGCTAGAACGGCAGCCGGTATGGCCCGCTATGTCGTCAAACTGCCGGATATCGGCGAAGGCACGACCGAGGCGGAGATCGTCGCCTGGCATGTCGCGCCGGGCCAGGTGATCCGCGAGGAAGACCCGCTCGTCGATGTGATGACCGACAAGGCGACGGTCGAGCTGCCGGCGCCGGTGGCCGGCACCGTTGTCGCGATCAACGGCGCGCCGGGCGAGCGCCGGCCGGTCGGTTCGGAACTTGTCATCCTTGATGTGGCGGGCGAGGAAGCCGCCGCAACAGAGGCCGCGATACCCGTTCCGCCGCAGCCGCTCACTCCAACCCTCTCTCCGCAGGCGGGGAGAGGGAACAATATTGCAGTGCAGCCGAGCGTTCCCTCTCGCCGTGAACGGCAGGCGGGGCAGGGTGAGGGAGAGATAGCGCTGATCTCCGTTTCCCCCGCTCTGCAAACCGCGGCCGCTCCGTCTGCGGCCAAACGGCCGGCCGGCGGCAAACCGCTGGCCTCGCCCGCTGTGCGGCGGCGCGCCTGGGATGCTGGTATTCCCTTGCAGTTCGTCCCCGGCAACGGTCCGGGCGGCCGGGTGACGCAGCAGGATCTCGATGCCTTCATTGCCGCCGGCGCGGCCGAGCGCGGCAGGCCCGGCGCGGCGACGGCTTCTCTCGCGCGCCGCGACGGCATCGAAGAGGTGCCGATCGTCGGCCTGCGCCGCGCCATCGCCGAGCACTTGCAGCAATCGAAGCGCCACATTCCGCATTTTGCTTATGTCGAGGAGGTCGATGTCACAGCGCTCGAAGAATTGCGGGCGCAGCTGAACGCCGCGCATGCCGAACGCGAGCGCCTGACG
>DATJSO010000122.1:0-3003 GCA_035504075.1 Allostellaceae bacterium | reverse complement strand
CGATGCGTCTCGTCGCGGCCGATCAAACAACAATGGCCGGATCGGGTCCGGCCATCGCCGCGCTTGAATCGTCGAGCAGCGCCGGCTCAGGCCGCCGCGCGCACCTTGTCGGGGATGGCGAGCGGCGTATTGGCGCTGTTGAGGAATTCGATGGTCATGAAGACCATCTCCTTGTCGCCGAGGTTTTCCAGGTCATGGACCTTGTACTTGCCGGCTCCGTAGGTTTCGTGCCGGGTCTCGCCGGGCTTGTAAGTGTATTCGACCGTGGTGCCGTCCATCAGATGCTGGCGGCCTTTGCCGCCGGAGACCGCGGTCCAGAAATAGTCCAGCACATGGCGATGGAAGCCGATCCGTTCGCCGGGCGCGAGCCGGATGATCCAGACCCGCACGCGCTCGTCCTCCGACAGGAGAGTAGAGCCGACACAGCCGTTGTGGTTCGCCTTTTCCCGCTCGAACTCGGCGGCAATGGCGGGCGGCCAGGCCGACTTGTCGGCGCGGTCGGTGGTCTTGTCCAGCATGGTCAATGCCATAGCGTTCCTCCAGGGATTCCGGCCACAATATAGAAAAACCTCGGGACTTTTGAAATAGCGGGCGAAATGGCCGGATTTACCGACAACACGAACGCTCCGCAGCGGCGCGCGCTGGTCATCGGCGGCTCCATGAGCGGGCTTCTGGCCGCGATCATGCTGCAGCGGCGCGGTTGGACCGTCGATGTCTTCGAGCGGGTCGAGAGCGAGCTTGCCGGCCGCGGCGCCGGCATCGTCGCCCAGCCCGAACTGATCGCCCGGCTCGATGCGCTCGGGCTCGACACCGGCCAGCTCGGCGTATTGGCGCGCACGCGCAAACTGCTCGACATCGACGGACGGGTGGCGCTGACCCTCGCGTGCCCGCAGATCCTGACCGCCTGGGAACTCGTCTACCGCCTGCTGCGGGACGCGTTTGGAACCGCGCATTACCACCGCGGCCGGGGGCTGAAGGGTTTCGAGCAGGACGGCGCGGGCGTCACCGCGCATTTTGCCGACGGCAAAACCGAAACTGGCGACGTGCTGATCGGCGCGGACGGGCTGCGCTCGACGGTGCGCGGCCAATGCATGCCCGCGACCGTGCCGCTCTATGCGGGTTATTGCGCCTGGCGTGCGCTTCTGCCCGAGAGCGGCATGCCGGCCGACATCCATCGGGACTTGTTCGAGTCGATGACGTTCTGCCTGCCTCCCGGCGAGCAGTGCCTGCTCTATCCGGTCGCCGGGCCGAACGACGACCTGCGCCCGGGCCATCGCCGCTGCAACGTCGTCTGGTATCGGCCGGCGGATGAAACGGCGGAATTGCCATGGCTGCTCACCGACGACAGCGGCATGGTCCATTCGATCTCGATCCCGCCGCCGCTGATCCGCCGCGAAGCGATCGCCGCCATGCGTGCGGCAGCGCAGCGCTTGCTGCCGCCGCAATTTCGCGCCATCGTCACCGGCATTGACGAGCCGATTTTGCAGCCGATCTACGATCTGGAAAGCCCCCGCCTCGCCTTCGGCCGCGTCGCCATCGTCGGCGATGCCGCCTTCGTGGCGCGGCCGCATGTCGCGGCCGGGGTGTCGAAAGCCGCCGACGACGCGGCGGCATTGGCGCAGGCGCTCGACAGCGAAGACGTCGCCGCCGCATTGCGCCGGTTCGAGGCCGGGCGGCTGCCGGTGGGCAAAAGGATCATCGAGCGCGCGCGCCATCTCGGGGCCTATTTGCAGGCAACCCAGAGCGCCGAAGAACGCGCCCGCTCGGCGCGGCATTCGATTCCCGAAGCGGTGCTCGCCGAGACGGCGGTGCTCGACTTCCTTTATGCTTGAAACCTCTATGCTTGCAGCCTTGATGCTTGAATGGTTCGCCGCCGCTGCTTTATGCACATGGCCCCCGCAACCCGATTGCGCGATCTGATCGTATGCCGCCAGAGAAAGACATCCCGGCAAAAGCGCGCCGGCGCCGGCCTGTCCGATCCGCGCTGATCGCGGCGGCGGTGCTCGTCGCCTTTGTCGCGGCGCTGTTTTTTCCGCCGCTGGATCGCGCGCTCGGCGGCTTGTTCGCCCATTCGCAAGACGGCGCGACGATCGCGGACTATCCGCACTGGCTGCGCGACGAGGCGCTCAAGCATCATCGCGGTTACGCGGACTATGCCCAGATCCCGCAATGCCTCGACCACGCCATCATGTCGGTCGAGGACAAGCGCTTCCTTTATCACGGCGGGGTCGATCCGCTCGCCGCCGCGCGGGCTTTGGTCGAAGACGCGCAGAACGATCATGTCGATCACGGCGGCAGCACGATCACGCTGCAGCTGGCGCGCATGATGCTGCACGTTCCGCGCCGGCAGCCGTCGGCATGGGCGGAACTGACCAGCCAGCTCCGCGTCATGCGCGGCGCGCTCATCGTCGAACACGATTTCAGCAAACAACGGATTCTGGAACTGTATCTGAACGGCGTCTATCTGGGCCGCCGCGCCATCGGCGTGACGGCGGCGGCGCAGGCCTACTTCCACACGCCGCTGTCGCAGGTGAGCGATGCGCAATGCATCTACATGGCCGGACTGCCGAACGATCCGACGCGCTTCGGCGCCAATCCTTCCGGCGACCTGGCGATGGCGCGCTATCATCACGTGGTGGCAACCATGCAGCGCAACGGCTACCTGACCAGCGAACAGGCTGTGGCCCTCGATGATCAGCCGCTGTTTTCACAACTCTCCGAGAACTGACCGCGCGCCGCGGCGTCGCGCGCTGCCGGCACGGCGGCCATGAGCGGGGTCCGGCGCGTGCTGGTGGTGGGCGGCGGCGTCGGCGGCCTGACGGCGGCGATCGCGTTCGCCCGGCGCGGCGTCGAGGTCCTCTTGATCGAGCGGCGGGCGGATTTCGACGTGCCCGGCGTCGGGCTCGGCCAGCCCGCCAACGCGCTGCGCGTCTACGACGCGCTGGGCGTGCTGCCGGAGATTCTGGCGAGCGGCTTCGCCTACGCCCGGATGTGGATCTTCGA
>DATJSO010000121.1:0-12444 GCA_035504075.1 Allostellaceae bacterium | reverse complement strand
CGTCGTCCTGCGCGATCGCCAGCAATCGCCGCTGCTTTGCCGGGTCATTGATGCGCACGGCCGTCTCGACCGCGCTGCGCAGCGAAGAAAGCGGATTTTTGATTTCATGGGCGACATCGGCGGCAAAGCTTTCGATTGCGCTCATCCGTTGCCAGAGAGCATCCGTCATCTCGCGCAGCGCCTCCGCCAGTTCGCCGATCTCGTCGTCACGCCCGACAAAATCGGGGACTTCGATCCGCGCGCCGCGGCCGCGCGCCCGCTCCGCCGCCGCCGCTAGGCGGCGGATCGGCCGGGCGATTGTGCCGGCGAGGTAGAGCGACAGCAGCACCGTGACGAGCACCGTCACCGAGAAGATCCGCAGCAGTTCCAGCCTGACGGTGCGCAGTTCCGCCTGAATTTCGCGGTCGCTCGTCGACAGCATGACGGCGCCGAGCACCTGATGGAAACGCCGCAGCGGCACGGCGGCGCTGATCAGAAGGCCACCCGTCTGCGGTTCGCGGCGCACCGCGCTGCCGTCCTCTCCGTGCAGCGCCAGCATCGCCTCATCGTAGTACGCAGCCCGGTCGCCCTCGCGATAAACCGGATATTTGCGGCTGCTTGGCAACAGCGAGGAGATCCAATCGTAGAGCCAGTCGCCGACCCGCGACAGCGGCCCCTCGCGGCGGGCGGCGGCGAGATTCTGATCGTCGATTGCCGGACGGCGCATGTTGCGGCTGTCGGCGATCAGATTGCCGTCGATGTCGAACAGGCGGGCTCGAATGCGGGTCGGGGCGACCAGCCGGCGCATCATCTGGCGCGCCAATTCCGGCAGCAGCACTTCGCCCTCGCCGGGCGAATCAAGCACCGCCCCTTCGCTCAGCGCGGCGGCAAAAATCGCACCCTGCGTATGCAGCGCCTCGACCTGTTGGCCGACGAGGCTCGCCTCGAAGCGGCCGAGATAGAGAAAGCCGACGGCAAGCAGCGCGAGCGGCAGCAGGTTGACCGCGACAATCCGGCGCGTCAGCGGCGAGATATACCGCCAATGCGATGACGGCAATCGGCGAGCCCGGAAGGGGCCGGCGATCGCAGCCGCGCCATCGCGTCGCGCCGCGCGGCCGGCGCCGGCGCTTGGGGCGCGCCGCGCCTCCGGCGGCGCAACCGGCTCGGGCGCGCCTCGTTCAGCGGTCGCGGTATCGATATCCGACGCCATAGAGCGTTTCGATCTGCGCGAAATCCGTATCAACCGCCTTGAACTTCTTGCGCAGGCGCTTGATGTGGCTGTCGATCGTGCGGTCGTCGACATAGATGTGTTCGCCATAGGCGGCGTCCATCAACTGGTCGCGGTTTTTGACGTGCCCCGGCCGCTGTGCCAGCGATTTCAGGATCAGAAACTCGGTCACCGTCAGTTCGACCGGCTGGGCGCGCCACGTGCACAGGTGGCGCGCCGGGTCCAATGTCATCTGACCGCGGGCAATGACCGGTTCCGCCTGGCCATCATCGCGTTCGCGCGCCAATTCGCCGCGCCGGATCAGCGCGCGAATGCGTTCGATCAACAGGCGCTGCGAAAACGGCTTCTTGATGTAATCGTCGGCCCCCATGCGCAGGCCGAGCAACTCGTCTACCTCGTCGTCCTTCGAAGTCAGAAAGATGACCGGGATGTGGCTCTGCCGACGCAATTGCCCGAGCAGCTCCATGCCGTCCATGCGGGGCATCTTGATGTCGAGTACGGCCAGATCGACCGGCTGCGCGGTCATGGCGCGCAGCGCTTCCGCGCCGTCGCTGTAGCAGCGTACCGCGAACCCCTCGGCCTCGAGCGCCATTGACACCGAGGTCAGGATGTTGCGATCGTCATCGACAAGCGCGATCGTGCTGCTCACGGAGTTCCCCCAAACATCCGCCGCGGCGGGGTGCCGACCGTGGCGCCTTCTCTGGCCTAAATATGGCCACTCGGCGGCAAATCAAAGATGCGGGGCCGATCTGACGCCGATCGCCGCCGATGGGCGTATGCCGCAGATAATGATCTCGTGCTGCGGATGATACGCTCCGCGTTGTGCGTTCGTGCCTGGCGAACGGCCGCGACGAGGGTGGATGAGACCGATGATCGATAGCGAAGCGAGCGATACGACGGCAGCGGCGCGGCGGTTGTTGCGCGGCTCTGCTCATGCAGCGCTTGCGACCAGCCTTGCCGGTTGGCCGTATGCCTCGCTCGTCGCCGTCGCCTGCGCAATCGACGGGAGCCCGCTGCTGCTGCTGTCCGACCTGGCGCAGCACAGCCACAACATCGCGGCCGATGCACGCGTGTCGTTGCTGTTCACCGCCGCCGCCATGCCCGGCGATCCGCTGGCGGCCGGGCGCCTCAGCCTGCTTGGCCGCGCCGAGCGCTGCGACGACCCGCGCGCCGCCGCGCGCTATGCAGCGCGCCATCCGGCGAGCGCCGGCTACGCCGGGTTTGCCGATTTCAAGCTCTACCGCGTCGACATCGAGCGCGGCCATCTGGTCGCCGGTTTCGGCCGCATCGCGTGGGTCGCGCGCGACGAACTGCGCTGCCGGTCGAATGCCGCCTCGCTCGGCGCGGCGGAGGCCGAAATCATCGCGCATATGAACGCCGATCATGCCGATGCCGTCGCGCTCTACGCCGAGCGCCTGCTCGGCCGCGGCGGCTCCGGCTGGCGAATGACGGGCATCGATCCCGAAGGCATCGATTTGCGGCGCGAGGAGGAAACGGCGCGGCTCGACTTTGCGGCACCGGCCTCGACCCCGGCGGAAGCGCGGCAGACGCTGGCGGCGCTCGCGGCGGCGGCGCGGCAGGCGCAACCGCGATGACGGCATGGCGACGATGCGGCTCGCTGTCGTGCCGCCGGCGGCGATGCTGCTGGCGCAGCGCGGGTCTGTGCACGGCCTGACCAAACCCGGAGAAGCGGCGTGAGCGATGTGAGCTATCGCCCGGCCGCATCGGGTGACGCCGGCGAAATCCATGCGCTGTTGCTCGAACTCGCGCCGGAAATCCCGCTGCTCGTCGATACGCTCGAACGCGAAGAGGCGCTCTACGCGCTCATTCGCAATTGCGCCCGCTCCGGCGAATCATGGGTCGCCTGCGACGCGGCCGGCCGCATCGTCGGCTTTGTCCTCGCCGAGCGCCCCGAGCACGGCCGCCATTATGCCGAGCATGAGCTGCTGGAGATGCACTGCGCCGGCGTCGCGCGGGCACAGCGCGAGGCACCCGTCTTCGAGGGGCTTGTCGAGCGGGTGCTGGCGCGCATGGTGCCGGTCGTCGCGACGGTCAGCCGGCATAACCGCACCGGCATGGCGGCGCGGCTCGACCGCTTGGGCTTCCGTCCGGCCGCGGTGCCCGGCGGCGATGCTCTTTACCGCTGGGAGCCGGGAACGCGAGTGCCGAATTCCTGACCGCCGACCGCGCGGACAAGCGTCGCCGATGGTGCGCCGTCGCTGATGGTGCGCTTGCCGGCGCAATTCCGGCGGATTATCTTGACGACAAGCGCGGCGGCACGCTGTCTGCATTGGCATGCCGGCGATAAAGGAGGAAAGCTTGGACCAGGCGGACAAACCCGTGGCAGCCCGCACGCCCCGCTTCGGCCTTGTCGAGCAGGGGATGCAGCATCTGCATCCGGTGCACTGGAACCTGACGGCACCCTACCTGTACGAGCATGCCGTGCGCCGGCACGAGGGCGAGATCGGCCTTGGCGGCAGCTTTGTTGCCAATACCGGGCGGCACACCGGCCGCTCGCCCCGCGACAAATACATCGTGCGCGACGCAGCCACGAAGGATGCGGTCGATTGGGGCGCGATCAACCAGCCGATCGATCCGGCGCGCTTTGCCAGTCTGCATCAGCGCATGCTGGCCTATCTGCAGCGCCGCGAGATCTTTGTGCAGGACCTGTATGCCGGCGCCGATCCCGATTACCGGCTGCCGGTGCGCGTCATCAGCGACGGCGCCTGGCACAGCCTCTTCGCCCGCAACATGTTCATCCGGCCGCGTCCGGCCGAATTGGAGAGTTTCGAGCCGGCTTTCACGATCCTGCACGCGCCCGATTTCCGCGCCATCCCGGAGCTTGACGGCATCCGGTCGGAAACCTGCATCCTGGTCGATTTTACCTCGCGTTTTGTGTTGATCGGCGGCACGCGCTATGCGGGCGAGATCAAGAAGTCGGTGTTCGGCTATCTCAATTTCGTGTTGCCGACGCGCGACGTGTTGCCGATGCACTGCTCGGCCAATGTCGGGCCGAAAGGCGATTGCGCGATCTTTTTCGGCCTTTCCGGCACCGGCAAGACAACGCTGTCGGCCGACGGCGCGCGCACGCTGATCGGCGACGACGAGCACGGCTGGAGCCCCAAGGGCATCTTCAATTTCGAGGGTGGCTGCTACGCCAAGGTCATCAACCTTTCGCCGACAGCCGAACCCGAGATCTATGCGACGATAACCCGCTTCGGCACCGTACTCGAAAACGTCGTGCTCGACCCGGCGACGCGCATGCCCGATGTCGACGACGACAGGCTGACCGAGAATACCCGCGCCTGCTATCCGCTCGACTTTATCCCGAACGCCGATCCGCATGGCCTGGCGGGGCACCCGAAAAACGTCATCATGCTGACCTGCGACGCGTTCGGCGTCATGCCACCGATCGCGAAGCTGACGGCCGAGCAGGCGATGTACCATTTCCTCTCGGGGTATACGGCGCAGGTCGCCGGCACCGAAGTCGGCCTCGGCAAGGAGCCGAAGGCGGTATTTTCGACCTGTTTCGGCGCGCCGTTCATGCCGCGTCACCCGTCGGAATACGCCAGGATGCTCGGCGAGCGCATCGCCCGGTACAAGTCCGACTGCTGGCTCGTCAATACCGGGTGGTCGGGCGGCGCCTACGGCGTCGGCCAGCGCATGGCGATCGCCCACACGCGCGCGTTGCTGCGCGCCGCGCTCGATGGCTCACTGGCGCAGGTGCCGATGCGGCAGGACCCGAATTTCGGGTTCCTCGTGCCGGAAATCTGCGCCGACCTGCCGCCGACCGTGCTCGACCCGCGCGGCACCTGGTCGAACAAGACCGCCTATGACGAGACCGTGCGCAGCTTGCGCGGCAATTTCGAGAAGAATTTCCAACCCTTCGAGCCGTTTGTCGACAGCGAGGTGAAGCGCGCCGCAATCCGCACTGCGGCGTAGCCCGTCAGGGACCTGCCTCGCACACCCGCGTCATGCTGGTGCTGTCGCCGCCGGCCAGACGGGTTGTCGAGACGACGCCGTTGGGCGCGATCGTGACCAGCTTTGCGGCGTCAGGCCATTGCTCGGTGATCCGGCAGGCGCTCGCGACGGCGGACGGCATGGCCGGTACGCCATAGAATACCTGCGCCGTCGCGGGCAGCGCCGCGCCGATGATAAGAATTGCGGCGTACAGGGTCGCGAGCTTCATCGCGGTGTCTCCGACGGCAGCATGATCCTCCTCGCGAACGGGCCGCCGCGCTTTGCCGTTCCGGAACAACGCCGGCCTGCGCCCCGTTCCCCAGCGCATGCTGACGATCGCCGAGGCGCAGCGGCGCACCGAAGATTTCCTGACCGGGCAGATGCTGGAAGCGCTGTGCGCGGTCGAGTACGAACTGCCGAGCTTCAACCTCGATCCGGTCAACGTTTCGCTTTCGGCGATGCGGCGCGGCCGGGTCGAGATCCGCCATGTCGGCGGTGCCGCCGACGCGACCTACCTCGTCGAAGCGTTCGGCGACGAGCTGCTGATGCAATTGCAGCTTAATGTGCGCCGGCTCGTCGTCGTGTACCGCGTGCCTGCGCTGGGCGCGCTCGACGCCGGCACGCTGGCCGTGCATCTCGAACGGTGGCGGCTCGGCGCCGAGCATGCGGGATGGAAATTCGGCTGGCGCGATGCGCCGATCCCCGGCGGTGACGGCCGGCGCTGGGTCGAAACCTATTGCTATGCCTTCGCCGCGGGCGATTTTCTCGAAAACGAGCCGGAGCAGCTCTACTGGCGCACCGACATCGTGCAGATGACGCGCTATTTCATGCTGGAGGCGGCACGCTGCGGCATCGCGCTGTCGCCGCGCCGCGCCGGGTTTCCGCTGTAAGCTTTTCCGCCTAGCCGATCTTGGCTATCGTCGGGTTATCGGCATCCCTGGTGAGGATACGGCGATGGTGCAGGCGATCCGTTTTGCGAAGACCGGCGGGCCGGAAGTCTTGGAATGGCAGCCGGTCGAGGTCGGCAAGCCCGGGCCCGGCCAGGTGCGGCTGCGGCACACGGCGGTCGGCCTCAATTACATCGATACCTACCAGCGCAGCGGCCTTTATCCGATGCCGCTGCCGAGCGGCCTCGGCTCGGAGGCGGCCGGTGTCGTCGAGGAGGTCGGCCCCGGTGTCAGCGGCCTCAAAATCGGCGACCGCGTCGCCTATGCCGGCGGACCCTTGGGCGCCTACAGCGAGGCCCGGACGATGGCGGCCGATCGGCTCGTTCCGCTGCCCGAAGGCATTTCCGACCAGCAGGGCGCGGCGATGATGCTAAAGGGCATGACAGCGTGGTACCTGATCCGACGCACGCATGTCGTCAAGCCGGGCGAGACGATCCTGATCCACGCGGCGGCGGGCGGCGTCGGCCTCATCGTCTGCCAGTGGGCGAAACATCTCGGCGCCACCGTGATCGGCACTGTCGGCGATGACAAGAAGGCGGCGCTGGCCAAGGCGCATGGCTGCGACCATCCGATCAACTATCGGCGCGATGATTTTGTCGTCCGCGTCAACGAGATCACCGGCGGCAAGAAATTGCCGGTCGTGTACGATTCGGTCGGCAAGGACACGTTCTACAAATCCTTGGATTGCATCGCGCCGTTGGGATTGATGGCGTCGTTCGGGCAGTCGTCGGGCGCGATCGGGGCCGTCGATATCGGCATCCTGGCCGGCAAGGGGTCGCTGTTTCTGACCCGCCCGACGCTCAACACCTACACGGCGACCCGCGAAGACCTGCTGACCGCCGCGGGCGAACTGTTCGAGGTCGTCAAGAACGGCGCCGTCAAGCTGGAGATCAACCAGACCTATCCGCTGCGCGAGGCGGCGCGCGCCCACCGCGACCTGCAGGACCGCAAGACCACCGGCTCGACCGTCTTCACCGTGTAGTCAGGCGGTCGCCGAGGGCGATCGCGCCGCCGCCGGCGACCTCGGCATAAACCCCCATCAGATTATGGCCGAAATGCCGTTGCAATCCGGCCGGGATGTCGAGGTCGCGAGCGGCCGTCAGCGGATTGACCTGGGTCGCGGCGCAGCGGGTGATCGCGGCGACGCCCCTGAGGCGGGCGCCGCCCAGCGCGATGTCGCGACCGATCCAATCGAGTTCATGCCATGCCGGCAGATCGCCGCCGCAGTAGACGTTGGCGCGAAAGCGCAGTTCATCAACGGGCGCGCCGACCGCGTCGGCGAGGGCCGTGACACTGTTGCGATTGATCAGCGAGACGTACTGGTCGGTCGTCGCGTTGGGCTTGCGGCGCGCATCCGCGAAGGCGTGGCCCGGCGCCGCGACGACGCGCAGCGGCCGCGGTATCGTGTCGCCGAGAAACTCGCCGATGAAGTCGCCGACCGCGCGCCGACCGGCGGGATCGGTCAATGCCGCCCGCAATACGACGCTGCCGGCCCGCGCGATCGTCAATTCGCCGGTCGCCGGATCGAACTGCGTCTGCAACCGCGCCAGGCTTTCGTCGCGCATCAGCATCGCGAACGCCGTCTTCGGCAGCCATTGCGGCTGTGCCGGATCGAACCGGGTCGTGGCGAGCGCGAGCGCGAAGCGGCGGTCCTCGGGCAGGCATTCGCCCCGGCACAGCGATACGCGGTCGAGACGCTCCGGGCTCAGCCCTTTGACCGGGTAGCGGTAGATCGCCGCAATCGTCGTCGCCATCGGCTCCTCGTTGGCGTCCCGCCGCCGGCTTTGTTATATCCGAGTTGCGCATGCTGGCGAAGGCGGGAGGCGAGCCGAACGGATGACGGCGCTCGATGCGGGTGATGCCGGGACGGCGGGTTCACGCAGGCCGAAAGCCGCGCGTCTGGGGCGCTGGCTGTGGAATCCGCTGGCCGCCATAGGGCTTGCGGTGCTCGGCATTGCCGGCGCCTACGGTACCTATTGCGGCATCATCATCTACGACGGCAATTTCCACGCCGTGCAGCCCGGCGTCCTCTACCGTTCGGCGCAGATGAGCCGCGGCGAACTGGAAATGTTTGCCCGCCGCTACGGCATCAAAGCCGTGCTGAACCTGCGCGGCGCGCATGCCGGAGAAGCCTGGTACGACGGCGAGATCGCCGCGGTGCGCGACCTCGGCATCGCCCATTACGACTACCCGATTTCTGCCAAGCGCGTTGTGACGCGGCCGCAGATCGAGCAGATCCTCGCCATTGTCCGCCGCGCGCCAAAGCCGCTGCTGATCCACTGCCGGTCGGGCGCCGACCGGTCCGGTCTTGTCGCGGCGCTCTATGACTACGCGATCAGGGGCGAGAGCACGGCCGAGGCCGACCGGCAGCTGTCGCTGGCCTACGGGCATTTCCCCTATCTGGCCAGCCGTTCCGGGGCGATGGACGACAGCTTCTGGGCCTTTGTTCGTGCGCCCGCCGCCCGCCCCTGAACGAGCGGCGGCCGGTCAGGCGGCGCGAACCGGAACCGGCTGGCCGGCCTTGCGCATCGCGCGCCGGCTCTCCTTGACCTCATACATCGCGCGGTCGGCGGCGGCGATCAGTTCGGCCGCGTCCTCGCCATCGCCAGGAAACCAGGCGACCCCGATGCTGGCGCCGATCGCGCCATCCTCCAGTTCCGGGATCGGCGCGGCGGCGATCATCCCCTGCACGCGATCGATCAGCATCGACAAGGCGGGCGGCGGCGCATCGGGCAGGCCGGCGACAAATTCGTCGCCGCCGAGCCGTGCAACAAAGTCAGATTGGCGCAACGCCGAGCGCAACCGCTCGCCGATCGACCGCAACACCCGGTCGCCGGCCTCGTGGCCGAGACGGTCGTTCACCGCCTTGAAGCCGTCCAGATCAAAAAACAGCAGCGTCAGCGGGCGCCCGCTGCGCTTTGCCGCCGACAGCGCCACGCCCAGCCATTCGCACAGATAGCGGCGGTTCGGCAAGCCGGTCAGCGCGTCGTGCATCGCCTCCTGCTCGCGATGCCGTTGCAGCTCTTCAAGCCGGCGGATCGACAGGCTCAAGAACCCAATGCCGACGATGACCAGCAGCAGGATCAACGCGGTAACGTCGAGCCCCAGCGTCGAAACGGTACGGTAGCGCGCTACCTCTTCGGCGATCACATTCGAGCGGATCGTGTCAAGACGGCCGATCAGCGCCTTCATCGCGGCACGGAATTGCATTGCTGTCGTCGCATCCTGGCGCTGTTGCGGCTGCCCGAGCACCGCCGCCAAGCCGGCCTTCCTGCGCAGCCCGATTGCCCGCTCCGACTGGGCTGCCTGTTCCCGGCCGAGCGCGGCGAGTTCATCGACCTGCGCGAGGACCGTCGGCTCGTGCCGGAACAGCGTGTGCAACCGCGTCAGCGCATCGGCAAATGTGCGCTGCCCATCGGCGTATGACCGCAGATACAAATCGTCGTCGGTCAGCAGATAGCTGCGCTGGCCGGTTTCAACATCGAAAAAGCCGTCCTGAAGATTACGAAGTTCCAGCAGTTCGGCGCTGACCAGGTTCTGCCGGGCGCTCAATATGGCCGTCTCGTTGCCCCACCGGGCGACCTCCATGCCGGCGATCAGCGCGACGATCCCGCAGAGCAGGATCGCTGCAATTCCATAACGTACGCTTTTCACCCTGTTCTCCACCGGCGGTGCCGCTCACATGATGGCTTTTTCGCGCCGTTCGGGAAAGTCGGCGAATCGGAAGCCGGCTCCGACCGCGATCGCCGGCCGCGGCCGCGCGCCGATCCGGCGGGAAATCGATCCGTGGCAGCCTTCCCGATAATAAAGCGGTGCCGCCGGCACCGAGGAACCCGGCCGGCGCAAAAGAAATTGGCCGGGACCACAGTCCCGGCCAAGTTTGAACAGGGAGGCTTCACGTCTAGGAGACGTAAGGGTCCGAAGACCCTCTTTCCGGGCGCAAGTCCCGGAAACTCGACTGAGGCTCGCACAGCCCCTTAAACTCGCGGCGATGCAGTATCGCGCAACACGAAATATCGCCGTGAAACGGGCATTTCACCAACGGGAATTGGTTCTGGCTCGTCTGCAAAAACCGCAATGCTATAGCCGGCCGGTTCCAGTGCCGCGGCGACGCGCCGCAGCGCCGATTCAGCTTAGGCGCCCCTCCGCCACCTTGCGCAGCAGAAAATCGCGGAAGACGCTGATCCGCTTCGACGAACGCAGTTCCTCGGGGTAGACGAAGTAGGCTTCGTTGGGCGGACCGGCGATCTCCGGCAACACCTTTGTCAAATCACCCTGCTCGGCGGCGACAAAATCCGGCAGCGACGCAAGGCCGAGACCGGTCCTCACCGCACGCAACATGCCATAGGTGTTGTTGACGCTGAGAATCGGCCGGCGATCACGGCCCGGCCTGGCGCCGGCGTCGAGGATCCAATTGACCCCCGGCACCGGCGGTCGGCCGTCTTCGCCGTAGACGATCAGGCGATGCTCGTCGAGATCCTCGGGCCGCTGCGGCGCGCCGTGCTTTTTCAAGTAATCGGCCGTGCCATAGATATGCACCTGCACGGTAACGAGATGGCGCTGGATCAGATCGGGCTGGCGCGGCGGCGACATGCGGATCGCAACATCGGCCTCGCGCATCGACAGGTCGAGTTCGGAATCGTCGACCACGAGGCTCACCTGAATTTCCGGGTAGAGTTCAAGAAACTCGCGCAGCCGCGGCGCCAACCAGATCGAGCCGAAGGAGACGTTGGTCGTGATCTTCAACGGCCCCTTCGGCCGGTCTTTCGATTCGGAGATCAGGCTTTCCGACATCGCCAATTTGGCGAACACCTCGCGCGCCGTACGAAACAGCAATTCGCCCTGCTCGGTCAGAATGAGGCCGCGCGCATGCCGATGAAACAGCGGTACGCTGAGGCTCTCTTCCAAGGCGCTGATCTGCCGGCTGACGGCCGACTGGCTGAGGTTCAACGCCTCGCCGGCATGGGTGAAGCTGCCGGCTTCGGCGACCGCGTGAAACACCCGCAATTTGTCCCAATCCATTGCCATCTGCGTGCCTTCCGGGCCCTCCCGCGCTATCGAATCGCGGCCCTATTCGGCCGCGTGCGCGGCCCGCCGGTCATGCTCGGCGGCGAGAAATCTCTCGGCCTCGAGCGCGGCCATGCAGCCGAGACCGGCCGCCGTCACGGCCTGCCGGTACACCTTGTCCCTGACATCGCCGGCGGCGAACACGCCGGGAATGCCGGTCGCCGTCGAATCGGCGCGGGTTACGATGTAGCCATCGGCGTCGAGCTGCAGCTGCCCCTTGACGAGACCGGTCACCGGCGTATGGCCGATTGCGACAAAAACCCCGTCGCAGGGCAACTCGCCGACCGCGCCGGTGCGCACATTGCGCAGCATGACGCCGGTTACCTGCGGCGGCTCGGCAACGCCGAGAATCTCCTCGACGACGCTGTCCCACACGACGGCGATCCTGTCGTTGCGCAACAGGCGCTCCTGCAGAATCTTTTCCGCGCGCAGCGCATCGCGCCGGTGCACGAGCGTCACGCGGCGCGCGTGATTGGTCAGGTAGAGCGCTTCCTCGACCGCCGTGTTGCCGCCGCCGACGACGACGACCTCCTTGCCGCGGAAGAAAAACCCGTCGCAGGTGGCGCAGGCCGAAACGCCGAAGCCGCGGAAGGCCGCTTCGCCCGCCACGCCCAGCCACCGCGCTTGGGCGCCGGTCGCGACGATCAACGCCTCACCGAAATAGCGGTCACCCGAATCGCCCCGCGCCGAAAACGGCCGCCGCGCGAGATCGAGCGCGGTGATCTCGTCGAGCACGACGCGCGTGCCGACGTGCTCGGCCTGGCGCTGCATCTGTTCCATCAGCCAGGGCCCCTGGACGATGTCGGCAAAGCCCGGGTAGTTCTCGACATCGGTCGTGATCGTCAGCTGGCCGCCCGGCTGCATGCCGGTCACGAGCAGCGGCCGGAGGTTGGCGCGCGCGGCATAGATCGCCGCCGTGTACCCGGCCGGACCGGCGCCGACGATCAGGACCTGGCTGTGGTGCTCCTGCGGCATCCCCGCGCTTCCCGCTCGCTTCGGGCGGGCAATATAGCATTTTTCGCGCCGCAGCGATGAACACGCATTGCGTGTACGAGCCGCCGAGAAGAGGAGTCGGCCTCAGAACTCCTTTGTTATGCCGAAGTAGATGCTGCGGCGCGGGCCGTACTGATTGGCAAACACGCCGACCCCGGTCTGGCTGCGCAGGAGATAGACTTCGTCGAGCAGGTTGACGACCGCCAGCCGCAGGTCGATCGGCCCGCCCCAGACATGGGCGAAACGGTGGGTGATCGTCAGGTTCACCTG
>DATJSO010000120.1:0-13991 GCA_035504075.1 Allostellaceae bacterium | reverse complement strand
CGGCGCCGGCGCCGCGCCGCCCCGGCTTCTCATCGCGATCGGCGCCGCCGTGCTGCTCGCGCTCATATCCTGGATCGACGACCGGCGCGGCCTGTCGCCGCTTGTGCGGCTGCTGGCGCAGTTTGTCGCGGTCGCGCTCGGCCTCGTCCTCGTCGCGCCGGCCGGCAGAGTGTTTCAAGGCTGGCTGCCCCCCACGCTCGACATCATTGCTGCCGCGATTCTGTGGGTATGGTTCGTCAATCTCTTCAACTTCATGGACGGCATTGACGGGCTGGCCGGCAGCGAGGCGGCGGCGATCGCCGTTGGGCTCGTCCTGCTCGCGAGCATCGGCGTTGGCCGTGATTCCTCAATGGCCCCGCTGGCCGGCGCCGTCGCCGCCGCGACCTCCGGTTTTCTCATCTGGAACTGGGCGCCGGCATGCATTTTTCTCGGCGATGTCGGCAGCGTGCCGCTCGGTTATCTGCTCGGGTTTTTGCTGCTCGGCGTCGCCGCCCGCGGCTACTGGGAGGCCGCGCTGATCCTGCCGCTCTATTTCCTCGCCGATGCGACGATCACGCTGCTGCGCCGCCTCGTCCGCGGCGAGCGGGTTTGGCGGCCGCACCGGCAGCATTTTTATCAGCGGGCGGTGCGCCGCGGGCTGGGCCACGCCCCCGTCGTCGGCCGCATCTGCGCGGCGAACCTCGCGCTGATCGCCTGCGCCTGGGCAGCGGAGCAGGGGCGGGGCGGTGCCGCTCCCCTCGCCGTCGCGGCGGCTGTGGTGCTGGCGCTGCTCGCCAGCCTCGCCGGGTTGCGGCCGGTCGGAGCGGGTTCTATACCGGCCGCGACGCCCCATACCGAGGAGCCGCCGCGATGACCGACGATCCGCGCCCGATCCGCCGTGCGCTGATTTCGGTCAGCGACAAGACGGGCCTTGTGCCGTTCGCCCGGGCGCTGGCCGCGCACGGCGTCGCGCTTGTTTCGACCGGCGGCTCGGCGCGCGCGCTGGCGGAGGCCGGGCTGCCGGTCACCGAAGTTGCGATGCTGACCGGCTTTCCCGAGATGCTCGACGGCCGGGTCAAGACGCTGCATCCGGCGGTGCATGGCGGCCTCCTGGCGCGGCGCGACCGGCCGGCGCATCTGGCGGCGATAGCGGCGCATGGCATCGCCGAGATCGATCTCCTGGTCTCAAACCTCTACCCGTTCGCCGCAACCGTTGCGGCCGGCGCCGGGCGCGAGGAATGCATCGAGAATATCGACATCGGCGGTCCGGCATTGATCCGCGCGGCCGCCAAAAACCATGACTTCGTCACGGTCGCGACCGACCCGGCCGATTACGACGCGATACTGGCCGAGATCACGGCCTCGGGCGGCACGAGCCGCGCGCTGCGGCGGCGTCTGGCGCGCCGCGCCTATGCGTTGACCGCAGCCTATGATGCCGCCGTCGCGGCGTGGTTCGCCCGCGACGAGGGCGTCGAATTCCCCGAGACGATGGTCATTGCCGGCCGCCTCGCCGAGATCACGCGCTATGGCGAGAACCCGCACCAGAAAGGCGCCTTCTACCGCACCGACGATCGTCGCCCCGGCGTCGCGACCGCGCGCCAGTTGCAGGGCAAGGAACTTTCCTACAACAATTACGCCGATACCGACGCCGCCTTTGCGCTTGTCGCCGAGTTTGCCGAGCCGGCGGTCGCGATTGTCAAGCATGCCGGGCCGTGCGGCGTCGCGTTCGGCGCAACCCTGCACGCGGCCTGGGAACGGGCGCTCGCTTGCGATCCGGTCAGCGCCTTCGGCGGCATCGTCGCGGTCAACCGCCCGCTCGACGCGGCGACGGCGGCGGCCATCGAAAAGCTGCTGATCGAGGTCGTCATCGCCCCCGAAATCGATGTGGCAGCCCTCCAGTTCCTCGGACGGAAGCGATTGCTGCGGCTGCTCGTTACGGGCGGCATGCCCGACCGGCAGGCGTCGGAGATGGGCTTTCGCTCATTGGCCGGCGGGTTTCTCGTGCAGGAGGGCGATCACGCGACGGCGGCGCCCGACCGATTGAACACCGTGACAAAGCGCGCGCCGACCGCAGCGGAAGCCGCCGACCTGCTGTTCGCCGACAGGGTGGCCAAGCACGTCAAGTCGAACGCGATCGTCTTCGCCAAAAACGGTGCCACGGTGGCGATCGGCGGCGGGCAACCCAGCCGCGTCGACAGCGTCAGGATCGCCGCACTGCGCGCCGCCGCGATCGGCCGCGCCGCGGGGCTGCCGCAATCGCCGACCGTCGGCTCGGTTGTCGGCTCGGATGCGTTCTTTCCCTTCGCCGATGGTCTGGAAGCGGCAATCGCGGCCGGCGCCACCGCGGCGATCCAGCCGGGCGGCTCGCGCCGCGACTCCGAGGTGATCGCTGCCGCCGATGCGGCGGGTATCGCGATGGTCTTCACCGGCCTGCGTCACTTCCGGCATTAAACAGACTGAACGGCCGCTTACCGCGGCGCCGCAGTGCATCGCCTGCTTGCCGGCAAGCGGCGCAATCCGAGGCCGCTGGCAAGCCCGATGACCGCGCCGCGGACGAGCTGGTCGGCCAGCTTGCCGGCCTTGCCGGCGCGCGCTTCGGCCTCGAGCTGGTTGACCAGATCGACGGCGGTGAAAAAGCGCACGCGGGCGCCGATGCGTACGCAGTTGGCGCCGATCGCTATCGCGATAGGCGATTTGCCGGTGCCGGTCCCGCCGATCAGCACGGCGTTACGCTGGGTGGCGAGGAGGCCGCCCTCGTGCAGTTCGCGCACGAGCCCCTGGTTGACCGGTGAGACCGCGAAGTCGAACTGGTGAGGTTCTTCATCACCGGGAAGCGCGCCACCCCCATGCGGTAGGCGGTCGAGCGGGCGCGATGATCGAATGCCGCGAGCGCCATGTCACCCGCGGCATCGGCGTCGCGGGCGATGTAGAGCCGGCGCAGCATCGGCGGGAGCAGCAGGGCGGCGAGGTGGTTGGCCGAGAGTGCGGCGGCCACCGGCGTAGCAGGCAGTGCACAGCGCAGCGACAGCATCGTCTCGATGCCTTCGCCGACAGCGAGGACGTCGTCGGCCGCGCCAAAGCGGAAAGCGTGGCCGAGGAGACCGCCCATGGCCGTCGCGGCGTGTCGACCGGCGCCTTGCCGAAGCCGTCCGGCGCAAGCCAGGTGCGATGCACGCCGGTGATGCGGCTGTCGAGATCGGTGACGGCGGCGATCATGGCCGGCCAAGTCTCGGTCGGCGAGTGCTCGTCCGGCCGATAATAACAGCGCGGGTGGAACCGCAGCGCGTCGGCGTCGTGGACAGGCTCGATGCCGCGATTGCGCAGGTACATCTCGACCAGCGTGCTGCCGGTTGGCCGCGACAGAGCGAAGAGCCGCCGCGCCAGCTCGGAAGCGTCGCGCGGCATCACGCGACCCTTCCCAATGTGCCGAGATTATGTTGCGCAGGAGCGGTCGATCGCCCGCGAAACAACGCCCAATCGCCCGGGCGCAACATAACTCTCGGCGCAACATATTCGATCTAACGTGCAGTTGAACATAAGACCGACGCCGCCACCGGCGAGCATGGCGATCTGCGCGACCTGATCGCACGGAACCGCAATCTCCCCCGCCTGCCCGATGTCCTCGACGAAGCCCAGGCCTTCTTGTCGCTCCCGCGGCAGGGGACGACTAGCCGGCGCCGGCGCCGGCGATCAGGCGAAGTTCACGGCAGCTGCAGTTCGCGCAATTGCTTCACGTCGGCGCGGCCGGCGCTGAGGATATAGCCGACATCGGAGCCGCCGGTCAGGTAGCGCACGCCGAGCCGCAGCAGCCAGCTCTGGAACGCGAAGTCCTGACGCACGCCTCCCACTCCCATCGCCTTGCCATGCGCCTTCGCCGCACTCGCGACCGCCTCGAACGCGGCGCGCATGCGCTCGTGCGTGTATTGGCCGGGGATGCCCATCTCGGTGGACAGGTCGGAGGCGCCGATATGCAGGCCGTTGATGCCGTCAACGGCGGCGATCGCCGCGGCCTCGGCCACCGCCTCGGGCGTCTCGATCATCGCCAAGAGCAGCGTCTGTTCATTGAGGATGCGGCACACCTCGGCCTGGCCGAGCGCGGCGTAGCCGAGCGCCGGGCCGCTGCCGAACGCCGAGCGGTGCCCTTTCGGCGCGTAGAGGCAGGCTTCTACGATCGCCCGCGCCTCGGCGGCGTTCTGCACATGCGGCACCATGACGCCCTGGGCGCCGCAATCGAGGATGCGCGTCGCGTCGTGCGGGTCGTGCGAGGTGATGCGGGCGATCGGCGTGATGCCGATGCCGAGCGCTGCGACGCAAACCGCGGCGGCGGTCTCGAGCGATGTCGGGTTGTGCTCGAGGTCGATATAGACGGCATCGAAGCCGCACGCCGCCGCGATCATCGCAATGTTCGGCGTGCGCAGCTGGTTGACGCCCATGCACAGCACTAGTTCGTTCGCCTTCAGCATCCGTTTGGCGTGGTTCTCCCCGATCTGCATTGGCATCCGCCCTCCTCCTCGGTTTGCGCGAGCATCCCGCGCTTCGCCGGCCGGCGCAACGGCCCTATACTGGCGCCGATGGCTGACGAGTACCCCGAGCCGCTCAGCGGCATGGTTGTGCCGCGCTTCGGCGAGGTCGCGACGTTCATGCGGCTGCCGATCGAGCGCGATCCGGCGAAACTCGACATCGCGATCGTCGGCGTGCCGTGGGACGGCGGCACGACCAACCGCCCCGGCGCGCGGCATGGCCCGCGCCAGATCCGTGAGTTGTCGACGCTGATGCGGCGGGTGCATCACGTCAGCCTTGTCTCGCCGTATGAATTGTGCCGCGTCGGCGACCACGGCGACGCGCCCGTCAACCCGATCGACCTGCGCGATGCGCTGCAACGGATCGAGGCGTTCTACAAGCGGCTGCATGCGGCCGGTGCGGCGCCGCTGTCGGCCGGCGGCGACCATCTCGTGACGCTGCCGATTCTGCGTGCGATCGGCCGCGACCGGTCGCTCGGGCTGGTCCATTTCGATGCCCATTCCGACACCAGCGACAGCTATTTCGGCGGCGAAAAATACACCCACGGCACGCCGTTCCGGCGCGCCGTCGAGGAGGGGTTGATCGACCCCAAACGGACGATCCAGATCGGTGTCCGCGGCTCGCTGTATGCAGCGGACGAAAAGGACTGGGCGCAGAGCGTCGGCATCCGCATCGTCCATATCGAGGAGTTTTTCCGCCTCGGTGCGGAGGCGGTCGTCGCCGAGGCGCGGCGTATCGTCGGCGACGGCCCGGCCTATGTCAGCTTTGATGTCGATGGCCTCGACCCGGTCTATGCGCCCGGCACCGGCACGCCCGAAATAGGCGGCTTTTCGACCGCCGAGGCGCAGCGCATGATCCGCGGCCTCGATGGGCTCGATGTTGTCGGCGGCGACGTCGTCGAGGTCGCGCCACCGTTCGATCCGTCCGGCAACACGGCGCTCGTCGGCGCGACGATGATGTGGGAGATCCTGTGCGTGCTGGCGCCGGCCGTGCACCGCCGCAAACACCGCATGCAACGCCTCTAGACCGGGACATCGCAATGGACGTGATCGTCGAAACGAATGCCGGCAGGCTGCGCGGCCGTAATGAGGACGGCATTCACGCCTTCAGGGGAATCCCGTACGGCGCTGCGACCGGCGGCGCGGGCCGCTTCCGGCCGCCGCGGCCTGCCCTGCCGTGGACCGGCGTGCGGGACGCGCTCGCCTATCACGGACGGGCGCCGCAATTGCCGGGCCGGCCGGAGCGCCGCCCCGAGCTGCGCACCGTTCTCGGCCCCGTCGATACGACGCCGGAGACCGAGGATTGCCTGACCCTCAACGTGTGGACGCCGGCGATCGACGCGGCGCGGCGGCCGGTCATGGTGTGGCTGCACGGCGGCGCCTTCGCCTACGGCTCGGGCAACCGGGTCGTCACCGACGGCGGCAACCTGGCGCGGCGCGGCGATGTTGTCGTCGTCAGCATCAATCACCGCCTGAATATTTTCGGCTTCTTGCACCTCGCCGACCTGGGCGGCGAGCAGTTCGCGCAGTCCGGCAATGCCGGCATGCTCGACATCGTTGCGAGCCTGGCGTGGGTGCGCGACAACATCGCCGCGTTCGGCGGCGACCCGGCCGACGTGACGGTATTCGGCGAGTCGGGCGGCGGCGGCAAGGTCAGCGTGCTGCTGGCGATGCCGGCGGCGACGGGCCTGTTTCATCGCGCGATCATCCAAAGCGGCGCGGCGATCCGCGTCTCGACCCGCGAGCGGGCGGGCGCGCTGGCGGAAGCGGCGCTGACGGAACTGGGCATCGGCCGCGGTCAGCTCGACCGACTGGCGGAGGTGCCGGCCGCACGACTCGCGGCAGCAATCGCGCCGGCCTCGCGTGCCGTCGGCCGGCCGGCATTGCCGCTGCTCGACCGCTACGATTTCGGGCCGGTCGTTGACGGCACTGACCTGCCGGCGCAACCCTTCGATGCCGAAGCGCCTGCCGGTGCCGACGGCATCCCGTTGCTGATCGGCGGCACCCGCGAGGAGAGCGGCTTTTTTCTCGCCGACGACGACGAGGTCTGGGAACGCCGGCTCGTTGAGGAGTCGGTGCGCCGGCGCATCGCCGGTGTGGCGGGAGAAGGAGACGCCGATCGCGTCATCGACCTCTATCGCACATTGCGCCCCGGCGCGAGCCGCGAGGAATTGCTGATCGCGGCGCTGACCGGCTCGAATTTCTGGATCCGCACTGTCCTGCTGGGCGAGCGCAAAGCGCGCCGGAACGCGCCCGTCTGGATGTATTCGCTCGACTGGCGCTCGCCCGCTTGCGGCGGCCGGCTCATGGCGCACCACGCGATGGACCTGCCGTTCGTGTTCGACACGACGGACGTGGCGGACACGACCCGCGGCGCGACGGGCGCCCGCGAGTTGGCGGCGATCATGGCGGCGACCTGGGCGGCCTTTGCGCGCAGCGGCCGGCCGGATCATCCGGCATTGCCGACATGGCCCGCCTATAGCAAAGCGGATCGCGCAACGATGGTGTTCGATGCGCGCTGCCATGTCGTCCGCGATCCCGACCGCGACGCGCGCCTCCTGTGGCAGCGCGTCGCGACGGGCAGCTGACCGCTCAGCGCGCGGTCGCGATCAGAAACAGCCGGCGGAACGGAAACAGCGTCCTGCCATCGGCGCGCGGCGGGTAGGCGGCGAGGACGCGCTCGCCATAGGCCGCCTCGAAGCGGCTCTTCAGCGGTTCGTCAAGCGCGGCGAGGAGCGGGCTGAGCCAGCTGCCCTTGGTATATTCCTTGACCGGGTTCGGGCCGTCGAGCACCTGCAGGTACTCGCTTTCCCAAATGTCGAGGCTTGCCGCCAGCGGCGCCAGCAGGTCGTAGAAGAAATCGGGCGCCGCGACGGGCGAGCGGTTCAGCAGCGGTTCGAGGGTCGGCCGCCACGGCCCGTCGAGCGCCGTCTCGAAAATGAGCGTGTGCGACGGCGCGGCGAAGTTGCGCGGCATCTGCACCGCCAGCGCGCCCCGCGGCGCCAGCAGCCCGAGCAGTCGGGGAAACAGGGTCTCGTGATCGCCGAGCCATTGCAGCGCGGCGTTCGAATAGATGATTTCGGCCGGGTGAGCGGGCCGCCACGCCGCCAGATCGGCCTGTTGCCACTCGATGGTCCGGTTTTCCGCCGCTGCCTTGGCCAGCATCTCGGCCGAGGAATCGACGCCGACGATACGCGCCGCCGGCCAGCGCGCCGCGATCAGGCGCGTGACGTTGCCGGTGCCTGCGCCGAGGTCGTAGACGGTCGCCGGTGCCTCGGCCTCGATGCGCTGCAGCAGGTCGAGCGCCGGGCGCAGCCGCGGCCCGGCGAATTTCAAATATTGAGCGGGATCCCACGCCATCGCACTTGCTCCGTTGCGGCCGCTCAGGCCGGGTCGAAGGCGGACATGCCGACGCGCGCGCGCCAGCGCTGCGGCTTGATGCCGGCGCGCGCCAGCAGGTCGCCAAGCCGCCAGCCGACGACGCTGCGCCGGGCCAGCGCCGCCGCGCTCCACGGGTCGAAGGCGGCCCACGGCGCGAACGGGCTGCGCCGGCCATAGGCCCAGATTTCGACGCGCTGCGAGCGGCCGGCGCTCGGTCCGCGGGCGTGAAAGCCGAACGTATCGGCGACAACCAGCGTATTGGCCGGCACCGCGAAGACGCGCGGCGGCGGCAGCCCGAGCGCCGGCAATTCCGCCGCCGCGATGCGAAACGAGCCCGCGCGGTTTTCACGATCGGGTGACTTTGCCGCGAGCACGCTCATGCGGCGCTCCCAGGCGAGCCGATCCGGGGTCAGCCGATGCGATCCCGGAACATAGGTGAAGGGACCGGCATCCGCGGCGACATCGGTCAAAAACAGCCAGGCCTTGACGGTCGGATGAAACGTGTCGGCGTGCAGCGCGGTCTGCGGGTCGGGCGGACCGGCGCAGGCATGCCGCAGGATCGCCTGGACCCATACGACGGGTTCGGCGTCGCGGCTGCCGACATAGCGGATCAGCCCGCGCCATTGCGGCGCAGCCAGCAGGGTTCGAAGCGCCGGCAGTGCCGCCAGCGCGGCCGGCGCCAGCGCGATCTTGCGCATGATCGTGTCGCCCTCGGCGATCTCGCGCAGGCCGCCGCGATAGGCCGCGACCTGGGCCACCAGGGCGGCGAATTCCGCCGTCGGCAGGAAGTCGCGGCGCACGACAAAACCATCGCGCGCGAAATCCTCGCGGTCGGCGGCCGAAACCATGCCGGCGAGGCGCCGCCGCCGCGCCGCGGCGATGCGGTGCGCCAATCGCACGCGGCATGTGTGCAGGCCGCGTTCGTTCAGCCGCCGGCTGCCGATCAACGGGTTTTTCTCGAATGATTTCCGCGCGGTGGCGAGTTCCGCCAGCCACAGCGGCGCGAGCGCAGCGCGTCCGATCCGCCCGATCATGCAGCCTGTCGCCGGCCGGCGAGCCATTGCATCCGCCGGTTAATCGCCGGGCGCCGATTCGCCGGCAAACGATGATGTCTCGGCGATCTTGTCGGCATTCGGCAGCAGGTCGGCGCGGATCCCGTCACAGGCACGCACGGCGACCGCCTGCAGCAGCCGCAGCACGACGGTTCCCGCCCGCGGCAGCACGATCCGCCGGCGCTTACGGCGCAGCCCGGCCGCGATCCGCTCGGCGATCAGGTCGGCGCCGGCACTGGTCAGACGCGGCTCGCTGAGCCACGCCGCCAGCCGGATCGCGAACGGGCTTGGCGGCGCGACGGCGACCGCGACGCCGCTGCCGCGCAATCGACGGCGCAGTGAGCGCGCATAAGCGGTCCAGGCGTCGCTGCCGCGCAGTGCGCCGGCGGCGTCGCCGATTGCCCGACCGGCAGCGCTGTCGACGAGGACAATCGTTCCGTTGCCCCGCCGCCGCATCCGCTCGGCGATCCCGGCGACCGCATCCATCGCACAGAGGAGACCACCCGCGCCGTTGTCCCAGGCGGCGCCGCGCGCCACCAGCACGTCGACCGGCGCAACCCGGTCGCGACCGGCGAGCGCCGCGGCCCAACCGGCCGTGACAAACGTCTCGACGATCGCGCCGCGCTGCCGGCAGTCGGCCGCCGCCCGCGCCAGCGCTGCCGCGGCACCGAACAGGCACAGGCGCACGCCGGGCGCGGCCAAGGCGCGCGCCAGCGCGACCCCGACGGCCTCGGCGACGCCGGTCACCGCTATCGTGCGCTCGACCGGGCGCGGTGCTCGCGCCGCCAACTCGGCCGCGGTCAGCCGCGGCAACGGGTAGGGCCGCCGCTCGAGGCGCTCGACGAAGCCGGCGATCGCGCAAACTTGCGAAATCGGCTCGTAATAGCCGCCGTGGATCTGCGTCGTGCCGATCAGCGCCCGCAGAAACGCCGCGAGCAACCCGCGATCGGGCCGAGGCGGATCCGTCCAGAACGCATCGAGCGGCGACTGGCAGGTCAACCCGGCGACATCGAACACCGCATTGCCGAGAACCTTGACCGGCACGCCGAGGCACAGTGCCGTCACCGCCGCCGTGCTGTTGACCGTCACGACGCCGGCGGCGCTGCGCTGCAGTTCGGCCGGCGTACCGCCGTGCAATGTCAGGACGCGGTCGCCGACGCCGGCCGCGCGTGCCAGCCTGGCGACGAGCCGATGCCAGCGGATCAGCCCGTTGTCGAGCGGGTGAATGACAAAGACAAGCTTGCGCAGGCTACCGCTCGCGGCAAAGGAGTGGACGATCATGCCCACCGCCTCGCGCGGATCGCGAAACGGCGAATGCGCCCGGATCGAGAAATCGGTCTGCAGCTGCAACGGCACGAGGAAATAGGAACCCGGATCGGCCGCCAGCCGGCGCTTGGCGGCCGCCGTCGCCGGCGCGCCCAGCAATTTCCCCGGCCGCGACCGCAGCCACCCGGCATATTCGCGGAACGGATGGCAGGTGCTGTGGTAACGGTAATGCGGGTAAAGCGGCCGGCCGAACACGAGACCCAGATTGTAGAGGATGTCGCGCGACGCGATCAGCCAGAACCGCGTCGAAACCTGCGCGGCCGGCGCGGCGGCGGGGAAATTCGCCGCCAATTCGCGGATCCGCTGCGGGTCGCGCGGAAACCGCGAATAGGTCGTCATGCCGTCGTGTTCGAGCGTCAGCCAATCCGGCCGCAGGTAGCCGAGATCGGTGGCAATGACGGCAATGCCGCGGCGCCGCGCTTCCTCTGCCGCGACGAGGTGATAGGGGCGGCGGTCGCCGTGCAGCACCAGGTCGGTGACGGCGTGCCGGTCCAGTATCTCGCCGAGGAACAGCCGCCAATCGGTGAAACGGCCGCGGAAATCGGTCGCCGGCAGGTGCCAGAACAGCCGGTCGCCGAGATGCAGATTGATCCGATGGACCCGGTGGCCGCGCGCGATCAGGGCGCGACCGAGTCGGTCGAAAAAGCTCGAAATCGGACCTTGCAGAAACAGAAAGGAGCGCGGCGCGCCGGTCGCTTCAGACGGGTTCGCGGCAGGGGCCGTCATGCGATCGCCGCCGGTTCGGCCGGGTCAAAGGCGGACAGATCGCCCCGCGCTCTCCAGCGTTGCCGCCCGAGGCCGAGCGCTTCGATGACATCGACCGAGCGCCAATAGAGCCCCGGTTTGCGCAGCCACAGCGTCGCCACCGACCAGGGGTCGAGACCGGCCCAGGGCACAAACGGGTTGCGCCGTCCGAAGGCCCAGATCTCAACCCGCTCGGCCGGCCGCGCGCTGGCGCCACGGGCGTGAAAACCGAACGTATCGGCGACGACCAGCGTATTGGCCCTGGCCGCAATCGCGCGCGGCGGCGGCAGCGCGAGGCGCGCCAGCGCCTCCGGCGCGATCGCCCGTACCAGCCGGTGCCGTTCGCGCCGCGCCGGGTCGCTGGCGGCGATGCTCATCTGCCGCTCCCAAGCGAGCCGCCGCGGCGTCAACCGGTGGGAACCCGGCACGTAGACGAGCGGCATCGCATCGGCTGCGGCATCGGTCAGAAACAGCCAGGCCTTGACGGTCGGATGGAACGTGTCGGTGTGCAGATCGGTCTGCGGATCGGCGGGGCCGGCGGCGACCCGGCTCAGGATGCTTTGCAGGTAGACCATCGGCGCGGCGGCCGAGGCGCCGGCATAGCTCATCAGATTGCGGAACTGCGGGGTCGCGAGGAGATGCCGCGCCGCCGGCGCCCGCGCCAGCGCGGCCGGGTCGAGGGCGATGTGGCGGGTGATCGTGTCTCCTTCGATCATCTCGCGCGCCGGCGCCCGCAACGCCCTCGCCTGCGCGAGGAGGGCGGTAAACGCATCGGGCGACAGAAAATTCCGCTTGACGATGAACCCGTCGCGGTCGAATTGCCGCCGGTCTTCCGCCGCGATCAGCGGCGCGAGGCGGCGGCGACGCCACGCGGCAAGGCGATGGGCGGCAACCACCCTTGCCGCATGCAAACCGTGCTCGTTAAGCCAGCGATTGCCGATGATGGGGTTGCGAGCGAAGAATTTTTCCTGGGTGAAAACCTGCGCCAGCCAAAACGGCATCAGCAGGGTGTTGCGCACGAGCGAAGCCATCACGCGCTGTGATCCCCCAACCGCAACGACCTTTTTCGCCGGCGATGCACCTTATGGCGCCGTCGCCGCGGGGATCGGCAGAAGGTTGAGCCACACTGCCTGGAAGGACCAAGCCGCCGGTGCTCGCGCGTGCCGGACTCAACTCTGCAAAAGGACGGATGCCCCCGAAATCGGGATCGTGCCCACCTCGCGGAATTCGATCCCAGGGCGGCAATGTCGAACCGAAACGGCGGCGTTGTCCATAGTTTTGTCGATCAACCCGCGCGGCCGCCGCTGCCGGCCGCGCCGATCAGATGACGCCGGCAGCACGCAAACCGGCAATCTCCTCCGCGCCGAAGCCGAGTTCGCCGAGCAAGGCATCGGTGTCGGCGCCAAAACCCGGTGGCGGTGACTCGATGCGCGGGCCGTCATGGGCGAATCGAAAGGCGGCAAGCGGCACCGCGAATGGACCGTCGACGCCGGGCGCGCCCTGGTGGCGATGGATGACGCCGCGGCTGGCGAGATGCGGGTCGGCCAGCGCCTCGGCCATCGACCTGACGCGCGCTGCCGGCACATGGCGTGCCTGCAGATAGCGCTCCCATTCGTCGGCGCTGCGCGTCCCGATGATCGCGGCGAGGAGTGCGGCCTCGCGCTCGCGGTCGTCCTCGCGCGCCTCGTTGTCGGCTTTTGCCATGTCCGGCCGCTCCAGCGCCGCCCACAGCCGGCGCTGCTGGCGCAGATTGCTGGCGCCAAGCATGACGAGCGCGCCGTCCTGCGCCTGATAGGCGCTGTTTGTCGCATAGGGCTGCCTGTTGCCGTGCGGCCTCGGCTCGCGGCCGTTCCAGGAATAACCGGTCAGGTGCGAACTCATCAGCACCATCGCGACATCGAGCATCGCGAGGTCGATGCGCTGGCCCGTACCGGTGCGTTCGCGCTGGAAGAGAGCGCTGGCAAGCGCGAAGGCGGCCATCGTGCCGGTCGCGTAATCGACCGCCGGCGCGCCGAACTTGATCGGGTTGACCGCCTCCGTGCCGGTCATCGCCATCAATCCGGATGTCGCCTGGATCACGTGGTCGTAGGCGGTCTGCTCGCGCCGCGGTCCATCCTGCCCGAACGCCGAGATCGAGCAATAGATGAGCCGCGGATTGATTTTGGTCAGCGCGCCGTAACCGAGACCGAGCGCCTCGAATGCGCCGGGCCGATAGTTCTCGACCAATGCGTCGGCGCCGGCGACCAGCCGCTGCAGCACCTCGCGGCCGCGCGCATCCTTCAGGTCGAGCGTGATCGAGCGCTTGTTGGACGCCTGAGTGAGAAATGAGGTGCCCATGTTGCAGCGGTTGAGGGCGCGGTCGGTGCCGCTGCCGCGGCTCTGGTCGGGATCCTGCGGATGCTCGACCTTGATCACGTCGGCGCCGAGCACGGCGAGCTGGTAGGCCGCGAACGGCCCCGCCAGCACGTGCGTGATATCGATGATGCGGATGCCCTCGAACGGCCGGGTCATGGGCGCACTCCCGAGAATTATTGCCGCAATGGCGCGCTCGGGCATTATGGCGGCGGCAGCTGTCGGGGGAAAGCTTGCCGAGGAGCGGGATCGGGCAACGGCGCGGGGCCGCGCTGCGCATCGGAGGGCTGTTTGCCGTCGCACTTGCCGGCGGCGGCGCGGCCCTGCCCGGCCATGCCCTGACGCCGCACAAAGCTCGGCCGGAGCTGCTGTTGCGCCGCTTCGCGGGCCCGCGCATCGCCGTCGAAACCGTGCATTTTGCCGGCCGTCCGCCGGTGCGCATTCTGCGCGGCGGCGCGGCGGCCGCGGCGCCCGCCGTGGTCTGGACCGAGCATACCGAGACCGTCCGATTCGGCGCCGGAGCCGGCCGGGTCACAATCGTCCGGGGCGGCAGCGTCGCGCCGCCGCCGCGGCGGCGGCTCGATCGCGATCCCCGCCGCAATGTCGAAATCGTCCGGTTCGCCGACCCGCGGTTGGC
>DATJSO010000119.1:0-4837 GCA_035504075.1 Allostellaceae bacterium | reverse complement strand
TTGACCGTCGCGTCATTGGCGACAATCACGCATTCATGCCCGGCTATATGCCCGATTCCGGTAATGATCCCGGCAGCCGGAACGCCGCCGTCATACATGCCGTAGCCGGCGAAGGCCGAAAATTCGAGAAACGGCGAGCCGGGATCGAGCAGCGTGCGCACCCGCTCGCGCACCAGCAGCTTGCCGCGCGCCGTATGCCGCCGCCGCGCCGCATCGTCTCCGCCAAGCGAAATCTCCGCCGTCTTCGCCCGCAAATCCGCGACGACCGCGCGCATCGCTGCGGCATTGGCGCGGAACGCCGCCGCGCGCGGGTCAAGCGAGGTGATCAGCACGGTCATCGCCCGCACCTTATACCGGGGAACTCCGCCGGCGAACCTTCGTCGCGGCAGAAAGCTCGGTTGGCCGCGGTTTTGCTTGTGGCATTGCGGCGCCTTCGGAGACCCTCATGCCGCTAATCGATGCCGAGCCTTATCCGTTCGCCTTCGAGCCGAATTCTGCGGCGCTGCTGATCATCGACATGCAGCGCGATTTTCTCGAGCCGGGTGGGTTTGGCGAGTCGCTGGGCAACGATGTCGGCCAGCTGCGGCGCACGATCGCGCCGACCCAGCATCTGCTCGAGGCCGCGCGCGGCGCCGGGCTGGCGGTGATCCACACCCGCGAAGGCCACCGGCCCGACCTTGCCGACCTTGCACCCGCCAAGAAGTCGCGCGGCAACCCGACGATCAGGATCGGCGATCCGTCGCCGATGGGCCGGCTTCTGGTGCGCGGCGAGGCGGGCCACGACATCATTCCGGAACTTTATCCGGTTGCCGGCGAGCCGGTCATCGACAAGCCCGGCAAGGGCGCGTTCTACGCGACCGACCTCGATACCATTCTGCGCAATCGCGGCATCAGTCAGCTGATCGTTTGCGGCGTCACCACCGAGGTCTGCGTCAACACTAGCGTACGCGAGGCCAACGATCGCGGTTTCGATTGCCTCGTGCTCGAGGATTGCGTCGGCTCGTATTTCCCGGAGTTTCAGGAGATGGGGCTCAAGATGATCAAAGCGCAGGGCGGCATTTTCGGCTGGGTCGGCCGGTCGGAAACGGTCATTGGCGCGCTGCGCGCGTCCAGGTAGGGGGAGGAAGTGAGATGACGATCGCCGCCACGCAATCTGCGCCGCGCTGGTGGGTGCCGGGGGACTGGAACGGGTTTTTCGGCCTCTTCACCAATGTCGCGCTCAACGTGATTGTGCTGACCGGGCTGTGCCTCGGGGTGGTCAAGCTGCCGGAAGGCATTGTCTTTGGCCGGGTCCTCCCGGCGCTCGGCATCGCCTTGCCGATCGGCAATCTGTTCTATGCTTGGCTCGCTTATCAGCTGGCGCAGAAGGAAGGCCGCAGCGACGTGACGGCGCTGCCCTATGGGCCTTCCGTACCGCACATGTTCATCGTCGTCTTTCTCGTGATGCTGCCGACCTATCTGAAGACCAAGGACCCGATCCTCGCCTGGCAGGCGGGGCTGGCTTGGGCCTTCATCATTGGCGTCGTGATCCTCCTTGGCGCCTTTATCGGCCCGACGCTGCGCAAATACACGCCACGCGCGGCGATGCTCGGCGCGCTTGCGGGTATCTCAATCGCCTTCATCTCAATGCGCCCGGCCTTCCTCAGTTGGCAGGTGCCGTGGCTCGCCTTTGTCTCGCTCGCGATCATCCTGGTCAGCTGGTGCGCCGGGGTGCGTCTGCCCGGCGGTGTCCCCGGGGGGCTGGCCGCCGTGGTCGCTGGGACGATCATCGGCTGGTTCGTGACGCTGACCGGCATCAGTTCGGTCATGGACCCTGCCGCCGTTGGCACGGCGCTCGCAAAATTCGGCATCCACGTGCCGATCCCGTCGTTTGATTTCGTGGCCGGCCTGCGTGATATCGGCCCCCTCCTGGTCATTGCCGTGCCGCTCGGCATCTACAACTTCACCGAGGGCATGAACAACGTCGAGAGCGCCGCGGCGGCCGGCGACGAATACAATCTGCGCAAAGTGCTGATCGCCGACGGCATCGGCGCGCTCGCGGGGGCGCTGCTCGGGTCGCCATTTCCGCCGGCGGTCTATATCGGCCATCCGGGGTGGAAGGCGGTCGGCGGCCGGATTGGCTATTCCTTCGCGACCGGCGTCGTCATCTCACTGGTGTGCTTTACCGGGCTGACGGCATTGTTGCTGGCGGTCGTGCCGCTCGTCGCGATTCTGCCGATCCTGCTCTATATCGGGCTCGTGATCGGGGCGCAGGCCTTCGAATCGACCCCCGCGCGTCACGCCCCGGCGGTGATCCTCGCGATGCTGCCCAATATCGCGTCCTGGGCGCAAAACCAGATCGACGGCGCGCTTGCCGCGGCCGGGACATCGGCGGCCGAGGTCGGGTACGACAAGCTTGCCGGGCACGGCGTCATCTATCATGGCCTCGAACTGTTCGGTGGCGGCGGTACGCTGACCGGGCTGATGCTCGGGGCGACAGCCGCCTTCATCATCGACCGCCGTTTCAATCGCGCGGCGATTTATGCGCTCGGCGCGGCGGTACTGGCGTATTTTGGCGTGATCAACGGCACCGCGCTCGGCTTTGGCAATTCCGGGCCGGTAGCGCTTGGCTACCTCCTGATCGCGCTGATCTGCCTGGGGCTCGCGTGGCAGGGGCAGCATGCGGCGATCGAGGCGCCCGACGACGCGATTGCCGAGCCGGGCGACTGATCCTCTGACTGGTTCCATGGGCGGCGAGGCCCTGCCCCGATGTCGCTAACAGAAGCCCCCGAACTCAACGACCGGCGCGACGACAAAGATACGCCGCTGCGCGACGATATCCGACTGCTCGGCCGCATCCTCGGCGATACGGTGCGCGAACAGCGCGGTGCCGCGGCGTTCGACACGGTGGAGCGCATCCGGCAAAGCTCGGTCCGCTTCCGCCGTGACGAGGACGCGGCGGCACGCAAGGAACTCGAACACACCCTCAATTCGCTGCCGCGCCGTGACGCGCTGCAGATCATCCGCGCGTTCGGGTTCTTCGCTCATCTCGCCAACATCGCGGAGGACCAGCACCACATCCGCCGCACGCGCGAGCACGCCTTTACCCCCACGGCGCCGCGCGAAGGCACAATGGCGCGTACGCTGGAGCGGGCGCGCGACGCGCAGGTCCCGCCAGACCGGTTGCGCCGCTTCTTTGCCGAAGCGATGGTTGTGCCCGTGCTGACGGCACACCCGACCGAGGTGCGCCGCAAGAGCATGATCGACCGCGAGATGGAAGTCGCCGAGCTGCTCGCCGAGCGCGACGGCTACCCGCTGACGCCGGAGGAAGCGGCGGCCAACGAACTCGCACTGCGGCGCGCGATCCTGACGCTGTGGCAGACCAACCTGTTGCGCCGCACCCGCTTGCAGGTCACCGACGAGGTCAATAACGGCCTCGCCTATTACGACTACACCTTTCTCAAGGAGTTGCCGCGCTTCTACGCCGATCTTGAAGCGGACCTCGCGGCGTGCGGCGCCGGCTCCGGACCGCCGCCGTCGTTTCTGCGCATGGGAAGCTGGATCGGCGGCGATCGCGACGGCAACCCTTTCGTCACCGCGGCGGTGCTGCAGGACGCGCTGCGCCTGCAAAGCGCGAAGGCGCTGGGTCATTACCTTGCCGAACTGCGGCTGCTCGGCGCCGAATTATCGCTCGACAGCCGGCTGGTTGAGGTGTCGCCCTCGCTCGGCGAGCTGGCGGCGCGTTCGCCCGATCGCTCGGCATTTCGCCGCTACGAACCCTATCGGCGCGCAATCACCGGGATTTACGCGCGGCTAGCGGCGACCGCGCGGGTGCTGGAGTATGACGGCCCGCTGCAGGCGCCGGTCGGTGCGGCGCCGGCCTATGCGGATAGCGCCGAGCTGCTCGCCGATCTTTCGATCATCGCCAACTCGCTGACGGCCAACGGCTCGGAGTTGCTGGCCAAGGGCCGGCTGCGCGACCTGCGCCGCGCAATCGATGTGTTCGGCTTTCACCTCGCAGCGATTGACCTGCGACAGAACTCGGCCGTGCACGAGCGGGTTGTCGGCGAATTGATCGAATCGGCCCAGCCTGGCACCGATTACCTCGCCCTGGAGGAAAACGAGCGCGTCCGACTGCTGCTTGCAGAACTGGCGACGGCACGGCCGCTTGCTTCCCCCTTCGTCACGTATTCGAGCGAAACTGCAGGTGAGCTCGCGATCGTCCGCGCCGCCGCCGAGGCACACCGGCGCTATGGCCCTGCCTCGGTTCCGCATTACGTCATCTCGATGGCGACCGATGTGTCCGACGTGCTCGAAGTCGGCGTGCTGCTGAAAGAAGCAGGCCTCCTGCACCCGCGTGAGGGCAGGCTCGATCTCGACATCGTGCCCCTGTTCGAGACGATCGAAGATCTGCGCAACAGCGGCGCGGTCATGGATGCGCTTCTCGGCACGCCCGAGTATATGCGCCTCGTCGAAAGCCGCGGCCGTACCCAGGAAGTGATGCTCGGCTATTCCGACAGCAACAAGGATGGTGGTTTCCTGACCTCGGGCTGGGAGCTTTACAAGGCCGAGATCGTGCTCGTCGACGTGTTCCGCCGCCGCGATGTGGGCATCCGGCTGTTTCACGGCCGCGGCGGCTCGGTCGGCCGCGGCGGCGGGCCGAGCTACCAGGCGATCCTCGCCCAGCCGCCGGGCGCGGTGCAGGGTGCGATCCGCATCACCGAGCAGGGCGAGGTCATCGCCAGCAAATATTCGAATGCGGAACTGGGGCGCCGCAACATCGAGACGCTGGCCGCGGCAACGCTGGAAGCCACGCTGTTGCGGCCGGAGGCCGCGGCACCGCGGCCGGAATATCTCG